>CAMLSD010000016.1 GCA_946482595.1 uncultured Comamonadaceae bacterium
CCGCGTTCTACCTGCAGCACTGCGTGAAGGCCTGCCGCGGCGGCGTCGAGCGCTCGCACATCCTGCCGTTTGCGGTCGATGGTGTCGTGCTGCTCGAGGTCTACACCCACGACGGCGTGGGCACCATGGTGGTCGATGAAAAGCTCGAGAGCCTGCGCGAGGCCACGGCCGACGACGTTGGCGGCATCCTTCAGCTGATCGAGCCCTTCGAGCGTGACGGCACGCTGGTCAAGCGCTCGCGCACCGAGATCGAGCGCGATGTCTCGTGCTACACCGTGATCGAGCACGACGGCGTGATCTTCGGTTGCGCCGCGCTCTACCCCTACCCCGAGGCGCGCACCGCCGAGATGGCCGCGCTGACGATCTCGCCGCAGGTGCAGGGCCAGGGTGATGGCGAACGCATCCTCAAGCGCATCGAGCAGCGTGCCAAGGCCATGGGCCTGGACAGCATCTTCGTGCTGACCACCCGCACGATGCACTGGTTCATCAAGCGCGGCTTCTCGCAGGTCGACCCTGAATGGCTGCCCGAGGCCCGCAAGCGCAAGTACAACTGGGACCGGCGCTCGCAGGTGCTGGTCAAGCGGCTGAACTGAAGGCCGCCCCTTTCCCCCCACGAACACAAGGAGTTCCCGATGGCACGCACCGTGCAATGTGTGTATCTGAAGAAGGAAGGCGAAGGCCTGGACTTCGCGCCCTACCCCGGCGAGCTGGGCAAGCGCATCTATGACAACGTCAGCAAGGAAGCCTGGGCTGGCTGGCTCAAGCACCAGACCATGCTGGTCAACGAGAACCGTCTGAACCTGGCCGACGCCCGTGCACGCCAGTACCTGGCTCGCCAGATGGAGCGCTATTTCTTCGGTGAAGGCGCCGAGCAACCGGCGGGTTACGTTCCGCCCAGCGCCTGAGCGGCTGGCCCGGGGCGACTGCCCCGGCTACTGGAACAGCGAGACGATCTCGCGCTCGCCGGCACGATCGGCGAGCACCCCCAGCCCCTTCAGGATCGCTGCGTCCAGTTCTCGCGGATGCAGGGGCTTGGGCAACCAGCGGCAGCGCGCCAGCGAGGCGCGCAATCTCAGGGTGAGCGTCTGTCCGGGGCCACCCATCAGCACCACGGCCGGCGCCCGCCGGCAGGCATGGGGTGTGGCCAATTGCCGGCACAGGGCCGGTGCCTGTGCACCCACCGCATCGCCATCGACAAACACCAGCGTCACCACGTGCTCCGCGCAATGCTCGATCGCCTGCGCAGCCGTGGCCACCTCGCGCACGTCCAGCCGCCTGAGGCTCAGGCGGGTCTTGAGGTACATGTGATCGGGCGTGTCGCAGCCGACCAGCAGGACCGGCAGGCCGGTTTCCAGGCCGATGCTGGACGCAGCGCCTGAGGTGGATGGCGGCATGCTTGCGCGGGCCCGGGGATGCGTGCTGGATTTCACCCGGCGATCTTCCTGAATGCTTGCGTGCCCGGCAAGCGAATTTGTCACGCCCGGCGCACCTGACTGACGCAGGCGTTCACGACGGCAACGCACCAGTCACCGCAGGACCCGGGAGGTGCGTGCGCTGCCACGAACTGCCCAGCCCTTGATCCAGCTCAGGTTATTTCATGCGAATCATTCTTGTTCGTGCTTAAAATCGCACATCACTCACCAAGCCGGCATTCCAAGGAGAATTCATGTTGCGTCGTGTTGCCACTTCCCTGACCGCCCTGGCCGCGGCCGTGGCCTTCCATCTGCCCGCCAGTGCCCAGGACAAGGTGCTGAACCTGTACTCGGCCCGCCACTACCAGACCGACGAAGCGCTGTACGACAACTTCACCAAGGCCACCGGCATCAAGATCAACCGGGTCGACGCCGACGATGCCGGCATCCTCGCCCGGCTGAAGAGCGAAGGCGCTGCCAGCCCGGCGGACGTGATCCTGCTGGTCGACGCCGCCCGTCTGTGGCGTGCCGAAACCGACGGGCTGTTCGCACCGGTGAAGTCCAAGGTGCTGGAAGACCGCATCCCCGCCAAGCTGCGCGGCAAGGACGACGGCCAGGGTTCGCAATGGTTCGGCTTCTCCACGCGGGCCCGCGTGGTGGTCTTCAACAAGGCCAGCGTGAAGAAGGACGACGTCGACACCTATGAGGAACTGGCCGATCCGAAAAACAAGGGCAAGGTGTGCACCCGCTCGGGCTCGCACCCCTACAACCTGTCGCTTTTCGGTGCCCTGATGGAGCACCTTGGCGCCGAGAAGGCCGAAGCCTGGGCCAAGGGTGTGGTGGCCAACATGGCGCGTGACCCGAAGGGCGGCGACACCGACCAGATCAAGGCGGTGGCCAGCGGCGAATGCGGCGTGGCGATCTCCAACAGCTACTACGTGGCTCGCCTGATGCGCTCGACCAAGCCGGAAGACCGCGCCGTGATGGAAAAGGTCGGCGTGATCTTCCCGAACCAGCAAAGCTGGGGCACCCACGTCAACATCGCTGGTGGCGCGATGGCCCGCAACGCCAAGAACCGCGATGCGGCCGTGAAGTTCCTGGAGTACCTCGCCAGCGATCAGGCCCAGGTCTACTTCGCCAACGGCAACAATGAGTATCCTGCCGTGCCGAGCGTCAAGGTCCCCAACCCGGCCCTGGACGCACTGGGCGAGTTCAAGGTCGAGTTGATCCCGATCTCGGTGGTGGGCGCCAACCAGGCCCGCGTGCAGCAGATGCTGGACCGCGTCGGCTACAAGTAAGCCCCGGCCAGGCTTTTGCCCCGCCCGGCCCGCGCAGCCTGCAAGCTGCGCGGGCTTTTTTGCGTACTCGTACTGTCGGCTCCCGGGCAGCCGCCATTGCGGCGCGGCTTGCGCGCGTGGTAGCGTGGAGCTCAAACCACTTCACTTGCAGTACGGGCCGTCATGCACACGAGCGGACACGACCTGGATCCCCCGACGGCCCCGTTCCCCGACCCCAGCGATGTCGACCGTCTGGTGCGGCACGCCTTGCAGATCGGGCGCCTCGCGTATTTCGAACGCAACGTCCGGACCGACGAGGCACAGTGGAACCTCCACATGTACCGCCTGTTTGGTCTGCCACCCGACGGCCCCGCTCCCAGTTTTGCCGAGGTGATGCGCCGCCTCCACCCGGCCGACCGGGCGCATTCGCTCCAGGCGTGGCAGCACTCGATCGACACCTGCGAGCCTGGAGAGTCGTTCTACCGGCTGGTCCACCCGGACGGACGCATCATGGCGGTGCACATGGTGTGGGACGTGACCCGCGGCGAGGATGGCCGGGCCCTCAAGATCTGCGGCCTGGCACTGGACTCGTCGGCGGCCGAGGCGGTGCACACACAAGTCGACGAGCTGTCCCAGCACCTGGCGCTGGCCTCGGCCCTGAGTCGCATGGGCACCTGGCGCCATGAACTGGCAAGCGACCAGCTTTTCTGGGACCAGCCGATGTGCGAGATGCTCGGCTATACCGCCCCCATGCCCCCGATGTCGCTCGAAGCAGCGCGCGAGTTCATCCACCCGGACGACCGCGAGCGCATTCGTGCTGCGGCCGCGCGCGTGGTCGATCAGCCCGGCCCGCTGACGCAGGAGTTCCGCATGCGCCGGCGCGACGGCACGTATGCCCCGGTGGCTTCCCGGCGTGTGCTGCACACCGATGCCGACGGCAAACCGGTGCGAGTGACCGGCGTCATGCTCGATCTGTCGAAAGAGCATGAAGCCCGTCGCCAGCGGCAGACGCTGCTCGAACTGCTGGAACTGATGACCGGCGTGACCGGTGTGGGGCTGTTCCACTACGACCTGGGCACCCATGCAGCCCACTGGAGCGCCGAAGCCTACCGGCTGTGGGGGTTCGAGGGACGCTCGACACCGCCGCGCCTGGACGAGGTCTATGCGCACATCCACCCTGACGATGTTCCGCGCGTGCAGGCCGCCCGCGAACAGGCCGAGCGTGAACCGGGTGTCGTCGAGCTGGAGTACCGCGTTCTGCGGCCCGACGGCGGTCATCGGCATTTGCTGACCCGGCGCACCGTGCTGCGTGATGCCGGCGGCCGTGCATCGGCGCTGGTGGGCGTCGCGATGGACGTGACCCCTCAGCGAGAGGCCGCGCTGCAGCAGCAGGCCCTGCTCAAGCGCCTGCAGCTTGCAACCTCGATCACCGGCATGGGGCTGTGGGAATACGACCCGCGTGACCACAGCCTGATCTGGAACGAGGGCATGTTCCGCTTGTTCGGCCAGGCGCCCGACCTCGCCTCTGGAGAGGACCCGCGCCGATTGTGGCAAAGGGCCACCGGACAAAGCGGCGCCGGCCCGGTGATATCGCTCGACACCTTCCTGCACGACCTGGTGGGTGCCAGTGGCCTGCACGAGAGCGAATGGTCCCTGCCCTGCGGTGACGGGGCGACCCGCTGGATTGCGGTGCGCAGCGCCGTGCAGCGCAACGAGGCCGGACAGGCCGAGCGTGTGCTGGGTGTGGCCTGGGACGTCACCAGCCAGCGCATCGCCGAACACGAACGCAGTGAACGCATGGCGGCCGAGCGCGCCAGTCTGGCGAAGTCGGAATTCCTGTCGCGCATGAGTCACGAACTGCGCACGCCGCTCAATGCGATCCTGGGTTTTGCGCAGGTGCTGCGCAGCGACATCCGGCAGCCGCTGCTGGAAGGGCAACGCCAGCATGTGGAGCAGATCGAGTCCGCCGGCTGGCATCTGCTGAACCTGATCAACGAAGTACTCGAACTCTCGAGCATCGAGGCAGGCGCCCTGCGCATGGTGCCGCAGGACGTGGCCCTGGCGCCGATGGTGCGTGACGTCTGTGCGTTGGTGGCGACCGAAGCCGAACGCATGGGTATCACACTCGATGCCTCGGGCGTGACGCCGCAGCTGCACGTCCGGGCCGATCCCACCCGATTGAAGCAGGTGCTGCTCAATCTCGCATCGAATGCGATCAAGTACAACCAGCCCGGCGGCAGCGTGACGATCACCAGCACGTCGAGCGCCGCACCACCGGGCGAGGCTGGGCGCACGGTGCGCATCGACGTGACCGACACCGGCATGGGCATGAACCCGGACCAGCGCCAGCGCTTGTTCCAGCCTTTCGACCGCCTGGGCCGCGAGGGTGGCACCGTGCAGGGCACTGGCATCGGTCTCGTGATCAGCCGCCGGCTCACCGAGTTGATGGGCGGGCGCCTCGAAGTCGAAAGCGAGGCCGGCATCGGCAGCCGGTTTTCGGTGCTGCTCGCTGGCGCTTCCGAACCCGGCGCCGCAGCGGCCAGCCCGGGCAAGGACGCTGGCCCGGCGCCAGCCGGGGGAGAAGTCCGCGGCCGTGTGCTCTACATCGAGGACAACGACGTCAATGCGCTGCTCGTCAGGGAATATCTGGCCATGCTGCCGGGAGTAACACTCGAAACCGCGCTGACCGGTTTGGGCGGCGTGGTCCTGGCCAGCCAATGTGCCCCCGACCTGATATTGGTCGACCTCAATCTGCCGGATATCACCGGTTACGAGGTACTGGGCCGGCTGCGTGAATTGCCGGCCTTGGCGCGCGTGCCCTGCGTGGCCGTCACTGCAGCGGCCCTTGACGAAGACCGACAGGCCGCTCTGGATGCCGGATTTGATGCCTGCTGGACCAAACCGTTGTCGCTGCGGGATTTCCTGGGTGGTGTCCGGCAATATCTGGAGACGCGCACCGCGGCAGTGACCTGACACTTTTGCGGGTTGCCGGTTTGAATCTGGCCGGCTATTATCCGGCCAGTTCTGCATTCACCTTTCGCAACCCTCAACACGAAAACCCGATGGCCACCTATCAGGAACTGCTCGCCCAGAAAGCCGAACTCGAGAAAAAGATCGAGGACGCCCGCCGTCAGGAACTTGCCGACGCAATTGCTCAGATCCGCGGCCTGATGGCCCAATATGGCATCACGATTGCCGACCTGTCCGCCCGGCCGTCGGCAAAAGGCAGTAGCGCCAAGGGCAGCAAGGTGGCACCAAAGTACCGCAACAGTGCCACCGGTGAAACCTGGACCGGGCGCGGCCGCCAGCCGAAATGGGTTGAATCCGCGCTCGCCTCGGGCAAGACGCTCGACGACCTCGCGATCTGAGCCCGCTTCTGCGCATACACTGTCCACCGTGCCCCGGTGGCGAAATCGGTAGACGCATCGGACTTGAAATTTGAGCACCCGGGCTGGAAACACCCGGTGTGAATCCCGTCAAATTCGGCGAACCCCCTGCATGGCCCTCAACCTGCGAGGCAACGCCGAGCCAAGCCCGTATCCCGGGAAGGTGTAGAGAGTGGACGGCGGGGGCCTGCCGGCACATGCGATTCAAGCAAGGTGCCATGGCCAAGGCGCACTCCAGACCCCAAACACACGCATAGTCGTGTGGCGGTGAAAACCGTGGTGGGTAAGAAAATCCGACGCTTGCCTGACGGCAGCGTACCGGTTCGAGTCCGGTCCGGGGCACCATCGCCAAGCCGTTGCCGCACCCGCGGTCCGCCCGCGGTTGACCCATGTCGCACGGCCGGTCAATGCACCATGCCGCAGCAGCACCCGCGGCATCCTGGGCGGCACGGCACCGTGTTGTCATGCACCTGAGGCGCCACACAGGCATGATGCCGACGGTGCTCGCCCCCCGCCGAGCTCAGCAGGAGCCCTCTTCATGGCCGTTTTCTCTCAGGATGCGCTGAATCCCGGCGTTCGCAAGCGCGAGGTCATGGCCTGGGCCATGTACGACTTTGCGAATTCCGGCTACACGACCGTGGTCCTCACGGCCGTGTTCAACGCCTATTTTGTCGGTGTCGTGGCCGGCAACGCACCCTGGGCCACGCTGGCCTGGACTGCATCGCTGTCGGTGTCGTGTGCCGTCGTGATGCTGACCATCCCCACGCTGGGCGCGCTGGCCGATCTGCGGGCCGCAAAAAAGCGGCTGCTGGCGGTCACCACACTGGGCTGCGTGATCTCGACGCTCGCGCTGGCCAAGGCGGCCCAGGGCGACGTGGCCTGGGCGGTGGTCGCGATCATCGTGTCCAACACCTTCTATGCGTACGGCGAGTCCCTGATCGCAGCCTTCCTGCCCGAACTGGCCCGGCCTGACGCGATGGGCCGGGTGTCCGGCTGGGGCTGGAGCTTCGGCTATTTCGGCGGCATGCTCTCGCTCGGCCTGAGCCTGGCCTACGTGATCTGGGCGCAGGGCCAGGGGCAGTCGGCGCAGGAGTTCGTGCCGGTCACCATGGTCATCACGGCCACGGTCTATGCGCTGGCCTCGCTGGTGACCTTCAGCCTGCTGCGCGAACGTGCCGTGCCCCAGCCCGATGCCTTGCAGCAAAGCGGCCTGCGGGCCGCACTGCGCCGCCTGGGCACCACCTTGCGCCAGGCGCGTGCCTACCGTGACTTCATGTGGCTGCTGGCCTGCACCACCAGCTACCAGGCCGGCATTGCCGTGGTGATCGCACTCGCAGCGGTCTATGCCGAACAGGTGCTGGGCTTCAAGCAGACCCAGACGATGATGCTGGTCTTTCTGGTCAACGTGGCCTCGGCGCTCGGCGCCTTCGGCTTCGGCTACCTGCAGGACGCGCTCGGCCACAAGCGCTCGCTGGGCCTCACGCTGGCCGGCTGGGTGGTGATGGTGGTGCTGGCCTACCTGGCCACGTCGGCCCCGTTGTTCTGGGTGGCCGCAGTCATTGCCGGCCTGTGCATGGGCTCCAGCCAGTCAGCCAGCCGTGCGCTGGTGGGTGTCTTTGCGCCGCCCCGTCACCTGGCCGAGTTCTTCGGGCTGTGGACGGTAGCCGTGCGGCTGGCCGCCATCGTCGGGCCGCTGACCTACGGTCTGGTGACCTGGTGGACCTCCGGCAATCACCGGCTGGCCATCCTCTCGACCGCGATGTTTTTTGTGGTGGGGCTTGTGCTGCTGAAACCCGTCAACGTCGATCGTGGCCTGGAGGCCGCCCGCCGCGGGTGAACCGGGCCGCGGGTCAGGCGGCAGCGTGAATCCTGCCGTGCACCGCCACGGCAAACGGCAGCCAGCGCTGCGCAAACTGTTCCAGGGCCTCCGGGTCACCGCTGCTCCATGCCTGCACCGGCACGCAGCAACCCGCTGAATTCATCGGCAGCAGCCTTCGCGCCTGCCGAGCCACGGCGTCTGCGGTGTCGATCAAGGTCACACCGGCAGGCATGCGGCGGGCGATCTGATCGGCCACGAAGGGGTAGTGCGTGCAGCCCAGCACCACGGTGTCCACGTCGGCATCGCGCATGGCGGCACAGGCGGGGTCGAGCACTGCGGCCAGCGTCTCGTCGCGCAGGTCACCCGCCTCGATGGCCGCTGCCAGCCCGGGACACGGCTGCAGGTGCAACCTCAGGTCCGGCACAGTGGGCCCCGCCCCGGCAGCCAGTGCCGCCAGGCGCCTGAAACGCTCGCTCGAGAGCGTTGCAGGCGTGGCCATCACGGCGACCCGGCCGTTGCGGGTGGCAGCCACACCCGGCCGAACCCCCGGCTCCACACCCACGAACGGCAGTCCAGGATGCAACGCGCGCAAGCGGTCGATCGCCACGGCCGTGGCGGTGTTGCATGCCACCACCATCAGATCGACGCCTTGAGCGCTCAGGAACTGAGCCACGTGCATCGACCGCCGCAGCACATGCTCATCGCTGCGCTCGCCGTAGGGCGCGTGGCCTGAGTCGGCGACATACAGGAACTGCGCATCCGGCATCGCGGCATACAGCGCGCGCAGCACCGACAAGCCACCGACACCCGAGTCGAACACGCCAACGCGAGGCAGCGCAGGCGGACCAGGATCCACGGGGAGCACAGGGGCGGTACGGGGCATTACCACAGAGTTGAGGCGGGCCGCCAGGCGCGGCGCGGCGCAGTATAGGCCGGGCCTGGGCATGCCCCTCTATTTCGTGCCCGCCCATTGACGCGGACGTCATGCCTTCCGCTAGAATCGCCGAAAATCGAACGGTCGTTCTATTTTGGAGATGTCTCAGGGTTCTCCCTCAGGCAGATGTCTCCCGCGGGGCAGGACGAGTGTGCGCCGCAACATAGAATCGGGAATTAACGTTTACGTCAATCCAAAGGAGAACGTCGCATGAAGGCACTGGTACCGGTCAAGCGCGTCGTGGACTACAACGTCAAAGTGCGTGTGAAGTCCGACGGCACGGGGGTGGACATCGCCAACGTCAAGATGAGCATGAACCCCTTCGACGAGATCGCCGTCGAGGAGGCCACCCGCCTGAAGGAAAAGGGCGTGTTGAGCGAGGTCGTGGCCGTGTCCTGCGGCGTGGCCCAGTGCCAGGAGACCCTGCGCACCGCGATGGCCATCGGCGCCGACCGCGGCATCCTGGTCGAGACCGACGCTGAATTGCAGCCACTGGCCGTGGCCAAGCTGCTCAAGGCCCTGGTCGACAAGGAAAAGCCCGATCTCATCATCCTGGGCAAGCAGGCCATCGACGACGACTGCAACCAGACCGGCCAGATGCTCGCAGCCCTGCTCGACATTCCCCAGGCCACCTTTGCCAGCAAGGTCGAGGTTGCCGATGGCTTCGCCACCGTGACCCGTGAGGTCGACGGCGGCCTGGAAACCGTGAAGGTCAAGCTCCCGGCGGTGATCACCACCGACCTGCGCCTGAACGAGCCGCGCTACGTGACGCTGCCCAACATCATGAAGGCCAAGAAGAAGCCGCTCGAGACGCTCAAGCCTGCCGACCTGTCGGTCGACGTGACGCCGCGCCTGAAGACCCTGAAGGTCAGCGAGCCGCCCAAGCGCGGCGCCGGCGTCAAGGTGCCCGACGTCGCCACGCTGGTGTCCAAGCTCAAGAACGAAGCCAAGGTGATCTGACCGCAGCGCGCTCCTGCGCTCCGGGCGCAGGACTGACGCAACCAAGCATGCAACCGGCCCGCCGCACCCTCGCCTGCCATGACAGGCCAGCGTGCTCCCCGGGCCCAGGAGTCTGAAGAAATGTCCGTCCTTGTCATTGCAGAACACGACCACGGCACCCTCAAGGGCGCCACGCTGAACACCGTGACGGCCGCGCTGGCCTGCGGTGGTGATGTCCATGTGCTGGTGGCTGGCCACAATGCCGCCGGCGCAGCCCAGGCGGCCGCCCAGATCGCCGGCGTGAGCAAGGTGCTGCACGCCGATGGCGCCACGCTGGGTGAACAACTCGGTGAAAACGTCGCGGCCCAGGTGCTGGCCGTGGCCTCCGGCTACACCCACATCCTGTTCCCGGCCACCGCGCACGGCAAGAACGTCGCACCCCGCGTGGCCGCCAAGCTCGACGTCGCCCAGATCAGCGACATCACCAAGGTGGTCGCCGCCGACACCTTCGAGCGCCCGATCTACGCGGGCAATGCGATCGCCACGGTGCAGAGCGCCGACGCGGTGAAGGTCATCACCGTGCGCACCACCGGCTTCGATGCCGCGGCTGCCACGGGTGGCAGCGCCGCCGTCGAGAGCCTGGGCGCGGTGGGTGATTCCGGCACCTCCAGCTTTGTCGGCCGCGACGTGACCAAGAGCGACCGCCCCGAGCTGACCGCAGCGAAGATCATCGTCTCGGGCGGCCGGGCACTGGGTTCGAGCGACAAGTTCAACGAAGTGCTCACGCCGCTGGCCGACAAGTTGGGCGCCGCACTGGGCGCCAGCCGCGCCGCCGTGGACGCTGGCTATGCACCCAACGACTGGCAGGTCGGCCAGACCGGCAAGATCGTGGCGCCCCAGCTCTACATCGCAGCGGGCATCAGTGGTGCCATCCAGCACCTGGCCGGCATGAAGGATTCGAAGGTGATCGTGGCGATCAACAAGGATCCCGAGGCACCGATCTTTTCGGTGGCCGACTACGGCCTGGAGGCCGACCTGTTCACGGCCGTGCCGGAGCTGGTCAACGCCCTCTGACGCGCGCATTCGCGTACAGAAGACCCGTTCGCCCCTCGCCTGGGCAAGCGGGTTTTTTTCCGCCCCACACGGGTTGTAAAGCCCCCTGAAGACGCCAAGCAGGCAGGAGACATCGTGACGTACCAAGCCCCCGTGAAGGACATGCTGTTTTGCATGCAGGAACTCGCAGGCCTCGAGGACGTGGCCCGCATCCCCGGATTCGAGGACGCCGGCATCGAGACGGCACAGGCCGTGCTCGAGGAGTGCGCCAAGCTCAATGAAGGTGTGGTTGCGCCGCTGAACGTCGAAGGCGACCGCAACCCGAGCTACTGGAAGGCGGGCCAGGTCACGACAACGCCCGGCTTCAAGGAAGCCTTCCGCGAGTTCGCCCAGGGTGGCTGGCAGGGCCTGCAGCACCCCACCGATTTTGGCGGCCAGGGCCTGCCCAAGACGATCGGTGCGGCCTGCATCGAGATGATCAACAGCGCCAACCTGAGCTTTGCGCTGTGCCCGCTGCTGACCGACGGCGCGATCGAGGCCCTGCTGACGGCCGGCACGCCCGAGCAGCAGCAGACCTACATCCCGAAGATGATCTCGGGCGAATGGACCGGCACGATGAACCTGACCGAACCGCAGGCCGGTTCGGATCTGGCTCTGGTGCGCACCCGGGCCGAGCCTCAGGCCGACGGCAGCTACCGCATCTTCGGCACCAAGATCTTCATCACCTACGGCGAGCACGACATGGCGGACAACATCGTCCACCTCGTGCTGGCCCGCGTGGCCGGGGCGCCGGAGGGCGTCAAGGGCATCTCGCTGTTCATCGTGCCCAAGTTCCTGGTGAAGGCCGATGGCTCGCTCGGCGAGCGCAATGACGTGCAGTGCGTCAGCATCGAGCACAAGCTGGGCATCAAGGCCAGCCCCACCGCGGTGCTGCAGTTCGGCGACGGCACGCCGGGCAGCCTGGCCGACGCATCGGGCCCCGGTGCCGTGGGCTACCTGATCGGCCAGGAAAACCGCGGCCTCGAGTACATGTTCATCATGATGAACGCCGCGCGCTATGCGGTGGGCGTGCAGGGCATCGCCGTGGCCGAACGTGCCTACCAGAAGGCGGTGCAGTACGCCCGCGACCGGGTGCAGTCGCGCCCCGTCGATGGCTCGGTGGCTGGCAGCGCGCCGATCATCCATCACCCCGACGTGCGCCGCATGCTGATGACCATGCGGGCCTACACCGAAGGCTGCCGCGCCATGGCCATCGTCGCAGCTGCCGCCTACGACGCCGCCCATGCTCACCCGGACGCCGAGGTGCGCAAGCAGAACCAGGCCTTCTACGAGTTCATGGTGCCGCTGGTCAAGGGCTACAGCACCGAAATGAGCCTGGAGGTCACCTCGCTGGGCGTGCAGGTGCACGGTGGCATGGGTTTCATCGAAGAGACCGGTGCTGCACAGTACTACCGCGACGCGAAGATCCTCACGATCTACGAAGGCACGACGGCTATCCAGGCCAACGACCTCGTCGGGCGCAAGACGGCACGCGACGGCGGCCAGACCGCGCGTGCCATTGCCGGCCAGATCGAAGCCACCGAGGCGGCCCTGGCCCGCAGCGACAGCGTCGCCGCGCGTGCCGTGCTGCGCCGCCTGAAGGCGGCACGCGAGGCCTTCCTTGACGTCGTCGCGTTCGTGGCGGGCCACACCAAGGCCAGCCCGAACGCCGTGTTCGCCGGTTCGGTGCCCTACCTGATGCTCGCCGGCAATGTGGTCGCGGGCTGGCAGCTCGCCCGCGCCCTGCTCGTGGCCGAAGGCAAGCTGGCCCAGGGCGAAGACACCGCCTTCATGCAGGCGAAGATCGCCACCGCCCGGTTCTATGCCGACCACATCCTGGCCAAGGTGCCCGGCGTGCGCGACAGCATCGTCGACGGTGCCGACAGCGTCACCGCGATGGCACTCGACGCTTACTGATCTGCCCCGCCCTTCGATCCACCGAGACCCCCACAGGAGCTGTCCGTGCCCGTGCCCGCCGTCTTCAAGACCCTGTCGATGCCCGTCATCGGCTCGCCGCTGTTCATCATCAGCAACCCCAAGCTCGTCATCGCGCAATGCAAGGCCGGCATCGTCGGCTCGATGCCCGCGCTCAATGCCCGCCCGGCCTCGCAGCTCGATGAATGGCTGGCCGAGATCACCGAAACCCTGGCCGCGCACGACCGCGACCACCCGGACCGCCCGGCCGCACCGTTTGCGATCAACCAGATCGTGCACAAGAGCAATGACCGCCTCGAACACGACATGGCCCTGTGCGCGAAGTACAAGGTGCCGGTGGTCATCACCTCGCTGGGTGCACGCACCGATGTGAACGACGCGGTGCACAGCTGGGGCGGTGTGGTGCTGCACGACATCATCAACAACCGCTTCGCCCGCAAGGCGATCGAAAAGGGCGCCGACGGCCTGATCGCCGTGGCGGCCGGTGCCGGCGGCCATGCCGGCACCACCAGCCCGTTCGCGCTGATCCAGGAGATCCGCACCTGGTTCGACGGCCCGCTGGCGCTGTCGGGCGCGATCGCCAGCGGGCGCGCCATCCTGGCGGCGCAGGCGATGGGCGCGGACTTCGCCTACATCGGCTCGGCCTTCATTGCCACCGAGGAGGCCCGTGCCGCCGACGGCTACAAGCAGATGATCGTCGACAGCACCAGCGAGGACATCGTCTACTCCAACCTGTTCACCGGCGTGCACGGCAACTACCTGCGCGGCTCGATCGTCAATGCCGGCATGGACCCTGACCACCTGCCCGAGAGCGACCCGAGCAAGATGGACTTCGGTGGTGAAGGCGCGAAGAAGGCCTGGAAGGACATCTGGGGCTGCGGCCAGGGCATCGGCGCGATCCGCGAGGTGCTGCCGGCCCAGGCGCTGATCGAACGCCTGCGCAGCGAGTACCTCGCGGCAAAACAGGCCCTGTGCGCCGGGTGAGCCGCATCCTGCGGCCGCGTCAGTTCACCGGCACCGGGCCGTCCAGCGTGGGCCGGGGCAACCAGGGCGGCAGGATGGACTCGGCCCATGCGCCTTCGTTGAGCGCGGCCGCAAGCCGGGCCACCTGGCCTTCAGGGTCGGGTGCCTGCACGATGCCGCGCAGCACGGCCACGGCCGCCGCGCCGCACTGCACGGCCTCGCGGCCGCGGCTTTCGTCCATGCCGGCGATGGCCACCACCGGCTCGGGCAGCAGGGCGCTCCAGTAAGCCAGGTTGGCCGGCCCTTGCGGCCGCCAGGGCATGTCCTTCGTGCGCGTGGCATGGATCGGACCGCAGGCGATGTAGCTCGGGCGCACGCCGCGCGCCCGGCAGACCTCCCAGTAGCTGTGGGTGCTGATGCCCAGTCGCATGCCCGCCTGGCGCAGGCGGTCGAGCTCCCAGGGCCGCAGCGCCTGGATGTCTTCCTGACCCAGATGAATGCCATAGGCCCCGTGCGCCAGGGCCAGCTCCCAGTGGTCGTTGATGAAAAGTTGTGCGCCGGCCGCCTGCGCTGCCCGCACGGCCCGGCCGATCTCGGCGGACAGCCACTCGCGCGACGGCGGCTGCGGCACATCGGTCTTGATGCGCAATTGCAGGCAGCGCACGCCGGCGGCCAGCAGGCGCTCGACCCATTCGGCACTGTCGACCACGGCATACAGACCGGGGCGAGGCTCGGCCAGCGGCGCAAAGGCGGGCCCGTCTGGTTCGCGCCCCGACAGGCTGAGCGTGGGCAGCAGCTCGCGGCGCAGGCTGAACTGCGGCCCCGGGCGCACCGGTCCGGCACCGGCACCGGCGCGATAGCCCCGCGTCAGTGCGTGCGCCGTCGCCATCTTGGCCATCACCAGGGCATCGGCCTCGCAAAAGCCATGCGCCAGCGCGCCAGCCGCGCTCGATGCAAACACGCAGCCGGTGCCGTGGTTGTGAACCGTGTCGATGCGCGTACCGCTCAGCCAGCCGCTGGCCTGGGGCGTGTCGATCCAGTCGCTGGCCCGGCCGGCGCCCTCGGGTCCGGGGCTGTCACCGCCGGTGACCACCACACTGCCGGCGCCCAGGCGCCGCAATCGCGCCGCAGCGTCGATGACGGTGTCGTCGGGCAGCCCGGCCCCCTCGCCTGCTACGCCGAGCAGCCAGGCCGCTTCAGCACGATTGGGCGTCAGCAGTGTGGCGCGCGGCACCAGCTCGCTGAGGTAGGCCTCGCGCAGGTCCGTTGCATGCAGCAGGGCCCCGGTGCTGGCACGCCGCACCGGGTCGACCACCAGCGCGACCGGGCCGCGTGTGCGCAGGCGGTCCACCCAGCGCGCCAGGCTGCGCACATTGTCCGCACTGCCGAGCAGCCCGGTCTTGATGACCCGTGGCGGCAGGTCACCGGCCAGCGCAGCCAGCTGCGCGTCGAGCAGCGCGGGGTCCACCGCATGGACCGATTCGACGGCGCGTGAGTTCTGCGCGGTGAGGGCCGCGACCACACTGCAGCCATGCACTCCCATGGCATCGAAGGCGCGCAGATCGGCCTGCAGCCCGGCACCGCCGCCGCTGTCGGACCCGGCCACACTCCAGACCACCGGCATCCCCACGGGCCCGCCGCCGCCACCCGCGGTGGATGGCTCGACGCGCGGGCCGGCCTTCAACGGCTCAGACATCGAAGGGCCTCCCGGTGACCGGCGTGGACGCCACGGCCATCGGCTGCGCCTCGATCAGACCGGCCAGATACCCACCACGTCCGGCACGGATCGCCTCACCAAAAGCCCGCGCCATGCCCACCGGGTCACGTGCCTGCGCGACCGCCGAATTGAGCAGCACGGCATCGAAGCCGAGCTCCATGGCCAGCGCCGCATGCGAGGGCGCGCCGATGCCGGCATCGATGACCAGGGTCAGCTCGGGCAGGCGCGCTCGCAGCGTGCGCAGGGCCCAGGGGTTGAGCAGCCCCTGGCCCGAGCCGATCGGCGCACCCCAGGGCATCAGGATGCGGCAGCCCGCATCGACCAGCCGCTGACAGCTCACGAGGTCGTCGAGGCAGTAGGGGAAGACCTCGAAGCCGTCCCGCACAAGCTGGGCCGCAGCATCGACCAGCCCGTAGGGATCGGGCTGCAGCGTGTGTTCGTCGCCCACCACCTCGAGCTTGATCCAGTGGGTGCCGAGCAGCTCGCGGGCCATGTGCGCCAGCGTGATCGCCTCGCGGGCGGTGCGACAGCCGGCGGTGTTGGGCAGCAGGCGGGCGCCGCTGGCACGGATCATCTCGATGAAGCCGTTGTCCCCGCCCTGCCCGGCCAGCTGACGCCGCAGCCCGACGGTGACCACCTGCGCGCCGGAGGCCGCAATGGCCTCGGCCAGCACGGCTGGCGACGGGTAGCCGGCTGTGCCCAGCAGAAACCGGCTGGACACGGTGGCATCCGCAAGCTGCAGCATGTCGTTTTCAGGGGTGAGCATCTCAACCTCCGACGATGGGTTGGAACAGGGTGATCTGGTCACCCGGCAGCAGCCGGTGCGCGGCGCGCCGCGCCCGCGCGACAAACTCGCCGTTGACGGCGGTGGCCACACTCTCGGGCGCAGCCCCCAGGCGCTGCAGCAGGTCGGCCAGGTTCATGCCGACCTCCAGCAGATGGGGCGAGCCATTGACGTGCACCGTCAGGCGCGAGACGGCGTCGTCCGCCGTGGGCCGGGCCAGTCGTTCGTTCATGCGTACTCCTCCAGTGCCTGGGCCAGCGCGTCCTCGACCAGCGCCGGGCCGATCAGCCAGCCATGGCGGAACAGGCCGTTGATGCGGGTCAGCCCGGGTTCGTGACCGACACGCGGCAGGTTGTCCGGCAGCGCCGGACGCAGGTTGGTCTCGGTGTGCACCACACGCGCTTCGGCCAGTTCGGGAACGACACTGTGGGCCGCACTGAGCAGCCCGAGCAGGCTGCGCACCGAAATGGCCGAACGGTCCTCCGATTCGATTTCGCTGGCGCCGACCACCACGATGTCGCCGGGCCTCGGCACGAGGTAGACCCGCCAGCGCGGATGCAGCAGGCGCAGCGGCCGGTGCAGGTGCACACCGGGGGCATGCAGCCACACGATCTCGCCGCGCACGCCGCGCACCGGCCAGTCGGGTCGTGCCCCGGTACCACGCACGTCGAACACATGGTCGAAGGCTTCACCATTGATCTGCCGCGCCGCAAGCACCGTGGCCGGCTCACCCCAGCGCCAGCACACACCGAGTGCGCTGGCATGGTCGGCCAGGGCCTGCATCGCCTGCACCGTGTGGATCTGGCCTTCGCCGTCCAGCCGCCACGCATGGGCCGGGCCGTGGACCTGCGGCTCCAGCGCCTGCAGCGCCTGCGCATCCAGAGGTTCGGGTCGGGCCTCGGCCGGGGCCTTGGCCTGCAGCAGGGACAGCAGGCGCCGGGCCGCACCGAGGTCGCTGCCATGCGCCAGCAGCAGGCTGCCCGCACATTGCAGGCCCAGCGCCCCGTGCACCTGCTCGTCCAGCGCCTGCCACAGGGCGAGCGAGCGCCAGCCCAGGCGGGCCACGTCGGCATCCGCGCACTCGAGTTCGGCCACCGGGCTGAGCATGCCGGCGGCCGTCCAGCCGGCCGCGCCGCGGGCCAGCGGGCTCGCGGCGGGGTCGAACACCGTCACGCGGTGCCCGGCCATGGCCAGCCGGCAGGCCAGCAGCCGCCCGAGCAGGCCCGCGCCGGCCACACCGATGTGCAGCGGGTTCATGCTCAGGCCTTCGGCTCGATCGGGATGTAGATCTCGCCCCCCGCGCGACGGAACTCTTCCGACTTGGCAGCCATGCCCTGCGCGAGTGCATCGGACTCGCCCATGCCCTGCTTCGCGGCAAACTCGCGCACCTCCTGCGTGATCTTCATCGAGCAGAACTTGGGGCCGCACATCGAGCAGAAGTGCGCCACCTTGCTGGCCTCCTTGGGCAGGGTCTCGTCGTGGAATTCACGCGCGGTGTCCGGGTCGAGGCTGAGGTTGAACTGGTCGTGCCAGCGGAACTCGAAACGTGCCTTCGACAGTGCGTCGTCACGCGCACGCGATCCGGGGTGGCCCTTGGCCACGTCGGCCGCATGCGCTGCGATCTTGTAGGCGATGATGCCTTCCTTCACGTCGTCGCGGTCAGGCAGGCCCAGGTGCTCCTTCGGGGTCACGTAGCACAGCATGGCCGTGCCGAACCAGCCGATCATCGCGGCCCCGATGGCCGAGGCGATGTGGTCGTAGCCCGGTGCGATGTCGATGGTCAGCGGGCCCAGCGTGTAGAACGGTGCCTCATGACAGTGCTTGAGCTGCTCGGTCATGTTGGCCTGGATCATGTGCATCGGCACATGCCCCGGGCCTTCGATCATCGTCTGCACGTCGTGCTTCCAGGCCACCTGGGTCAGCTCGCCCAGCGTGCGCAGTTCGGCGAACTGGGCCTCGTCATTGGCGTCCGATGCACTGCCCGGGCGCAGGCCGTCGCCGAGCGAGAAGCTCACGTCGTAGGCCTTCATGATGTCGCAGATGTCTTCGAAGTGCGTGTACAGGAAGCTCTCGCGGTGGTGTGCGATGCACCACTTGGCCATGATCGAGCCGCCGCGCGAGACGATGCCGGTGCGGCGGTTGGCCGTCAGGTGGATGAACGGCAGGCGCACGCCGGCGTGGATGGTGAAGTAGTCGACGCCCTGCTCGGCCTGTTCGATCAGCGTGTCGCGGAAGATCTCCCAGGTCAGGTCTTCGGCCACACCACCGACCTTCTCGAGCGCCTGGTAGATCGGCACCGTGCCGATGGGCACGGGCGAGTTGCGCACGATCCAGTCACGCGTGGTGTGGATGTTGCGGCCCGTGGACAGGTCCATCACGTTGTCGGCGCCCCAGCGGATCGCCCACACGAGCTTTTCGACCTCTTCCTCGATGCTGGAGGTGACCGCCGAGTTGCCGATGTTGGCGTTGATCTTCACGAGGAAGTTGCGCCCGATCGCCATCGGCTCGATCTCGGGATGGTTGATGTTGGCCGGGATGATCGCTCGCCCGCGCGCGACTTCGTCACGCACGAATTCCGGCGTGATGAGCGACGGAATGCTTGCTCCCAGCGACTGGCCCTGCAGCCTCGCCTCGCGCCCGGCATCGGCCAGGTATTCGGCCATCCACTCGCGCCGACCGTTCTCGCGGATCGCCACGAACTCCATCTCCGGCGTGACGATGCCGCGACGGGCATAGTGCATCTGCGTCACGTTGGCGCCGGCACGCGCGCGACGGGGCTGGCGCTGCAGCCCGGCAGCGTCGCGGCGCAGGGCCTCGATGCGCTCGGCTTCGCGGTCCAGGTGCTTCACGCCGTCGTCGAGCGACTGCCGCTCGCGCCCGGGGTAGGTTTCGGTGTCGCCGCGCGCGGCGATCCAGTCGGCGCGCAGGGCCGGCAGGCCACGACGCACGTCGATCGTCGCGAGCGGGTCGGTGTACGGGCCCGAGGTGTCGTAGAGCGTGACGCACTCGCCGTTGGTCAGCGCCACTTCGCGCATCGGCACGCGCAGCTCAGGGTGAAGCGCTCCGCTCAGGTAGGTCTTGCGTGAAGCGGGAAACGGCTCGCGCGTCAGCGCAAGGCGCGACTCGATGGAGTCGAGGGCGATCTTGTCGGGGGCATTCATCGGGGCTCCTTTCCGGGGGCGTGTGGTTTGCTCCGGAAAGTGCCCCTTGCGGCGAGTGCACTGGCCAAGGCGGCACAGGACTCAGGGACAGATTCAGCTCTTCTTCCGCCGGTATTAACCGGATCAAGTTCATCGGGTTTGGCCTGTTTGCCATCTCAGCACGGTGTGCACCCCGGAGCGAGTCGCAGTGTAGGGGCCGCGTGCCGCCGACGTCAAGCTCGCTGCCGGTTCGCCCCCGCGCGGCAGGCCTCGGGTGCGCCGCCGCTCATCGCTGCGCCACGGCGCCTGCGCCCGGCACCATCGCGGCCTGGACCAGGTGCTCCATCTCGCGCGTGATGTCGGCCAGCACCCCGGCCACCACGGAAAACTCCCGCCCCGCCACACCCGCACGGGCCGCGATGATCTGTGCGTTGAACGACACCACATGCGCCTGGCGGGCAATGTCCTGCAGCCGTCCCATCACATGGCCCTGCTGCTGCGACTGGGCCACGGCCTGGCGCCGCGCCTCGTCTTCATAGGTCAGCGTGATCGCCTGCAGCAGCGCCAGGACCGGGCTGGTGGCCGCCACCAGTTCGTCCAGTGCCATGGCCGCGCGACCGGCCGGCGCCCCGTCCAGCACCCGGGCGGCCAGCCGCATGAAGTCGCGAATCCTTGCATCGGCCTGTGTGGTACCGAAGTAGGCCTGACGCAACTCGGCACTGAAGATGCCCGGCAGCCCGTCACCGCCGTCGACCAGTTGCTGGTGGCTGCGTGTGAACAGCGCCAGTGCCTCGCGCGCGACCTCGGCCGCCTGCGGCCGCCCCTGTGCAGCCAGCACGGCATGCAGCACGATGCGCTGAGACAGCATGCGCTGGCGTCCAGCCAGGTTGATGAGTGCACCCAGGGTCTGCGCCGGCACGGCCGATGGCGCAGCAGCCTGCGCGCCTGCGGCCTTGGTCGCGGGGGCATGCCGGGGAGGTGCAAGGCTCGTGGCTGCGGCGTTCATG
This sequence comes from uncultured Comamonadaceae bacterium, assembly GCA_946482595.1. The sequence continues at coordinate 20,406 of CAMLSD010000016.1, forward strand.
TGGTGCTCCATCGCAGGGCAGAAGGCCTGCGTCACCCATGAAATGCAAGTTGCATGCCTTCGCCTGCCGACCACCACGTGGCACGGTGATCGACCGCTGCACGCACATGCCAGGCGTCTTGGTGGAATACTGCGGGCCAGACGTTTTTGCCCTGAGGAGTACACGCATGAAGCAGAAGATCGGCATGATCGGCATCGGCCTGATGGGCCACGGCATTGCGCGCAACATCGCCCGCCACGGCTACCCGCTGACCGTGCTCGAACACGCCGGCAATCAGCCGCTGGACGAACTCAAAGCCGCCGGGGTGACCACACACACGCGTGCTGCGGCGCTGGCCGCGGCCTCCGAGATCGTCATCCTGTGCGTGACCGGCACGCCGCAGGTCGAGGCCGTCCTGCTGGGCCCGGACGGTGTGCTCGAAGGCCTGCGGCCCGGCACCGTGGTCATCGACTGTTCAACGGCCGTTCCGTCGTCGACCGAGCGTGTTGCGCAGGCCGTGCAGGCCGCGGGCGGCCGCTTCCTCGACACCCCGATGACCCGCACGCCGAAGGAAGCCCATGAAGGCCGCCTGAACCTGCTGGTGGGTGGCGATGCGGCGCTGTTCGAGGAGGTGCGCCCGCTGCTGGCCTGTTTTGCCGAGAACATCACCCATGCCGGCCCGGTGGGTGCCGGCCACCGCATGAAGCTGCTGCACAACTATGTGTCGCTCGGTTTCATCTCGCTGCTGGCCGAAGCCGCCGCCTGTGCCCAGCGCGCCGGTGTGGCACCCGAGGTGTTTGTCGACGTGCTGGCCAAGGGCGGCGGGGGCGGTGCGGCGCTGGAGCGCCTGCGGCCGTATCTGCTCTCGCGCGACCCGTCGGGCATCCGCTTTTCGCTTGCCAATGCCCACAAGGACCTTGGCTACTACACCACGATGGCGCACGAGACCGAAGCGCACCATGCGATTGCCGACGCCGTGCTGAACACGCTGCACACCAGCCTGCAGGCCGGCGATGCCCAGACCCTGCTGCCCAGCCTGGTGTCCATCCTGGCCGGCGAGCCGCTGCCTGCCGCGTGACGCCAGTGTTCGAGCCGCACGCATGACACCCCCACCCGTTGCCGTGGCCGACTCGCTGCGTCCGCTCGGGCTCGCCTGGACGGCGGTGCTGATCCTGGCGGGCGTGCTGGCCTGGAGTTTCGGCGCGCTCACCGGGCGGGCGCTGGCCTTCGGACCGGTGGCCTGGGGCCTGGTGTGTGCATCACCGGCCGTGCTCGGCATCGTGCTGGTCTTCACCTCGACCGCCGACCGCCGGCAGTACATGGCACGCGGGCTCGCCGCCGCCTTGATGCTGCCGATCCTGCTGGCGATGTGGGCCGGCACCCCGCCCGACGAGCCGGTGCCGGCCGAGGCGTCGATCGGGACCCAGGCCGAGTGGATGCTGGGAGGGGGCACCCTGCTGGTGCAGGTCGTGGCCTGGCTGGGCCTGCTGGTCGGGGCGGCGCGTGTTGCCACGCGGTTGCGGCCTGCTGGCCACGCGGCCAGCATCGGGCGCGAGCGTCTGCGTCAGCGCCTGGCGGGCCTGCCCGGTGCCGGCTGGCCGGTCCTGCCGGTTTCCCTCGACGCGGCGCCGGGTGACGTCTGGGAGTTCCACCTGCGCGTCGACGACACCGGCCATCGCGGCCACCGCGTGCGGCTGCTCGCAGACGAATCTCGGCAGACGGTGCACGTCACCGAACATCTGGGGGCGTCGGGTGCCCCGCCGCTGGCGCACGAGGCCAGCTTCCATCGCCCGGGCGATCCGCTGGCGGACGCCAGTCGCCCGCCGGTGCAGCGTGTGCATTCGCGCGTGCGCCAGGCCACGATGCTGTCGGTCGATGACGTCTCGGCCATCGCGCTGGACTGGGACGCTCAGAGTCAAGCGAAGCAGGCGGTGCTGCCACCCGACTGGTCGACCCGCGATGCGGACAAACGCGGCGAGTGGGCGGTGGCGGTGCTGGCGGCTGCCGTGCTGCGCTCGGGCTGGCACTGGCAACCGCGCCTGACCGCCCTGCCCTCGACGAGCGCCGGTGCCACCTCCGCGGCGCCGCGGCCCTGAGCAGCCGGCGCCGGCGCCTTGTCAGCCGTAGGGCCCGCTCGACGCCCCGACCGGGGCGGGTGCAACGCCCAGCCCGAAGTCCCGTGCCAGTTGACGTGTGGCGCGGGCCAGCAGCGTGACGTCGATCCCGACCGCCACGAACTGCGCGCCCAGCTCGAGGTAGCGGCGCGCCAGGCCCGCATCACCGGTCAGGGTGCCGGCCGCCTTGCCGCTGGCCGTGATGGTCCGGATCGCCTGCTCGATGGCCGCCTGCACCTGCGGATGGTCGGGTCGGCCCCGGTACCCCATCGACGCCGCCAGGTCGGCCGGCCCGATGAACACACCGTCCACGCCGTCGACGGCACAGATGGCCTCGAGCTGCTCCAGCGCCTTGACCGACTCGGCCTGCACGAGCAGGCAGACCTCGTCGTTGGCCACCTCCAGGTAGTCGGCTCGCTGCGCCCAGCGCGAGGCCCGCGCCACGGCGGCGCCCACACCGCGCATGCCCTGCGGCGGATACCGCGTGGCCGCCACCATCGCGGCAGCCTGCTGCGCGGTGTCCACCATGGGCACAAGCAGCGTCTGCACGCCGATGTCGAGCATCTGCTTGATCAAGGCCGGATCCCCTTGCACCACCCTGACCACCGGGTGAGCGCCATACGGCGCGACCGCCTGCAGCTGCGCCAGCGTGCTGTGCAGGTCGTTGGGTGCATGCTCACCGTCGATCAGCAGCCACTGGAAGCCAGCCGTGGCACACAGCTCGGCGCTGTAGGGCTGGCCCATCGACAGCCACAGGCCGATCTGCGACTGGCCGCGCTGCAGCGCGGTCTTGAACGGATTGCCGCCGGTCATGGTCATGCCAGGCCTCCCTGGCACAGGTACTTGATGTGCTGGTAGTCGTCCAGCCCGTGGACCGACCCTTCCCGCCCGTAACCCGAGGCCTTCACGCCACCAAAGGGTGCGGCCTCGGCCGCCAGGGCACCTTCGTTGATGCCCACGATGCCGCATTCCAGCGCTTCGGCCAGCCGCCAGATCCGCGCTGCGTCCTGGCTGTAGAAGTAGGCCGCCAGACCGTATGGTGTGCCATTGGCCAGCGCCAGCACCTCGGCCTCGTCGCGAAAGCGCATCACCGGCACCACAGGGCCGAAGGTTTCCTCACCGTGGCAGTCCATCTCGGGCGTGGCGTCGACGAGCACCGTCGGTGCGTAGTAATTCGGCCCCAATTTCGCCAGCCGCTGACCGCCGGCCACGGCACGGGCGCCTCGCGCGAGCGCATCGCGCACATGGCGGTCGATCTTCTCGACGGCGCGGGCATTGATCATCGGGCCGATCTGCGCATCGGGCTGCGTGGCCGGGCCCACCGTCAGCGCACCCACCCGCGCCGCCAGGCGCTCAACGAACCGATCATGGACGCCCTGCTGCACATAGACCCGGTTCGGGCACACGCAGGTCTGCCCGCCGTTGCGGAACTTGCTGACCATCAGGCCTTCGACGGCTTCGTCGAGGTCGGCATCGTCGAACACGATGAACGGGGCATTGCCGCCCAGCTCGAGCGACAGCTTCTTGAGCGTGTCGGCCGAAGCCCGGGCCAGGTGCCGGCCCACCGGCGTGCTGCCGGTGAAGCTGACCTTGCGCACCCGCTCGTCGGCCAGCCACGCGTCAACCACCTCGGGCGTGCGCGCACGCGACGCCGTCACGACGTTCAGCGCGCCGTCCGGCACGCCGGCCTGCTGGGCAAGATGCACCAGGGCCAGCGCGGTGAGCGGCGTGTCTTCGGCCGGCTTGGCCACCACGGTGCAGCCGGCCGCAAGTGCCGGTGCGATCTTGCGGGCGATCATCGCGGCCGGGAAGTTCCACGGCGTGATCACGGCCACCACCCCCACCGGCTCTCGCACCGCCAGCATGCGCTTGTGGCGCGCCGGGCTCGGAATCACCTCGCCGTTGGCGCGCGTGGCCTGTTCGGCAAACCACTCGACATAGCTGGCGGCATACAGCACCTCGCCCCGGCCTTCGGCCAGCGGCTTGCCCTGTTCACGCGAGATCAGACGCCCCAGGTCGTCCTGGTGCGCAAGGATCAGGTCGTTCCAGCGCTTGAGCACGGCCGCGCGCTCGCGCGCCGGCACCGAACGCCAGACCGTGAAGGCGGCCTGGGCCGCATCGACCGCGGCACGCGCATCGTGCGCGGTCCCGTCCGGGACATGGGCGAACACGGTGTCATCGGCGGGGTTGCTGACGGCCAGGCATGTGCCGTCGGATGCGGCGCACCAGCGCCCGGCGATGAACTGCTCTTGGCGCAGCAGCTCCGCGCATTGCAGGGTGAGGGTCATGGTGTGTTGTCAGCTGACGATGCCCAGGTGCCAGGGCACGAATTCATGGTCGCCCAGCCCGAGCAGTTCGCTCTTGGTCTTTTCGCCGGAGGCCGTGCGCAGGATGTGATCGAAGATGCGCCGGCCCATCTCGGGCACGTCGCATTCACCATCGAGGATGGCGCCGCAGTTGATGTCCATGTCCTCCTCGAGGCGCTTGAACATCGGTGTGTTGCTCGACAGCTTGATCGTCGGGGCGGGCTTGCTGCCGAACATCGATCCGCGGCCGGTGGTGAAGCAGATCAGGTTGGCCCCACTGGCGATCTGGCCGGTGGTGGCGACCGGGTCGTAGCCGGGCGAGTCCATAAAGACAAAGCCCGCCTTGTCGATCGGCTCGGCATAGCGATAGACGTCCACCAGTGGTGTGGTGCCCCCCTTCATCGCCGAGCCCAGCGACTTCTCGAAGATGTTGGCCAGCCCACCGGCCTGGTTGCCGGCACCGACCACCCCGTTGAACTGCGCGTTGTGCCCCGCGGTGTAGCGGGCCCACCAGGCCAGTCGGTCCAGCAGCTTCTGGCCGACCTCGCGGCTCACCGCGCGCCGCGTGAGCATGTACTCCACACCGTGGATCTCGGGCGTTTCCGACAGGATCGCCGTACCGCCGTGGGCCACCAGCAGGTCCATCGCGGCGCCCAGCGCCGGATTGGCGGTGATGCCCGAGAACCCGTCGGAGCCACCGCACTCGAGGCCGATCTTCAGGTGGGCGGCGCTCACCGGCTCGCGCCGCGCGGCATTGGCCAGCGGCAGCATCTCCTGCACGGCCGCCACGCCGGCAGCAATGGTGGCACGCGTGCCACCGCTTTCCTGCATCACGAAGGTGCGCAGCAGCGGCCCCGGCTGCAGCCCCTGCGACTCGACCAGATCGGCCACCTGGTTGCGCTCGCACCCCAGGCCGACGATCAGCACACCGGCCAGGTTGGGGTGACGGGCATAGCCGGCCAGGGTGCGCCGCAGCAGGTCGAAGTGCTCGCTGGGTGAGGACATGCCGCAGCCGCTGGTCTGCGCAAAGGCGACCACACCGTCGACCTGCGGGAAGTCGGCCAGCCGCTCGGGCGTGAAGTGCGCCGCAATGCGCCGGATCACCGTGGCCGAGCAGTTCACCGAACTCAGGATGCCGATGAAGTTGCGCGTGGCCACGCGGCCCTCGCGCCCCGGTTCACGCCGCACATAACCCATGAAGCTGGCCCGCTCGGCCTCGGGCACATGGGCCACCGGCCGCACGTCCTCGCAGAAGCCCGGGTCACGGTACTCGTCGACCAGCGTGAGGTTGTGACCGTGCACATGCTCGCCGGCCTCGATGTCGCGCGATGCCACACCGATCACCACGTTGTATTTCAGCACCCGCTCGCCTGCGGCAATGCGCCGCGCCGCGACCTTGTGGCCGGCAGGCAGCTGGGCCCGCGTGCGCAGCCCGAACTCGGGCAGCGTCTGTCCCAGGGCCAGCGGGTGCCGCACCACCAGCACGTTGTCGTTGGCATGCAGCCGGATCAGCGCAGAGACGTCAGTCATCGCAGGTGCCTTGTGTCAGCCGATCAGCCCTTGGCCATCAGCTCGCGCAGCTTCAGGCGCTCGATGAGCTGGGTCTCGCGGCGGTAGGTGGCGGCAACGTACTTCTCGTAGTCGGGGCCGTCGAGGTACATCAGCGGAGCGTCGATCTTGTCGCAGGCCGCGGTGAACTCCGCACTGGCCGCCGCCACCTTGAAGGCCTCGCGCAGTCGCTTCTCGATGGCCGCGTCCAGCCCTTTGGGTGCACCGACACCATTGGGCGCATCCACCACCAGGTCGTACCCCACGTCCTTCAGGGTGGGCACATCGGGGAAGTCCTGGGTGCGCTTTTCGCCCCAGGTGGCCAGCAGCCGCAGCTTGCCCGCCTTGACGTGCGGCGCCCACGAGCTGGAGTCGGCCAGGGCCTCGATCTGCCCGGCCAGCAGGTCCTGCAGCGCAGGCGCACCGCCCTTGTAGGGAATGTGATTGAGCTGGATGCCCGCCACCAGCGCGAACTCCTCCATGCCGACGTGGGTGGCGCCACCGATGCCGGCGCTGCCATAAGTCACCTTGCCCGGCGCTGCCTTGGCTGCGGCAACGAAGTCCTTCAGGGTCTGGTAGGGCGAGTCGGCGCGCACCGCGATGCCGAAGGTCTGGCCCGAAGTGCGGGCCAGGTAGGTCAGGTCCTTGAGCGGATCGACCGGCACCGAACCCAGTTGCGAAAAGCGCGCTACCGAGATCGGGATCTGGCCGATCGTGTAGCCGTCGGGCCGGGCGCTGGCCAGCGCGCGCAGGCCCAGCATGCCCGAGGCGCCCGCCTTGTTCTCGACCACGATGGTCTGGCCCAGCACCTTCGACGCGGCCGTGCACAGGGCGCGCATGGTCATGTCGGCCGTGCCGCCGGCCGGCCAGGGGCAGATGAAGGTGATGGGACGCTCGGGAAACCCGGCGGCCTGCAGACGAGGTGCAACCGTGGCGGCTGCAGCGCCCAGGGTCGCAAGGATGAGTTGGCGTCGGCGCACTTGCATGGGGATGTCTCCTGGTCTTGTGTGGGGGAATGCAGGCCATTGTGCGTGCCAGAATCATTGCCAACCATTGAAGAAGTGGACTGTCTTCATTCCGTTTCTGGAAAGTATCTGACCCGGAGATCCCCGTGACCGACATCGACCGTGTCCTGCGCTCGAACCTGAAGCTCAAGCATCTGCAGCTGATCGTGGCGCTGGACGAATTCCGCCACCTCGGGCGCGCGTCGGAGTTCCTGTCGCTGACCCAGCCCGCCGTCAGCAAGTCGCTTGCCGAAGTCGAACGCATGTTCGGACTCGAACTGTTCACCCGTTCCACCCGGGGGACCGAGCCCACGCCGTATGGCACCACGGTGATCCGCTTCGCCCGGTCCGTGCTGGCCGACTTCGGCCGCACGCGCGACGAGATTGCCGCCGTGGCCGGCGGTGCCTCCGAGCGGGTGCGGGTCGGTGCCATGGTGGTGGCCACACCGGGACTGCTGACCGGTGCCGTGGCGCGGGTCAAGGCGCAGTCGGCGCGCACCACCGTGTCCATCGAGGAAGGGGATCTCACCCGCCTGATGCCCCGCCTGCGGGTGGGTGAACTCGACCTGATCGTCGGGCGGCTGGAGCCAGGCTATGCCGCGCCCGACATCGCCACCGAACCGCTGTATGAGGAGCCGATGTGCGTGATCGCGCCGCCCGATCATCCGCTGGCGACAGCGGACCGCCCCGCCTGGGCCGACGTGGCCGCCCTGCCCTGGGTGGTGCCGCCCGCCTGGGCCTCTTCACGGGTCAAGCTGCTGCAGCTGTTCTACAAGCATGGCCTTCAGCCGCCGGCCGACGTGATCGAGACCGCCTCGTTCCTGATGACGATCACCTTCGTGCGCCAGCGCCCGGCGTGCGGATTCGTGGCCCGTGGCGTGGCCCTGCACCTGGAGCGCGAGGGCCTGGCCCGGCGCGTGAACCTGAACGTGCCGATCGAACTCCCGCCGGTGGGCATCATCACGCTGCGCGCCGGCCTGGACACCCCGCCGGCCCTGCGCATGCGCGAAGCCCTGCGCCAGGAGGCAGCGCATCTGGCGCCTCCAGGCAAAAAAGCGGGCTCTGGCCGTCGGCGCCGCGCCTGAGGCGCAACATGTCTGCCAGCGCCGTGGCGGACGGTGCCTACACCAGCCGGGCCAGTTCGCCCAGCAGCTTGGCGCGTTCGGCCGGGTCGGACACCTGATCGGCCAGCAGTGCGATGAACTCGTCGCGGTGGCGCGCCTGCGCGGCGGCCTTCTTGGCCATCACACGGGCGATCGGTCCCATGTGGGTGGCCAGCACCCGGGTGGCATGTTCGACCAGTTCAGTCGACAACGGAGCGCCCAGGCTGGTACCCGACACCGCGGTGCCTGGTGCGGGCGGTGTGGTCAGGGTGGTGCGTTGCTGGGTGCCCGAGCCGGTGGTCTGCAGGGCCTGGCCGATGAACAGCGCCTTGTCATGCTCGGTGGGCAGGTGCTCGGCAAGTCGGGTGCGCAAGGTGATGAGGTCGGCGCACTCCTGGGCCGCGCGGCGCACCAGCACCTTGGCCACCGGGCCGACGTAGCGTGCCAGTGTGGATTCGACCGTGGCCAGGGTGCTCGCATCCCAGCCGGCCGGCGGCGCGGTGGTCGTCCCGGTACGCGGTGCGCCCGTCGGACTGGTGAGGCGCTGGGCGCCGCTGCCGATGGCGCTGGGCGTCAGGTCCACCGGACGCACCACTTCCATGATGATGGTCTCTTCGGACACCGCTGCGCGCACCGGCTCGGCGCTGGCCGCCAGCAAGGCGTTGCGGAACAGCCCGGCAGTGGCGTAGCGGCAGTCCGGCTGCTTGGCCAGCGCCGCCGACAGGATGGCGTCGTAATAGCCCGGTCGGGTGGACCCGGCGAACTGCGACGGCATCACGGGCTGTTCATGCACCACCTGGTACATCACGGCGTCGGCCGTGCCGGTGAACGGCAGTTTGCCGGTGAGCAGCTGGTAGAGCAGCACACCGGAGGACCAGATGTCGACCCGGCGGTCGAGCGTGCCGCCCAGGTATTGCTCCGGCGCCATGTAGCTGGGTGTGCCGATGACCGAGTTGACCTGGGTGAGCCCGATGGACTCGATGCGGGCAATGCCGAAGTCGGCCACCTTGAGCTTGCCGGCCCGGGTGATGATCAGGTTGGCCGGCTTGATGTCGCGGTGCCAGACACCCTGGATGTGCGCATGGTCCAGTGCGTCGAGCAACTGCACCATCACGCTCAGGACGTCGGCGTCCGAGAAGCGGATCTCGCGCGACAGGTAGTGCGCCAGGCTGTTGCCCTCGACGTACTCCATCGCGATATAGGCCACGTCGCCGTCTTCGCCGTACTCATAGACCGCCACGATGCCCGAGTGCAGCAGGCGGCCCGCCGCCTGCGCCTCGTTGCGAAAGCGCGCCGCCATCATCGCGCCGGTCTCGCTGCCGTCCGCCAGATGCTTGCGGATGGTCTTGATGGCCACCGGCCGCTGGATGACCGGGTCATGGGCCTTGTACACCACCCCCATCGCACCCTCGCCCAGGATGCCGGTGATGGGGTACTTGCCCAGGCGCTCAGGATGCTTCATTCGTTTCCGACAGACAACAAGGTCACGATTCCAGCATCTTCAATGCTTGCACGAGACTCTTGCGCATGCGACTGAAAGATTCGGCCAGGACGCCAATTTCATCACGGCTGCCGGTGGCGAACTCGGGCGCGGACATGTCGCCCAGGCTGACGCTGTCGGCGATACGGGACAGCTTGCTCACCGGCTGGATCACGAGTTTCCACAGCATCAGGTTGAGCGCCAGGCCGATCACCACGAACACTGCGGTGAGCGAGGCCATGAACACGCCAAAGACCCGGTCGGCCCGCTGCAGCGGCACGGCCATCGGCACCGACACCACCTGCGCACCGATCACTTCATTGAGGTTCCAGCCAAAGCCGTTGGCCGGACCGTACTTGTCGACCATGGGCTTGGGCGCCGCCTCGACCGTGCTGTGGCAACGCAGGCAGGCCGGGTCGGAGATGCGGATCGGCCGGGCGATGTAGAGCGAACGTCCGGTGGGCGTGTCGCGCTCGCCGACGAACTCCTTGGTGTCCTGGGAGCTGCGGAACTGGTTGACGATGTCCACTTCCCATTCGACGGCCCGGTCGCGCGGGTTGGTCGGGTTGAGCGTTGCTTCCTTGTAGTGGTAGTCCGGGTACTTCTTGTGCAGGGTGCCCAGGACCTCGGTCGCCGAGTAGGCCGGCACCGACTGCGGCAGGAAGGTGTACTTCATCTGCGTGTCCAGCAGCGGCGCGATCTGGCCCGAGGTGTAGCTGCGCACGGCCAGCGCCTTTTCCATCAGCAGGCGGGCATGGTCGAGCACTTCCTGCTGCGCATTGCGCTGCAGCAGGTCACGCGAGATGTAGCCGGTGGCAGCCAGGCCCAGCACGAACACCAGGATGAAAACCAGATTGAACTTCAGCAGCAGTTTCATGGGGCACCTTCTCGGGGGCTTTGGGTTTTGGCTTGTCGGGCCAGGGCAGACATCCAGTCTGCCCTGGCCACACGATCACTCGGCTCGTACGTCCAGCAGCGGCAGGCTCAGGGTCGCGCCACGGGCGAGGGCGACGCCGGCACCACGGGCTTGGGTTGGTACTTCTCGGGAAAGAGCAGGCGGTCCCATTCCATATGGGAGCGCACATTGGCCACCAGGCCGGCACGGAAGTCCGTGTCATTGATCATGCCGCGCCACCGCGCGAGCGACGCGCGCCTCAGCACCGGCTCGCCCTTGAGCCAGGCCTCGACATCCGCGTAACGCAGGCCCGGCAGGGCCTTGGCGGCGACCTCGCGGTCCTTGAAGCGGGGGGCCAGGTCCGGCAGGGTGTCACGGAAGGGCCGGGGCATGGAGTCGAGCAGTGCGGCGGTCGGGCGAGGCGCCACGCTGCCCTTGTCAGTGCCTTTGCGGGCATAGAACTCGCCGGCCTTCATGGTCAGCGGCGGCTGGGCCCGGCCATCTCGGCGCTCGACCAGGCGAGCTTCGCCGGACTCGACGAACACCTCGGCACTGCCGGCCGACGGGCCTGCGACATGCACCACCACAACGCCGGTCACGCCGCTCAGGTCCATCGGCGGCGAGGCCAGGCTGCGCGGCACCGGCGCGGCACCCGTCTTGCCTCGCGCCGGCGACAGCTTCACCCAGCCTTCCAGCAGATAGGTGGCGAGCACACGGCCCCGCTCGGTGGCGCCGCGGGGGCTGAACCACAGGCGGGTGGCGGGCCCAAGATCAATGGCGCTGCCGTCGCTGAATTCAAGCCGGGCCAGCCCCGCCGTCGCGGCCGACTCGACGATGTCGTCGGGCTGCAGCCGCACACCGGCGGCAACCAGCATGCGCTCGGCACCACGCGTGAGCACCGTCTCACCCTCGACGATGGTGAACACCGCCAACGGGTCGGCCGCCCGGACCAGCCCGGGCAGGCAAAAGATCAATCCCAACACCAACCAACGCCCGATCATTCGGCTCCCGTCCTTGTCTGGCAGCGCACTGTGGCGCGAGCAAGTCGTGCCTGTGCCGCGCTTGTTTCCGCGCTACCGCGGATGGTAGCGCGTGAGCCGCACGGCGGACGTCCGATTTTGCCCAGGGGCCGGGGCCTTTCGGCACCCCCACGCGGGGGTGGGTGCCTCCCCCTCACGGGGGACTGCCGGTGAAGGCAGGCACCGGCTCGATGCACGGCGCTCGTCAGGGCGCCTTGCCCTGCGGCACCAGCGACAGCACCTGCGCCCCCTGCCCCGTGCCCCACACGGGGACATAGCGCACGGCCGTCCACTCGCCCAGGAAGCTGCGGTAGTGCTCGGACATCGGGATGCCCGACTGGCCGCTCGAATGCATGAAACGCGACTGGGCCGGGTCTTTCAGGTCGTACAGCGCCCGCAGACTGGGCCCATGTTCATGCAGGTAGTACTCGCCGGTGGACGCATCGGCGCGCATGTTCACGCGTGACACATTGACCGTGTAGGTGTCTCCGCCGGTGGGTGCACGCAGTTCGAACAGCGGCGCCAGGGCGCGCACCTTGCTGAAGGGCCGGTGCTCGGCACGCGCCTGGTGCGCATCGCCCCAGCGCCACTGGCTCACGTTGGAGCCGTGCGCCAGTTGCAGCTCGTGCAGCGCCTTCGTGAAGGCAGCATCGATCTGCTGCTGGCAGGTTTCGGCCTGGTCGGCGGTGGTCTTGTCGTCGCACCACCAGATGTCGCCGCGCTCGAGCACACCTTCGATCGCATCACGGAAGTTGCGCTGGCCCAGCACACGTTCGTACTGGCCGGCGCCGATCTCGTCGGCCAGCAGCCCCTGGGTCAGGTGGCGCGCCCAGGCCCAGAAGATCAGCGGGCCGGCCTGGTCGGCGGCCATCGTGCCGTCAAAGCTGGCCAGCACCTTCTGGGCATCCTCGGCCTGCGGGTGCGTGGAGCGGGCCGAGCGCAGGTGGCCGAGCAGCTTCACGGCGGCCAGCGAATGCTGGTCGGCCTGGATGGCCGCCAGGCTGTCCAGCGTATGGCGCTCGCGGGCCGCCAGCAGGGTCTCGATGCGTTGCTGCCGGTACGGCAGCGCCCATTCACTGGTGATGTAGTGCGGATAGTCGGGCCCGTGGATGCGCTGGTTGGCGGTGGCGATCCAGCCGCGCGCCGGGTCGGTCTCGCGCGGGGTCAGCACCGGGTCGAGGTAGCCTGCCCAGTCGTAGCGGGCGTCCCAGCCGGGCGCCGGCACCTGGCCCTTGAGGTCGTTGTCGGGCTTGCGCACCGGCACCCGCCCGGCCGACACCACGGCAATGCGCTGGCGGTCGGCCACGACCATGTTCTGCATCGGGGCCACGTAGCGGGTCGACGCCTGCAGGAACTCGTCGACCGACGTCGCGCGGTTGAAGGCCAGGCCGGCATCGAGCGTGGTGCTGGGCGAGTCGAGGGCGGTCCAGCGCATCGCGATGGCATAGGCCGGCTGGGCGGCCGGTCCGGTGAGGCCCTTGGTGGCCTCGGTGGCCGCATCCGAGATCACCGGCCCGTGGCGCGTGGCCCGTACCGTCATCGTCACGCTCGCCTTGCCCTTGACCGCGATCGTCTCTTCGAAGGTCTCGAACGGCGCCCAGCCGTCGGGTGTGCGGTACTGCGCCGGATCGTCGGACTTGATCTGCTCGAGGTAGAGGTCCTGCACATCGGGTGCGGTGTTGGTGAATCCCCAGGCAATGTGCTCGTTCTGACCCAGCACGACGATCGGCAGGCCCGGCATGGTGGCCCCTGCCACCTTCAGGCCCGGCGCCTCGAGGCGCGCGAAGTACCACAACGCCGGCGCGCTGAGCTTGAGGTGGGGATCATTCGCCAGCAGCGGGTGACCGGTCTCGGAATGCGACCCCGCCACCACCCAGTTGTTCGAGCCGACCCCTTCGATGCCCGACGGCGGCGCGGCCTGCGTGAGCGCGTCGGCCTGGCGCACCAGCGTGCCGTCGACCTTGAGCTCACGGTACAGCGCGGCATAGTCGGCCAGGGCCATCGGTTTTTCGCCAGGATAGGGAGGCATCAGCTCGTTGATGCGGTCCACCGGCATGCCCAGCGACAGCCTCATGCGGGTCAGTTCGGCATTCCAGTTGCCGCCCAGGTCCCAGGCCATCATGATTGCCCAGGCCAGGCTGTCTTCGGGCTCCCATGCCGACGGCTGCAGGCCCAGCACCACAAACTCGGGCGGACGTGCCTTCATGTGACTGCTGACGTAGGCATTGATGCCGGCGGCATAGGCCGACACCGCCGTGCGCGCCTCGCCCTGGGTGGCCTGCCATTGCTGCGCCGCAGCACGACGCACCCCCAGCGCACGCAGGAAGCGGTCCGTCTCGAGCGCGGGTTCACCAAAGGCCTCGGCCAGCCGGCCGGAGCCGATCCGCTTGTGGGTCTCGAGCTGCCACAGCCGGTCCTGGGCATGCACGAAACCGAGGCCGAACATGACATCGTCGACCGAACCGCCCCGGATCGTCGGGATGCCGTGTTCGTCACGCGTGATGCTGACGTCGGCGGCCAGACCGGCCACACGCAGCGTGCCCTGTACCTGAGGCAGCACCTGGCGGCTGTAGTGCCACAGCACGGCCGCGCCGGCCAGCGCCAGGACCACCATTGCGCCGAAAAGGCGCTTCAACCATTTCATCATCTTGTCTCCTTGGCCGGCGATGCTGCCCGGCAAATGGGCGAACAACCATGCAGGGCTACCCCTATTTCCGCTACCGGACGGCGGCCCGCAGGTTCAGAATGCATCCATTCCCACGCCAGTTGCCCTCAACCCCAGCCATGCCCGCCAAGGTCTTCGACCTGCACCACCGCGCCAGCGCCGCGCCGGACACCGACACGCATGAGCCCACGCTCACGCTGGAGGAGCTGGCCCGCGAGCAGGCCGCCTGGCGCCGGCCGACGGCCGCGCCTTCGCGCGGCAACTGGCTGCAGCGGCTGGTCCAGCAGGTGCACGGCGGCGAGCCCGATCCGGCCTGGGAGCCGTCCCAGCCTGGTTCGGCCTGGCTGTTCGGCCGGGGTTCGCGGCTGGCGCGCGCGCGTGCGGCCTTCGAACAGGTGCTGGCCGACATCGACACACCCCAGGCGGAACTGCTCGTGTTGCGCATCCGCCGCGCCGAAACCCTGCCGGAGCTGTGGCATCTGCGCTCCCGGCTGTTCGACGTGATCTCGCGCGCGCTGTCGGAAGAAGAAGCCCATCGGCGTCTGAGCGACCTCGATTGTCACTTCCCCAACAGCGCCTCGCGCACCGGGTTCGGGACGCTCTGAGCCCCACCGCCCGGCCTGCCGGCCGCGCTCAGCCCGCCCGTCCCAGGAAGTCGCCCTTGCCCAGGTTCACGCCGTTGTGGCGCAGGATCGAATAGGCCGCCGTCACGTGGAAATAGAAGTTCGGCAAGGCATGGTGCTTGAGGTAGTTCTCGCCGGTGAACTGCAGCGGCTCCATGCCGCGGATGGGCACTGACACCGGCTTGTCCTCGCGGCCGTCGACCGACTCGGCCGGCACCGACTTCAGGTACGCGACGGTCTGCGCGATGCGCTCCTGCAGTTCGGCGACGGTGGACTCGGTATCAGGGAAGGACGGCGCCGGGACGTCGCTCAGCCGGGAGATGCCGAACTTGGCTGCGTCACAGGCAATCTGGACCTGGCGGGTCAGCGGGAACATGTCCGGCGCCAGACGGGCGTGCAGCAGCACGGAAACATCGAACTTGCGCTCCTGCGCGTGAGCCTCGGCCTTGCCCAGCATCGCGCTGAGATTGCGCAGCATGCGCACAAACACCGGGACGCTGACAGAATGCATCGAAATCGACATGGAGTTGCTCCTTGTTGCGAGGCCTTGATGCTACCTACCGATGCAGAATGGCGCCAACACGCCGCTTCCCGACATGAACATCATCATTCTTGACGACTACCAGGACGCCGTGCGCAAGCTGCACTGCGCCACCAAGCTGGAACGCTACAACGCCAAGGTGTTCACCAACACCGTCAAGGGCATCGGCCAGCTCTCGGTGCGGCTGCGCGACGCCGACGTGCTGGTGCTGATCCGGGAGCGCACCCACTTTCCCAGGCAGCTGCTCGAGAAGCTGCCCAAGCTGAAGCTGATTGCCCAGACCGGCAAGGTGGGCTCCCACATCGACCTGGACACCTGCACCCGCATGGGCATCGCCGTGGCCGAAGGGGTGGGCTCGCCGGTGGCACCGGCCGAACTCACCTGGGCGCTGATCATGGCCGCAATGCGGCGGCTGCCGCAGTACATCGGCAATCTCAAGCATGGCGCCTGGCAGCAGTCGGGCCTGAAGGCCGCGTCGATGCCGCCCAATTTCGGGCTCGGTGTGGTGCTGCGCGGCCGCACGCTCGGCATCTGGGGCTACGGCAAGATCGGCCAGTTGATCGCAGGCTACGGCAAGGCCTTCGGCATGCAGGTGCTGGTGTGGGGCAGCGAATCGTCTCGCGCCAAGGCGGCCGCCGACGGCCACGGCACGGCCGACAGCCAGCAGGCCTTTTTCGAGCAGTGCGACGTGCTGTCGATGCACCTGCGCCTGCATGACAGCACCCGGGGCATCGTCAAGCTCGACGACCTGCTGCGCATGAAACCCACCGCCTTGTTCGTCAACACCTCGCGGGCCGAACTGGTCGAAGAAAACGCCCTGGTGAGCGCCCTCAACAAGGGCCGCCCCGGCATGGCGGCAGTCGACGTCTTCGAGAACGAACCCCCGCTGCAGGGCCACCCCCTGTTGCGCCTGGAAAACGCGGTTTGCACGCCGCACATCGGCTATGTCGAACAGGACAGCTACGAGCTGTACTTCAATGCCGCATTCGACAACGTGATCAACTTCATCAACGGCAACCCGACGAACATCGTCAATCCGGACGCGCTCAAGGTGATCCGGGGATGACCTCGGCTGCTGCGGCCGGCCCCGGTACCGAGCCGGACCTCGGGGCGGTGCGCTGGGCCCTGCTGGCCGGCAACTTCGTGATCGGTTGTGGCGTGATGGTCGTGGCCGGCACGCTCAACGACCTGGCCGACTCGCTGAACGTGTCGGTGGCCATTGCCGGTCAGCTCATCGCCATTGCCGCCGCCATGATGGCACTGGGCGCGCCGACGCTGGCCGCCTTCGTCTCGGGCACCGACCGCCGCCAGTTGCTGACACTGGCCCTGGTCTGGTACGGCCTGGGCCACCTGGCCAGCGCCATGATGCCCAGCTATGCCGCACTGTGGCCCGTGCGGGCCGTCACCGTGCTGGCCGCAGCCGTGTTCACGCCGCAAGCAGCAGCGGCCATCGGCCACCTGGCGCCAGTGACGCAGCGCGGGCGCAGCATCACCTTCATCTTCCTCGGCTGGTCGGTCGCCTCGGTGGCAGGCATGCCGCTGGCGGCCTGGGTGGGCGGCACCTTCGGCTGGCGATTCGCCATGGCCGGGGTGGGCGTGCTCGCCCTGCTGGCCGCACTCTGGGTGTGGCGGGCGGTACCAGGCGGTGTCAAGCCGCCGGGCCTGAGCCTGCGTGCCTGGCATGGTGTGTTTGCCGACCGCGTGCTGATGGCCATCGTGGCCGTCACGGCCTTGCTCAGCGCCGGCCAGTTCACGCTGTTCTCGTATTTCGCACCCTATTACCAGCGTGTGCTGGGTGCCTCGCCCGGCGACATCAGCCTGCTGTTCGCCTGGTTCGGTGCCTTCGGACTGGTCGGCAACGTGGTGCTCTCGCGCTCGATCGATCGGGTCGGCGCCGGCCGCGCGGTGGGTGTGCTGATCGGTCTGATCGGATCCAGCCTCCTGCTGTGGCCGCTGGCCACCAGTACACCGCTTATGCTGGCGATCCTGGTTCCCTGGGGGCTGGGCTGTTTTGCCTCGAACTCTGCCCAGCAGGCCCGGCTCGGAGCGGCTGTCCCGACCCTGGCACCCGCACTGATGGCGTTGAACACCTCGGCCATCTACCTGGGCCAGGCCGTCGGTGCGGCCGGTGGCGGCTGGATCATGACGCTGGGCGGGTTCACCCCCCTGAGCTGGGTCGGACTGGCCTGGCTGCTGGGCGCCCTGGGCTTGAGTCTGTGGGCCTCGGCGCGCTGCACGACACGCACGGCCAGGTCCTGAGGCGAACACGCCGGCGGCGTTCCCGGCCCGCCGCATGGCTGCACGAACATCGCACGGGCGCGGCCGCAGGGCTTCTACACTGGCGCCCATGCCCTCCCCCGATGCTCCGCCAGCCGCCACACGCCCTGGCCCGACCTCCCTGACCGACCTGTTCCTGAGCTTCACGCGCCTGGCCCTGCAAGGCTTCGGCGGCGTGCTGCCCGTGGCGCAGCGCGAACTGGTCGAGCGCAGGCAGTGGCTCACCCGCGAGGAATTCGTCGAGCTGCTCTCGATCGGCCAGATCCTGCCCGGCCCGAACATCGTGAACATCTCGCTGATGGTCGGCGACCGCTTTTTCGGCCTGAAGGGCGCCTTTGCGGCGCTGGCGGGCATGTTGCTGGCACCGTTGGTGGTGGTGCTGGCTCTGGCGGTCGGCTATGCCCAGCTCGCGCACCATCCCGTGGCCAGCGGCGCACTGCGCGGCATGGGTGCCGTGGCGGCCGGTCTGATCCTGGCCACCGGGCTCAAGCTGCTGGGCTCGCTGCGCAACTCGCCGCTGGGCCGGCGGGACGCCGCAGCCCTGGTGCTGGCCACGCTTGGCGCCGTGGCCGGGATGCGCTGGCCGCTGGTCTACGTGATCGCCAGCCTTGGCGCAGGCGCCGTCGCGCTGGCCTGGTGGAAGCTGCGGGCATGAGCGAACGGCAGGCACGTCCGACCGACGGACACCCCACCCGCCGGAGGGCCGACGCATGACGCTGAGCTGGGCCGACCTCGGGGCGCTGTTCGCCCATTTCATGATGCTGTCGCTGCTGGCCGTGGGCGGTGCGATCACCACGGCGCCAGACATGCACCGCTACCTCGTCACCGAACGCGGGTGGATCACCGATGCCGGGTTCACCGAGTCGATCGCGCTGGCCCAGGCAGCGCCGGGCCCGAACATCCTGTTCGTGGCGGTCGTCGGCTGGAACGTGGCGGGCTGGTCGGGCGTGCTGGTCACGATGCTGGGCATCCTGCTTCCGTCGACCACACTCGCCCTGTGGGCCACACGCTGGGGCCGCGAGCGCCGGCATACGCGCGGCGTGCGCGCATTCACCACCGGCATGGCGCCGATCACCATCGGCCTGCTGCTGGCCACTGGCTGGATCCTGGCCGAACCCTACCGCGGTTCATTTGCCGGGCACTGGCCGGCCTGGCTGCTGATTGCCGCGAGCGTTGCCCTGATGTGGCGCACCCGCCTGAGCCCCATGTGGATGATGGCCGCAGGCGCGCTGGTCGGCGCCTTTGGCGTGATCTGAGAAGGTGTGGCCCCGGCCGTACTCGCCTCGCTCTGCCTTGCCGGGCCGGAATCAGGCCCTGAGCGCCTCTTCGATCACGTCAGGGAGCATCGGCCAGCCGGGTGCTTCTGCCGCCTTCAGCTCCTGATCCCGGTCATGCTGCCGGGGATCCAGAAACACCACCTCGGTGCGACCATCATCGAGCCGGGCGACCTCCACCCGCAGCGGCAAGGCGATCGCCGCCGCGCCGGCCCCCTGCATCACCGGCGTTACCCCGTCGGAGGACGCCAGCACCAACGTGGCGGCGGAGGCACGCTGACCGACACGCGCAAAGAGCTTGAGCCCGTGGGCGGCCGCGGCCGCCTCGATCTTGCACACGGTCTCGGTCACGTCATAGGGGCTGAGCACGGCGGATCGGCCGCGCTGCCGTTCGGATTCGTCGTCTGCAAGCGTGCGGCTGCGTGCGGGCGAGGTGGTCAGCGCGGCCATCACCACGGCCGCGCAACCGGTCATCCAGATCCTGATGGGTCTGCGAATCGGTGGGTTCATCGGACCTCCTGGGTTTCGCGACTTCAGTGGATCGCGCCGTTCGGTCGGGGCCTGGAGGCCGGGACCGCCTGGGCGATCGCTGGTGTTTTCGCCTTTCGATGAAGGCGTCTCGTGCGGCCACCGCAGTATCGGGGAAGTCGCCGGCGACACCATCGATGCCCCTGTCAAAGTGCTGGTTGTATTCTTTTGTAGCGTCATTGGCGACGTTGCCTGGGAGGCGATGGGCCTCATTGCGCAAGGTCCGGCCATGGAACTTCAGACCGCGCTGGCAAGCGGCCTGGATGGTGCTGTCGTCCGGGACCGCCGTGGGGTCGGAGCGTTGACGCGGCTGTTCCGGCGCACGTCGTCCAGCTTGGCGTCGGCGCCGGTCCGCACCTCGTCCGGGCCGGGCACCCTCAGCCTGGCGCGCGGCTCGCCCTCCGGCGATTGCCCGAGCTGCTGATCGAGGGCCGGGGCAGCCATTGACGCCGTGCCTGGCACAACGTCCGACACACCGCGTACCACCCCACCTGCCAGCCCGAATCCCGCCACGTCTTCGCTCCCATTGAATCAGCCGGGAGTCTGGCCTGCGCATGTGACAGGCGTTTGAAGCGGCGGCGGTCAAGCGCGCTCAGCGCGGGCTCTCGTGGAAGATGTAGCTGGTGGCGAAGTCGCTGATTTCGAAGTAGACGCGCTTTTCACCCGGATCGACCTGGCCGTTCAGGTTTTCGTCGAGCACGCCATAGCCAAAGCGGTAGGAGCGCGGCGAGCCGTCGCTCGTGCCCATGGCCGTGCTCATCTTGTCGATCTTCAGGAAACGCTTGACGAGCTTGTCGCCCGCATAGATCTCGAGCACACCGTTGGTGCCGGTCCAGTTCTGGATGTCGCGGCGCAGCTGGTTCTGCTGCTCCTGCGTGCAGCCCGCCAGCAGCGCGACGCCAGACAGCGCCAGGGCCGCGACCCCGGCACGCACACGCAGCTCATTCATGTTTGGTCCCGAAGATCTTGTCGCCTGCGTCGCCGAGGCCGGGGATGATGTAGCCCTGCTCGTTCAGGTGGCTGTCGATGGCGGCTGTCCAGCAGCGCACCTCGGGGTGCGCCTGGGACAGCGCCTTCACGCCCTCCGGCGCAGCCACCAGCACCAGCGCGCGGATGTCGTTGCAGCCTTTGCGCTTGAGCAGGTCGATGGTGGCGATCATCGAGCCGGCCGTGGCCAGCATCGGATCGATGATGAGCGCGGTGCGCGAGCCCAGGTCACCGACGAAGTTCTCGAAGTAGTGCTCGGGCTGCAGGGTGTCATGGTTGCGTGACAGCCCGACCACACTGATCTTGGCGTTGGGGATCATGTCGAGCACACCGTCGAGCATGCCCAGCCCGGCACGCAGGATGGGCACGACGGTGACCTTCTTGCCCTTGATGCGATCGACCTCGGTCGGCCCGCTCCAGCATTCGAGCGTGGCTTTCTCAAGCGGAAAGTCGGCCGTGGCCTCGTAGGCCAGCAGCCGGGCGACCTCGCCGGTGAGCTCGCGGAACTTCTTGGTCGACATCTCGGCCTCGCGCATGAGACCGACCTTGTGCTTGACCAGGGGGTGGGTGACTTCGATGACGGGCATGGCGGGAACCCCTGCGGTATGGACGGAGGATGTGAACGGAGGATGCGCGCAGTGTATCGGTGCCGTTCAGCGCCGCTGCCGCACGGCCTCGTACAGGCACACGCCGCTGGCCACCGACACGTTCAGGCTTTCGACCGCGCCTTGCATCGGGATGCTCACCAGCTCGTCGCAGGTCTTGCGGGTGAGCTGGCGCATGCCGCTGCCTTCGGCGCCGAGCACCAGCGCCACCGGCCCCTTGAGGTCGGCCTCATACAGCGTGCGCGGGGCGTCGTCGGACGTGCCGACGATCCAGATGTTGCGCTCCTTCAGCTCGTTGAGGGTACGCGCCAGGTTGGTGACCATGAAGTACGGCATGGTTTCGGCCGCGCCGCTGGCCACCTTGGCGACCGTGGCGTTGATGCCGGCAGCATGGTCCTTCGGTGCGATCACGGCATGCGCACCGGCCCCGTCGGCCACCCGCAGGCAGGCGCCCAGGTTGTGCGGGTCGGTGATGCCGTCGAGCACGAGCAGCAGCGGCGGGTCGCTCACGGCGTCGAGCAGATCGTCCAGCGACTTCACCTGGGCCACCGGCTGCACCTTGGCCACCACGCCCTGGTGGCGGTGAGTGCCCGCCAGCTTCTGGAGGCGATCGTCGTCGCTGTCGATCAGGCGGGCGCCGGCCTCCTGGGCCCGGGTGACGAACTGGCGCATGCGCTGGTCGCGCCGGGTGGCGTCCACATGGATCTCCACGATGGACTGGGGCGCCGTCTTCAGGCGCACGGTGACGGCATGAAAGCCGAACAGGATCTTTGCACTCATGCCGGCATGGTAGCTGCTCGCCTGCGGGCACGGTCCTTGCGGGCACGTCAATGCCCGCAGTTTGCGCAAGCCGCACAGTCCGCACGACAATGCCCAGCGTTGCGCACCGCCCGTCCACCATGACCCACCGCACCCTGTCGATCAGAGCCATCCTGGTGATGACCGTGGTGCTGGCTGTCTCCGGCCCGGCCATCGTGCTGCAATGGCGCGAGATCGAGCGCCAGCGCGAAACCCTGGAACCGCTGTTCGCGCAGAGCCGCGAGCGCATGCTCAATGTTCTGGCCACCAACCTGGCCGAACACCTGTGGACACTGGACGAACAGGGGCTGGGCAACATCGCCAACCGCGCCCTGGCGGCCCCCGAGGTGATGGCCATCCGCATCGAGGAGGCGCGCGCCAGCCAGCCCACCCGCCTGTTCAGCCGCCCGCCCGACCCGCAGGCCCTGCCCGTGCGCCTGAGTGCACCAATCGTGCGCGAGGGCCAGTTGCTGGCCGGGCTGGAGGTCACCTTCGACAACCGCGAGATCGAGGCGCTGCTGCGCTCGCAGCGCAACCGCGCCCTGCTGACCATCGGGCTGCAGGTGCTGGTGAGCGTGGCGGGGCTGCTGTTCATCCTGTATCTGCGCCTGGTGGCACCGCTGCAGCGCCTGAAGGACCAGGCCAGCCGCATGGCCGACATGCAGCTCGACGAGCGCTTTGCCTGGCAGCAGCGCGACGAGATGGGCGAACTCGGGCGCCACCTCGATCTCACCCGTGAACACCTGCGCGGCCTGTTTGCACAGATCGAAGACAAGAACCGCGAGCTCGAGCGCCTGGCGCTGTTCGACCCGCTGACCGAACTGCCCAACCGCTCGCTGTTCAAGCAGATCTGCGAGCACGAGATCACCACCGCCGAGCGCGAGCGCCGCAAGATCGCGGTTGTCTTCCTCGACCTTGACCGGTTCAAGGTGGTCAACGACAGCCTCGGTCACCAGAAAGGCGACGAGCTGCTGATCGAGATGTCGCGGCGCCTGCGCGCGGCGGTGCGCGGTGCCGATGTGGTGGGACGCACGGGCGGCGACGAATTCCTGCTGCTGCTGCATGACGCCGGGCAGTGGTCACAGGTGGTGGGCGTGGCCGACCGTGTGCTCAAGGCGCTGGAAGAGCCGATACAGCTCGGCGCCGACGAGGTGCGCGTGTCGGGCAGCCTCGGCATCGCGATGTACCCCGATGACGGGGGTGACTACGCCACGCTGGTCAAGCATGCCGACATCGCGATGTACCAGGCCAAGTCGCTGGGACGGGCCCAGTACCAGTTCTTCCACGCCGGCCTGAACGCGCGCCTGAGCTCCAAGCTGGAGGTGCAGACCCATCTGTTGCGGGCCATCGAGGCGGGCGAGTTCGTGCTGCACTTCCAGCCGCAGCTCGACACACGCACCGGGCGGTGGACCGGCTGCGAAGCGCTGGTGCGCTGGCAGCATCCGGTGCGTGGCCTGCTCTTCCCCGACAGCTTCATCGGCACCGCCGAGGAGTCCGGCCTGATCAACGAACTCGGGGCCTGGGTGATCGACGCAGCGTGCGCCCAGATCCAGGCCTGGCGCGACCGCGGTGTGGTGTTCGAGCGGGTGGCCGTGAACATCTCGGCCGTGCAGTTCCGCCATCACCGCCTGCTGGACCACCTGATGACGGCGATGCAGCGCCACGGCGTGCGGGCCAGCCAGCTGGAGCTGGAGATCACCGAAACCATCCTGATGACCGACACCGACACCAGCGGCGGCATCCTGGAACGGCTGCACCAGGCCGGCCTGTCGGTGGCGATCGACGACTTCGGCACCGGCCATTCGTCGATGGCCTACCTCAAGCGCATGCGCCCGACCAAACTGAAGATCGACCGCAGCTTCGTGCGAGACATCACCAACGACCGCGACGACCGTTCGATCGTCAAGGCCATGATCGACATGGCGATGGCACTCGGCATGGAAGTGGTGGCCGAGGGGGTGGAAACCGCCGAGCAGGCCGCCCTGCTCGCCAGCCTGGGCTGCACCTGCATCCAGGGCTATCACATCGCCCGGCCCATGCCGGCGGACCAGTTGGTCGAGCGCTACGCCGCGGCCGCCTGAACCGGGTCGCTCACTGCGATGCGCCCCGCCTCGATGCGGATCTGGCGGTCGCACCGGGCGGCGATGCCGCGGTCGTGCGTCACGAGCACCAAGGTGGTGCCCCGCTCGCGGTTGAGGTCGAACATCAGTTCCATGACCTTCTCGCCGGTGGCGAAGTCCAGGCTGCCGGTGGGCTCGTCGGCCAGCAGCACGGCCGGCTCCACCACAAAGGCCCGCGCCAGCGCCACGCGCTGCTGCTCACCGCCGGACAGCACCCGCGGATAGTGCCCCAGGCGCTCGCCCAGGCCCACGCGCTGCAGCATCTGGCTGGCCGCCTTGCGGGCATCCGAGCGGCCCTGCAGTTCCAGTGGCAGCATGACGTTTTCCAGGGCGGTGAGGTGGCTCATCAGCTGGAAGCTCTGGAACACGAAGCCCACCTTCTGCGCCCGGACCGCGGCGCGCGCGTCCTCGTCGAGGGCGAACAGGTCGACCCCGCCCAGGCGCACCGTGCCGCTGGAGGGGGTGTCCAGGCCCGCGATGATGCCCAGGAGCGTGGATTTGCCCGACCCGGAGGCGCCCACAATGGCCGCAGACTCCCGTACCGAGAGGGAGAAATCGATATCGTGCAGAATCGTCAGCGACCCGGTGGAGTCCTGAACCTGTTTGGTGACGTGCTCGACCTCAATGATGGATTCACTCATGATGACCCGTTCAGTACGACGTCGCGACTTTATCGCGTGCACCGCCGCGATGGCCGGCATCGCGCCAACAACCCTGCTCGCGCGTGCGCCGGCCCGGGTGCTCATCGTGGGCGACAGCATGTCGGCCGAGTACGGTCTGAAGCGCGGCGCGGGCTGGGTGGCGCTGCTCGAACAGCGACTGGCCCGCGAGAAGATCGAAGCGACGGTCATCAATGCCAGCGTGAGCGGTGACACGACCTCGGGCGGACGCTCCCGGCTGCCGGCCCTGCTCAAGCAGCACCTGCCCACGCATGTGGTGATCGAACTGGGCGGCAACGACGCACTGCGCGGACTACCGATGAGCCTGACCGAGGGCAATCTGGACCACATGACACGCCTGGCCCAGGCGGCCGGGGCCAAGGTGCTGCTGGTGGGCATCCAGGTGCCCCCCAACTACGGTCGGGCCTACAGCGAGAGTTTCGCGGCCGTGTTTCCCAAGGTGGCGAAGGCGCACAAGGCCGCGCTCGTGCCCTTCCTGCTCAAGGGTGTGGCCGATGTGCCTGACGCTGCTTCGTTTTTCCAGCGCGATCGCATCCACCCCAACGAGCAGGCCCAGCCCATCCTGCTCGACAACGTCTGGCCGGCGCTGAAGGCGCTGCTGGGATCCTGACACCTCACCCGCCGCCGCCTGCCGGCGGCGCCTTTGCCTCATGTCCGTCCGCTCCGTCAGCGCCGCCGAAGCCATGGCCCGGCTGGTGTCGTTCGACACCATCGTCGACGCACGCTCGCCAGGTGAATTCGCGCTCGACCGCCTGCCCGGGGCCGTGAACTGGCCCGTGTTGAACGACGAGGAGCGGCATCGTGTGGGCACACAGTACAAGCAGGTCAACGCCTTCGAGGCACGCAAGACCGGCGCCGCGCTGGTCGCACGCAACATCGCCGACCACATCGACCGGCACGTGGGCGACAAGCCGCGCACCTGGGAGCCCCTGATCTATTGCTGGCGTGGCGGTCAGCGCTCCGGATCGCTGGCGCTGGTGCTCGGCCAGATCGGCTTTCGGGTGCACCTGATCGAAGGCGGCTACAAGGCCTGGCGGGCCGCTCTGGTGACCGACCTTGACACCCTGCCCGGCCGGCTGGACTTCCGGGTGATCTGCGGCAAGACGGGCTCCGGCAAGAGCCGGCTGCTCCAGGCGTTGCGGAACGAAGGCGCACAGGTGCTCGACCTGGAAGCACTGGCCTGCCATCGCGGTTCGGTGCTGGGGCTGCTGCCCGGTCAGCCTCAGCCGACGCAGAAGCGCTTTGAATCCTTGCTGTGGGAGGCCCTGCGTGCGCTGGACCCGTCACGCCCGGTGTTCGTCGAGGGCGAAAGCCGGAAGATCGGTGAGCTGCGTGTGCCGCCGGTGCTGATCGACCGGATGCGGGAGAGCCGCTGCCTGCGGCTGGAGCTGCCGATGGCGCAGCGTGTGTCCCTGCTGCTGGAGGACTACGCCTTTCTGGCTCAGGATGCGCTGGTGCTGGGCACCCAGTTGGATCGTCTGGTGGAACTGCGTGGCAAGGCCACAATCACCCGCTGGAAGCAGGCGGCAGCCGCCGGCGAGATGACGCTGGTCGTCGAGGAGTTGCTGAATCTGCACTACGACCCGATCTACCTTAAGTCGATGCAGAACAACTTCGCGGGTTTTGAGCAGGCGCCGGTGCTGGCGCCGCCCACGGGTGCGGCCGGTGATCTTCAGGCGCTGGCCCGCACGATGCTGGCCGGCGCCCCCTGAACCCGGCGCGCCAACCCGGGTGCGAACACGTCGCCCCCGGGCAGGCCGGTCCCATCAGCCCATGTGCAGGCCGCCGTTGACCGAGAAGTCGGCGCCGGTCGTGAACCCCGCGTCGTCGGACGCCACCCAGGCCACGATCGAGGCGATTTCCTCGGGGGTGCCCAGGCGCTTCACCGGGATGGTGGCGACGATCTTTTCCAGCACTTCAGGCTTGATGGCACGCACCATGTCGGTGCCGATATAGCCCGGGCTCACGGTGTTGACCGTCACGCCCTTGGCCGCCAGTTCCTGGGCCAGCGCCATCGTGAAGCCGTGCATGCCGGCCTTGGCCGCCGAGTAGTTGGTCTGGCCAGCCTGGCCCTTTTCGCCGTTGACCGACGAGATCTGGATGATCCGGCCCCAGCCGCGCTCCACCATGTCCGGCACGACCTGCTTGGTCACGTTGAACATGCTGTTGAGGTTGGTGTCGATCACCGCATGCCAGTCATCGGGCGTCATCTTCAGGAACATGCGGTCACGCGTGATGCCGGCGTTGTTGACCAGCACGTCGATCGGCCCATGCTCAGCCTTGGCCGCCTGGAAGGCCGCCACGGTCGATTCCCAGTCGGCCACGTTGCCCACCGAGGCGTAAAAGGTGTAGCCCAGCTCCTTCTGCTGGTCGAGCCACTTCTGGAAATCGCGGCTGGGTCCACAGCCGGCGATGACCTTGAAGCCTTCCTTGGCCAGGCGCTGGCAGATCGACGTTCCGATACCACCCATGCCGCCCGTCACGTACGCCACTTTTTGAGCCATGTGTCACTCCATTTGATTTGGTGAGTTCCGCCTGCGAGGTTGCCTGATCGGCGACCCGGGTCAATCCCGGGTTCTCCCTTGCCTGCCGGCGGACTGATTGAGATTAGTCAGGGAAGTTCAGCGTTCGACGGTCAGCGCCACACCCATGCCGCCGCCGATGCACAGCGAGGCGATGCCCTTGCGTGCGTCACGGCGCTGCATCTCGTGCAGCAGCGTCACGAGGATGCGGCAGCCGGACGCGCCGATCGGGTGGCCGATGGCGATCGCGCCGCCGTTCACGTTGACCTTGCTCGTGTCCCAGCCCATTTCCTGGTGGACGGCACAGGCCTGTGCGGCAAAGGCTTCGTTGATCTCGAGCAGGTCCAGGTCGGCGGGCTTCCAGCCGGCACGCTCCAGGGCCTTGCGTGCGGCCGGCACCGGGCCCATGCCCATGTAGGCCGGGTCGAGACCCGCGCTCGCATAGGAGGCAATGCGCGCCAGCGGCTTCAGGCCCAGCGCGTCGGCCTTCTTGGCGCTCATCACGACCACCGCGGCCGCACCATCGTTCAGACCCGAGGCATTGCCGGCGGTGACGGAGCCCGCCTTGTCGAAGGCCGGGCGCAGGCCGGCCAGCGCGTCGCCGTTGGTCTTGCGGTTGATGAATTCGTCGGTGTCGAAGACCACCGGATCGCCCTTCTTCTGCGGGATCGACACGCCGACGATCTCGTCCTTGAAGCGGCCCGCATCCTGGGCGGCCGCCGCCTTCTGCTGAGAGGCCAGCGCCAGCGCATCCTGCTGCTCGCGGGTGATGCCGTACTTCTTCGCGACGTTCTCGGCGGTGATCCCCATGTGGTACTGGTTGTAGACGTCCCACAGGCCGTCGGTGATCATGGAGTCGATCATCTTCCAGTCGCCCATGCGCTGGCCGTCACGCGAGCCCAGCAGCACGTGGGGAGAAAGGCTCATGCTTTCCTGGCCGCCGGCGATGACGATCTCGGCGTCGCCGTCACGGATGGCCTGGGTCGCGAGCATCACGGCCTTCAGGCCCGAGCCGCAGACCTTGTTGATGGTCATGGCCGGCACGGCGTGCGGCAGGCCCGCCTTGATGACCGCCTGACGCGCCGGGTTCTGGCCGCAGCCGGCCTGCAGCACCTGGCCGAGGATCACTTCGCTCACCTGGCTGCCTTCGAGCCTGGCGCGCTTGAGGACTTCCTGCAGGACGGTGGCGCCCAGGTCGGCCGCGGCCACCTTGGCGAGGCTGCCGCCGAACTTGCCGACGGCCGTGCGAGCGGCGGAAACGATAACGATGTCAGTCATGGTGTTTGCTCCTTGGTGTGTCCTGGACGTGTATTGACCGGGTTCAGGCCTTGGCCTTGACGTAGCGCCCGGGGGCGCTTTCGATGGGTTGGTAGGTGCGGTTGCCGGGTGTCTTGGGGGCAGCAATTTGCTTGCCAGCGTGGGACTTCAACCAGTCGGACCACTCGGTCCACCAGCTCCCGGGGTGTTCGGTGGCGCCGTCGAACCAGGCCTGCGCGCTGGCAGGCAGCTTGCGGTTGGTCCAGTAGCTGCGCTTCTTCTTGGCCGGCGGATTGATCACGCCGGCAATGTGCCCCGAAGCGCCGAGCACAAAGCGCCGATCGCCACGCAGGATCTGCGTCGATGCATAGGCGCCGTCCCAGGGCACGATGTGGTCCTCGCGCGAGCCGTAGATGAAGGCCGGCATGTCCAGGCGCGTCAGGTCGACCGGCTCGCCGCACACCGTGACCTTGCCCGGCGTGCGCAGGTTGTTCTCGAGGTAGGTGTTGCGCAGGTACCAGCAGTACATCGGCCCCGGCAGGTTGGTGCTGTCGGAATTCCAGTACAAGAGGTCGAACGGCGGCGGCGTCTCGCCCTTCAGGTAGTTGCCCACCACGTAGTTCCACACCAGGTCGTTGGGGCGCAGGAAGGAGAAGGTCGACGCCAGCTCCTGCCCCTTGAGCAGGCCGCCGCCGGTGGGGCTTTGCTCGCCGATGCTCATCTCGCGCAGGCGCACCGAGGCCTCGTCGACGAAGATGTCCAGCACGCCGGTGTTGCTGAAGTCGAGGAAGGACGTCAGCAGCGTCAGGCTGGCCGCCGGCTGCTCGCCACGGGCGGCCAGCACGGCCAGCGCCGTGCCCAGGATGGTGCCGCCGATGCAGAAGCCCAGCGTGTTGATCTGCTCGACCCGGGCGATGTCCTGGACCACATGGATGGCCTTGATCGCGGCCTCCTCGATGTAGTCGTCCCAGGTGAGCTGCGACATGCTCTCGTCGGCATTGCGCCAGCTCACCACGAACACGCGGTGGCCCTGTTCGACGGCGTAGCGCACCAGGGAGTTGTCAGGCTGCAGGTCGAGGATGTAGTACTTGTTGATGCACGGCGGCACGATCAGCAGCGGTCGCTCGTGGATCTTCGCGGTGAGGGGCTTGTACTCGAGCAACTGGAAGAACTCGTTCTCGAACACCACGCTGCCCTCGGTCGTGGCCACATTGCGGCCGACCTCGAACACGCTTTCGTCCGTCTGGGACATGTGGCCCTGGCGGATGTCGTTGAGCAGATGATGCAGGCCCTGGGCAATGCTTTCGCCCTGGGTCTCGAGCGCGCGGCGCTGCGCCTCGGGGTTGAAGGCCAGGAAGTTGCTCGGCGCCGACGCGTCGATCCACTGCTGAACCGCAAAGCGGATGCGCTGGCGCGTCTTTTCGTCACCCTGGACGCTTTCGGCCAGGTTCAGCATCGACCGCGCATTCAGCAGGTAGACCGATGCCAGGTACGACGCCATCGGGTTGGACGCCCACTCCGAGCCGGCAAAGCGCCTGTCCCCCAACGGCGCCGGCGCCGGGGCGGCAGCACCGTTGCCCTGGGCAACACCCGCTGCGCCAAGGCAGTTGTTCCAGAGTCTCGTGGCTTCCTGGATGTAGTCGGACTGCAATTGCGAGAGCTTGTCCATCGGGACGTTGAGTCCGGCCATCGCCTGCCAGGTCTCGCTCATGGTCTCCCCGATGGCCTGCGCCGCTTCCGGCAAGGCGGCGGCCTGCTGGGCCGGTGCTTTCTTCTTCATCGATTCCTCTGTTGACTGATCAGCCGTTCCCACGGCCGCACCTGCATCACAACCCTGCGCATGCCGGAGTTGCGCCTGCGTATTTGTACACCCGCAATGCCAGCGTGGGCGAGGCCTGCGCGCCGATAATGGGCAAACCCCGAGTCCGCGCCCTGCGCTGGCCCGTCCCGCTGCGGCTGCCTCGCCGCGCACTCTGCACACCCTGCCATGTACCTGATCGCGATCGCTTGGCTGTACGTTGCCCTGATGATGGCGGTGGCCGAAGCCACCAGCACCCAGGGCAGCGTGTTGGGAGCCATCTTCACCTTCCTGCTGTACGGGGTGCTCCCGATGGCCGTGCTGATGTACATCCTGGGCACACCGGCACGGCGCCGGGCACGGCTCGCCCAGGAGCGTGCCGCCGAGGCCGCTGCGCCGCAGCCGGCGATCGATCCCGCAGCCGTGCCTTCAGTCATTCCCGACCCCGCCGCTGTCGTCACGCAGCCAGATGGCAGCAGCCATGCGGCCGGTCGCCCCGTCACGTCGGAACGAGTAGAACCTTGAACGATCCTCGACCGTGCAGGAGGCGTCGGTGGTCACCGCCTGCACGCCCACGGCCTGCAGCCGCTGGCGTGCCAGGCCCTGCAGGTCGGCCAACCACTTGAGGGCCGTCGCATCGCTGCCCGGCACCTGGCGGAAGTGCACCGCCGCGGCGGGCGCGTGGTCAACGAACGCCTGCCGCACCTCGTCGCCTACCTCGAATCGACGCGGGCCGATGCACGGGCCAAGCCAGGCCTGCACGTCGCCGGCCGTGCAGCCCGCGGCTTCGCACAGAGCCACCACGGTGTGCTCGAGCACCCCCGCGCACAGACCGCGCCAACCGGCGTGCGCTGCAGCCACAGCCCGGCCCTGGGGCGCACTGAACAGCACCGGCAGGCAGTCAGCCACCATCACCACACACGCCACACCGGGCTGGGTGGTCAGCGCGGCGTCGGCCTGAAGGGCCGATGCGCGTCGCGCGTCGTCGGCACCGATGCGCACGACCTGGGTGCCATGCACCTGGGACAGAAACACCGGCACGGCACCGATCTCGCGCGCGAACTGCTCGCGATGGGCCTGGACCGTGGCCGGGTCATCACCGACGTGATCGCCGAGATTGAAACCTTCAAACGGGGGCAGGCTGCTGCCGCCGGCACGGGTGGTCATCACCGCCCCGACCCCGGGCACACCAGGCCACTGCGGCCAGATCCAGCCACTGGACATGCTCAACCCTCGGCGTCAGGGCAGTTCGACGGCTGGGCCGCGATGAAGGCCTCGTGGCGCATGCACCGCTCGAAGATGCGCATCACCGTGGGGACGTGGTCGAGGCGGCAATCGAAGCGCTGTGCGTTGAAGATCTGCGGCACCAGCACACAATCGGCCAGCGTCGGGGCGTCGCCATGGCAGAACGCCCCGGTGGCGGGGTGGCCCGCCAGTTGCCGCTCGACCGTCTCCAGACCGGTCTCCACCCAATGGCGATACCAGGCGTTCTTGGCGTCCTCGGCCACACCGAGCTGGCGCACCAGGTAGCGCAGCACACGCAGGTTGTTGAGCGGGTGGATCTCGCAGGCGATGTCGAGCGCCAATGCCCGCACGCGGGCCCGCCCGAGCGGGTCGGCCGGCAGCAGCGGCGGCTCGGGATGAACCTCATCGAGGTATTCGAGCATCGCCAGCGACTGGCTGATGGTCACCTCGCCGTCCTGCAGCAGCGGCACGAGACGAGCCACCGCCATCGAAGCATAGGGCTCCTGCAGTTGCTCGCCCTTGACCAGGTGAACCGGCACGTAGTCGTAGCGCAGACCCTTCAGTTCAAGGCCGATGCGCACGCGAAAGGATGCTGACGAGCGGAAGTAGTTGTACAGCTTCATGCGCTTGAGTTTATCCAGCGGATGTGTCGGTCATGCACTGTTTCTCGTCGATATCATCGAGTCTTTGTGCACCGCACCAGAATTGGAACGAACGATCGTGCTGAGATGGTTCCATCGCGCGCCCGGCGTTGGCCGCCTGCCGGGCTGGGCGCAGTCGCAGGGCTCGCTCACGGCACATCTGCGTGCCACCTGCACCCGCTTCGACGTCGTGCGGCTTGCCCAAGGGCGGCGAGCCGCAACGGCGCACGAGGCGGCCGCCTTGGGGCTGCCGCGGCGAGGTGCCGTGCACGCGCGTGAGGTCCTTCTTCACTGCGACGGCCAGCCGGTGGTGTGGGCCCGCAGCGCCGTCGCATCGGCAGCCTGCACCGGCCCCTGGAAGGCGCTGAAGGGCCTGGGCACCCGGCCGCTGGCCGAGCTGCTGTTCCAGCGCAAGGGCGCGGGCCGCCTGACCATGCACTACACGCGCCTGCCCTGCCTGCCGGCCCGCCGCCTGCTCGGCGACCACGCGCCCGCGGGCAAGCTGCCCCGGCTGGCACGCCGATCGGTGTTTGCGCGGGCTGGCAGCCGTCTCGTGCTGACGGAGGTATTCTTCCCCGAGCTGGCCGCTCGCGGGCGGCCTCTGCCACGTTGCAAGGGCCTGCGCCGCCCCTCCCGTCCGGCGCCACACCCCGTTCAGGCCACCACCTGCACAGACAGCTCAGGCAGACCCTCGATGCGGCCGACCATCGTGTCACCCGCGACGACCGCCCCCACCCCCTCCGGCGTGCCGGTGTAGATGAGGTCGCCCGGCGCCAGCGTCCAGGCGGCCGACAGATGCTCGATCACCTCGGCCACGCTCCAGATCAGCTTGCTGGTGCGGCTGCTCTGGCGCGGCTGGGCGTTGACGGTCAGCTCGATCGACGCGTCGAGCACACCGCCGGCCTGTGCCGCCGGCACGATGGGACCGATGGGTGCGGACGCATCGAACCCCTTGCCGATGCACCACGGCCGGCCCTGCTTCTTCATGTCGTTCTGGAGGTCGCGCCGGGTCATGTCCAGGCCCACGGCATAACCCCAGACATGCGCGAGCGCGTCGGCCGCGGCGATGTTGCGCCCGCCCTTGCCGATGGCCACCACCAGTTCGAGTTCGTGGTGCAGGTTGTGGGTCAGGGACGGGTACGGAATGCGCCCGGTCTCGCCCGCGGCCACCGGCACCACCGCGTCGGCGGGCTTCAGGAAGAAGAACGGCGCCTCGCGGCCCGTGTGACCCATCTCGATGGCATGCTCGACGTAGTTGCGGCCGACGCAATAGATGCGGTGGACGGGGAAGCTCCCGCCGCCCAGGACGGGCACGCGCGGGATCGGGGTGGCGGGGATGACGTCGCTCAAGGCAGGCTCCTCAGGTGAGTTCGTGCGGCATTCTGATTCCGGATCGCGCACGCGGGGCATGCACCTGCGGGGTCGTGGGGCGGCAATGGCCCGCGCTACACTGCCCGCCATGCTGCACGTGCGCCAGATCAAGCATTGTCGAGCCTGTGGTTCACCTGTGAACTACGTGGTTCCCGCCGACGACAACCGGGAACGGGCCGTCTGCACGGCCTGCGGCACCATCCACTACGAGAACCCGTTGAACGTGGTCGGCACGGTGCCGGTGCTCGACGACGGGCGGGTGCTGCTGTGCCGGCGCAACATCGAGCCGCGCTACGGGCTGTGGACCCTGCCGGCAGGATTCATGGAACTCGGTGAAACGACCGCCGAAGGCGCGATGCGCGAGACTGACGAGGAAGCCGGCGCCCGCATCGAACTCGAAGGCCTGTTCACCCTTCTCAACGTGGTCCGCGTCGGGCAGGTCCACATCTTCTACCGCGCCCGCCTGCTTGACGACCAGTTTGCGCCCGGCCCCGAGACGATCGAGGCGCGGCTGTTTGCCGAGCACGAGATTCCGTGGGACGAACTCGCCTTCCGGACGGTGCGTGAAACCCTGCACCGCTACTTCGCCGACCGCGCAGAGGGTCAATTCCGCATCCATGCTGCCGATATTGCCTGACATGGCCTTCTCCCGGTGCATCGCCCGATGAGCCTTCCTCCGCCCCAACCCGCTCCGGTTCGCCCGGCCCGCCCCACCGCGGGGGCCACGGCGCGCCTGCGTGAAGATCTGGTGCATGCCGACCCCCTGCTCGATTGCCTGATCGAGGTCTGCCGACTGCACGGCACACCGGCGTCGCGTGCGTCACTGTCGGCCGGCCTGCCGCTGGTCGACGGCCGGCTGACGCTGGGCCTGGCCGAGCGCGCCGTGGCGCGCGTCGGCATGGCCTGCAAGCTGCAGCGGCGTGCGCTGCCCGACATCGACAGCGTGCTGCTGCCGGTGATCCTGATCCTGCACGGCGACGAGGCCTGTGTGCTGCTGGGCTGGGACGACAGCGGCGAACGAGCGCGCGTGCTGATGCCCGAGTCCGGACAGGGCTCGGTGAGCTTCACGCGCGATGAGCTGCAACAGCGCTACAGCGGCGTGGCCCTGTTCGTGCGGCCGCATTTCCGCTTCGATGCACGCACGCCCGACATCCGACCGCCCCGCGCCCGCCACTGGTTCTGGGGCGCCGTGCTGGACCAGCGTTTTGTCTACCGCGACGTGCTCTGGGCGGCCTTGCTGATCAATGTGTTCGCCCTGGCCTTCCCGCTGTTCTCGATGAACGTGTACGACCGCGTCGTGCCGAACAACGCCGTCGAGACGCTCTGGGCCCTGGCCATCGGCATTGCACTCGTGCTGGGTGCCGACCTGCTGATGCGCATGCTGCGCGGGCGTTTTGTCGACGAGGCAAGCGCCCGCATCGACGTGCAGATCTCGGCCAGCCTGATGGAACGCGTGCTGGGCCTGCGCATGGAGAGCCGGCCCGAGTCCGTGGGGTCGTTTGCGGCCAATCTGCGCGGCTTCGAGCAGGTACGTGACTTCATCGCATCGTCCACCGTCACGGCCCTGATCGACCTGCCGTTCGCCATCCTGTTCATCGGCGTGATGGCCTGGATCTCGCCGTGGCTGGCACTGCCGGCCGTTGCCGGTTTTGCCCTCGTGCTGCTGGTGGGCTACCTGCTGCAGGGTCGTCTGCATGCGCTGTCGGAGCAGACCTATCGGGCGTCGGCCATGCGCAACGCCACGCTGATCGAAAGCCTGAGCGGCCTGGAAACCATCAAGTCCCAGGGCGCCGAAGGCGTGATCCAGACCCGCTGGGAGCGCGCCAACACCTACCTGTCGGGCCTGAACGTGCGCATGCGCGGCCTGTCGTCGTCGGCGCTCTACAGCACGGCCTTCCTGCAGCAGATGGTGTCGGTGTCGCTGATCCTGGTGGGCGTGTACCTGATTGCCGGGCGCGACCTCACCATGGGCGGGTTGATCGCCTGCACGATGCTGTCGTCCCGCGCGCTGGCGCCGGCCGGCCAGATCGTGGGCCTGCTGATGCAGTACCAGGGAGCGCGAACTGCACTGGACTCGCTCAACCGCATCATGGAGCAGCCGGTTGAAAGGCCGCTGGGGCAGACCTACGTGCAGCGCAAGGAATTCAAGGGCGAGATCGAGTTCCGCAACGTGAGCTTTGCCTACCCGAACCGGCAGGATGCGGCCCTTGAAGGCGTGAGCTTCAAGGTCAACCCCGGCGACCGCGTGGCCCTGATCGGCCGGGTGGGCTCGGGCAAGACCACGATCGAGAAGCTGATCCTCGGCTTGTACCAGCCCAGCGAGGGAGCGGTGCTGCTCGACGGGATCGACCTGCGCCAGCTCGACCCGGCCGACGTGCGCAGCAACGTGGGTTGTGTCTCGCAGGACGTCACGCTGTTTTATGGCACCTTGCGCGACAACATCGCCTTCGGGCTGCCGTTTGCCGACGATTCCGCCATCGTGGCGGCGGCCGAGGTGGCCGGCCTGACCGAGTTCGTCAACCGGCACCCCCGCGGGTTCGACATGATGGTCGGCGAGCGCGGCGAATCGCTGTCCGGCGGGCAGCGCCAGAGCGTGGGCATCGCCCGGGCCGTGCTGCACAACGCCCCCATCCTGCTGCTCGACGAGCCGACCAGCGCGATGGACTTCTCGACCGAGGCACACATCAACGCCCGGCTGAACGAATACTCACAGGGCAAGACGGTCGTGCTGGTGACGCACCGCACATCCTTGCTGTCGCTGGTCAACCGGGTGATCGTGGTCGATTCCGGCCGCATCGTGGCCGACGGCCCGCGCGACCGCATCCTCGAAGCCCTGTCCACCGGCAAGATCGCCAAGGCCGCATGACGGTGACCCAGCATGCTTGAATGGTTTCGACGCTCCTCCAAGACCGCCGGCACGGCCTACCGCGGGTTCGAGTTCGAAGCCGAAGAGGTGATGAACCGGCAACGCACCCGACGTGCCCAGACCATCGTGCGTGCCGCCGTGCTGTCGGTGGCGCTGCTGATCCTGTGGGCGTCGCTCGCCCATGTCGACGAAGTGACCCGGGGCGAGGCCAAGGTCATCCCATCGCGGCAGCTGCAGGTCGTGCAGTCACTGGACGGCGGGGTGGTGGCCGAGATCCTGGTCCGCGAGGGCCAGGTGGTCGATGCCGGCCAGTTGCTGCTGCGCATCGACGAAACGCGCGCGGTCTCCGGCGTCAATGAAAGCCGCGCCCAGTCATTCGCGCTCAAGGTCAGGGCGGCCCGGCTGAAGGCGATCGCCGAGGGCGGTACGTTCACCCCCCCCAAACCGGCCGACGGCGATGCCACCGAGGCCCGCATCGTCGACGAGGAACAGCGCCTGTACGACTCGCGGACCTCCGAGCTGTCGACCATGCTGTCGATCAATCGCCAGCAACTGGCGCAGCGCCAGGAAGAACTCGCCGAGGTACGTGCCCGGCGCAACTCGGCCGACCGTGGCCTCGATCTGGCCCAGCAGGAATTGAACCGCACCAAACCGCTGCTGTCGTCCGGCGCGGTTTCAGAGGTGGACATCCTGCGACTGGAGCGTGAGGTCACGCGCTTTCGCGGTGACGTCGAGCAGGCCACGGCGCAGATCGCGCGGGTTCAGGCCGCCATCGGCGAGGCCCAGCGCAAGATCCAGGAAACCGAGATCGGCTTTCGCAACGAGGCCCGCAAGGAGTTGTCGGACGTGCTCGCCCGCCTCAGTGCGCTGAGCGAAGGGGCGGTGGCCCTGGCCGACAAGGTCGACAAGGCTTCGGTGCGCTCACCGGTGCGCGGCACGGTGCAGCGGCTGCTGGCCAACACGGTGGGTGGTGTCGTGCAGCCCGGCAAGGACATCGTCGAGATCGTGCCGCTCGACGATGCCCTGCTGCTGGAGGCCAGGGTCCAGCCCAAGGACATCGCCTTCATCCGGCCCGGGCAGAACGCCGTCGTGAAGTTCACCGCGTACGACTTTTCGATCTACGGAGGGCTGAAGGCAGTGGTCGAGAACATCAGCCCCGACACCGTGGTCGACGAGCGCGGGAACGCGTTTTATGTCGTTCGGGTCCGCACGCACCAGTCCAACTTCAGTGAAAAGCTGCCGATCATCACGGGCATGACGGCTGAGGTCGATATTCTCACTGGCAATAAGACGGTTCTCTCTTATCTCGTCAAGCCAATACTGCGCGCCAAGTCGGTCGCCCTCAGCGAACGTTGAGCCCTGCGCTTCGCGCCTGCCCGATTTCCGTCTGCCCGGCCGCTTTTCGTGATGTCGTTCTCGAATCCGGGCCGATTTCGCGCAAAAGTGTCGACCCGTGCGGCAAGGCGTGACACGGCACCGACTCAGGCGCCTTGTGGCGTGCCACAACTTCACCGAATGCCCGTGTTTTCGTGCACAAGGTCACGAAAACTCCCCTGCACAAATTGTTTCAAAGCGGGCCGCCCTGTCTATGCTGGGGCCCATACAAGACCCTGAATTCGTCAAAGGAATTTCTCATGGCAACTGCTGCATCCAAGCTCCTGGGCACCGTGTCGGCTGTGATCGGCAAGGTGCGGGTGAAGCACCCGGACGGCACGATCCGCGATCTGAAGGTCGGCGACGTGATCCGTGAGGGCGACGTCATCCTGGCAGGCGCCGATGCACGCATCGAGATCCGTGACGAAGCCGGCAACCTGCGCGTGCCGCGCATCGGCGAGGGGCTGACTGCCGCCCTGCTCGATCCGGTCCAGGTGGCTGAAGGCAAGGCGCGCACCGCAAGCACCGATGCCGACGACCTCGACCGCGTGATCGCCGAAGTCGACGCGGGGCAGAACCCGGATGCCACACCGGCGGCCGGCCTGGAGGGTGGCGCCGAAGGCGGCCTGGCCCCCGGCCTGCGTGTGAATCGAATCAACGAAGGCGTGACCCCCGACGGCCTGGCAGCGGCCACGCCGACCGCCGACAGCGCCGACGAGCCGCAGTCGACCGCCGCAGCCGAGGACGCCGCACCTGTCGTAGCCTCGACGGCCATCGTGGCCGACGAAGAAGGCGCCAGCGTCAACCTTGGCCTGAGTGTGCCGACCGACGACAACACCGGCTCCGACAACTTGGTGGTCACCGTGACCGGGCTCCCTGTGATCGGCCAGATCATCCGCAGTGATGGCACGGTGGTGGCACCCGGTTCCACGCTGGCCGCGGCTGACCTGCCCGGCCTGGCCTACCTGCCCCCCCAGGACTACGATGGCAGTCCGGTCGGCAGCTTCACCTTCACCGTGAGCGACGGCAGCAATGTCAGCTCAGGCGGTACCACGATCACGGTCAACCCGGTCAACGACGCCCCGCAAGGCCCGCCGCAGGCTGTCAGCACGCCTGAAGACACCCCGGTCGAAGGCCTGGTGACAGCCACCGACGTCGATGGCGACGTGCCGACCTTCAGGCTCGACCCGGCCTTCGGCCCGGCCAATGGCACCGTGACCGTGCGTCCGGACGGCAGTTTCACTTACGTCCCCTCCCCCGACTACAACGGCACCGACACCTTCAACGTGATCGCCGACGACGGCCTGGGCGGCACCACGTCCATTCCGGTCACCGTCACCGTGACCCCGGTGAATGACGCTCCGACCGCCGACGACGTGCTGATCACGACGCCCGAGGACGTGCCGGTACAGGGCACGCTGACCGGCGAAGACGTCGACAACGACACCCTCACGTTCACGGTCGACCCGAACCGCCCGCCAACCAATGGCACGGTGGTGCTCCAGCCGGGCGGCTCGTACATCTACACCCCGGCACCGGACTACAACGGCCCCGACAGCTTCGATGTGATCGTCAACGACGGCCAGGGTGGCACGACGACGATCACCGTCGATGTCATCGTCACGCCAGTGAACGATGCGCCCGCCGGCCCCCCAGTCGCTCTGGTGACCCCTGAGGACACGCCGATTTCGTCGCAAGTGACGGCCGTGGATCCCGAGGGGGATTCGATCAGCTTTGTCGTGTCAACGGGTCCGCAGAACGGCACGGTCACGCTCCAGCCGAACGGCACGTTCACCTACACCCCTGGCCCCAATTACAACGGTGTCGACGCGTTCACTGTGCTGGCCAGCGATGGCAACGGCGGCACTGCACTGATTCCTGTGACGATCACTGTCACGCCGGTCAACGATCTGCCGGTCGCCAACCCTGACGCGCGCACGATCAACGAGGATTCGTTTGCCGTGGGCAACCTGCTGGCCAACGACACGGACCCCGATGGTGACGCACTGCGCATCACGTCGTTCCGGGTGGACGGCACGCTGTACGATGCTGGCAGCACTGCGACCCTCGCATCGGGCACGCTCACGGTCGACGCACTCGGCAATTACCGATTCGATCCGACCACGGGATGGTCCGGAACCGTTCCGCAGGTGACCTACACGCTTACCGATGGCTCTGCTTCGGCCAGCTCCACCCTCGACATCCAGGTCGTGGGCCTCAACGACGCGCCGATCGCCAGGAACGACAGCGCCACAGTCCCGGAAGGCAGCGCCGGACCTCAGGTCGGCAACGTGCTGACGAATGACAGCGACCCCGACGGAGACACCATCCGCGTCACGCAGTTCAGCGTCGACGGCGTCACGTTCGGCGCCGGAACGACTGCAGCATTGCCCACGGGCGGTACGCTGACGATCGCCCCGAACGGCAGCTACACGTTCAATCCGCCGTCCGGCTGGACTGGCGATTTTCCGAACGTCGTCTACACCGTGACCGACGGATCTGCGTCGGACACAGCCCGACTGACGATCGACCTCGAAGGCGATCCACAAGTCCCCCCGACAGTCCGGGTGGCGGCGGTCAGTTCCGATACCGAGACGGAAGGCACTGCACTTGTCCACTCCGTCACTCTCACTTCGCCAACCACGGCTCCGACGTCCTTCGCGTTTGCACTCACCGCCGTCGCACCCGCCACCGCGGACGATTACGGCACGCCCACGTTCAGCAACGGCGTAACGCTGGTCGGCGGTTCCCTGCTTGTTCCGGCGGGTGTCAGCGCTTTCACGGTCACCATCCCGACCGTGGCCGACCTCGTGGTCGAAGACACCGAACAGCTGACGCTGTCCGTTGGCGGCGTTTCGGGTACGGGCACGATTCTCGACGCCGGCACGCCGCCCGACCCGGCCACCTTGTCGGTGACCGGCACCACCGTCGTCGAGTCGGCCGGCTACGCACAGTTCACCGTCAGCCTGTCGGCACCGGCGACCGATGATGTTGTCCTCAACCTCACGCTCACGGACGGCACCGCCACCGGCGGAGGTGTCGACTTCGGATCCATCAGCACGGACAACCTGCAGGTCTCGGTCGACGGTGGCCTGAACTGGGCCGATGCATCGAGCGTGACCATCGCGACCGGGCAGACTTCGGTGCTGGTGCGCACGCCTGTGGTCGATGACAGCACCGTCGAGCTGGCCGAGGACCTCACGCTGACGGCCACCGTGGTGTCCGGCACCACGGCCAACAGCACCGCGTCGGATGGCGCGATCATCACGGACAACGACAGCCAGACGGTCACCTCCGTCACCCCGGGCGCCTCGGGCGACACCGTGACCGAAGGCACCGA
>CAMLSD010000017.1 GCA_946482595.1 uncultured Comamonadaceae bacterium
GGTTCTTCGGGCGCGATGCGATCTCGCTGCTGTTCATCCTGCCGATCGCGCTGCCCGGCATCATCACCGGCATCGCGCTGCGCTCGGCGTATCACGCGTTCGAGATCCCGTTTTCGTTCTGGACCATCGTGATCGGCCACGCGACCTTCTGCGTGGTGGTGGTCTACAACAATGCTGTGGCCCGGTTGCGCCGCACCAGCCCGTCGCTGATCGAGGCCTCGATGGACCTCGGCGCCGATGCCTTCCAGACCGTGCGCCACGTGATCCTGCCGCAACTGGGGTCGGCGCTGCTGGCGGGCGGCCTGCTGGCCTTTGCACTGAGCTTCGACGAGGTCATCGTCACCACCTTCACCGCCGGCCAGCAGACGACGCTGCCGATCTGGATGCTGCAGGAGCTGATCCGGCCGCGGCAGCGTCCGGTGACCAATGTGGTGGCGGTGATCATCATCGTGCTGACCTTCGTGCCGATCCTTGCGGCCTACTACCTCACCCGCGCCGACGAACAGCCGGCCGGACGCTGACCTTTCCCCAGGAGACGACCACCATGGGCACATCCCGAGACACTCCGATGCTGGCCACCGAACTGCTGATCGACGGCCAGTTCGTTGCCGGCGAAGGCGAGGCCGAGCGGGTGCTGAACCCGGCCACCGGCGAGCTGCTGGCCGAGGTGCGCGAGGCCTCGTTCGAGCAGATCAACCGGGCGGTGGCGGCGGCCAACCGGGCCTTCGAGGGCTGGAGCGAAACCACGCCGATGGAGCGTTCGCGCCTGCTGCTGCGGCTGGCTGATGCGATCGAGTCGCGTGCCGAGGCCTTCGCACGGGTCGAATCGCTGAACTGCGGCAAGCCGTATGCCCGGGCGCTGGGTGACGAGATCCCGGCCATCGCCGACTGCTTCCGCTACTTTGCCGGGGCGGCACGCTGCATGAACGGCACCGTGACCAACGAATACCTGGCCGGTCACACCAGCATGATCCGACGCGACCCGGTGGGTGTGGTCGGCTCGATCGCGCCATGGAACTACCCGCTCATGATGGCCGCCTGGAAGGCCGCGCCGGCGCTGGCCGCGGGCAACACCGTGGTGCTCAAGCCCAGCGAGCAGACGCCGCTGTCGTCGCTGCTGCTGGCACGTGTGGCGGCCGAGATCTTGCCGAAGG
The DNA here is from genome assembly GCA_946482595.1 of uncultured Comamonadaceae bacterium. The sequence goes on from CAMLSD010000017.1 coordinate 1,155, forward strand.
GGGTGTTCAACGTGATCTGCGGGCGTGGCGGCACGGTGGGCCAGCCGCTGGTGGAGCACCCGACCGTGGCGATGGTCTCGCTCACCGGGGATGTCGCCACCGGCAAGAAGATCCTGCAGGCCGCCTCGACCAACCTCAAGCGCACCCACCTGGAACTCGGCGGCAAGGCGCCGGTGATCGTGTTCGACGATGCCGACGTCGCCGCCGTGGTGGAGGGCATCCGCACCTTCGGCTACTACAACGCGGGCCAGGACTGCACCGCCGCCTGCCGCCTGTACGTTGGCGCCAAGGTCTATGACAACCTGGTGGCCGATCTGTCGAGCGCTGTGAAGACCATCAAGGTCGGGCTGCAGGACGAAGAGGGCGTGGAGATCGGCCCGTTGATCAGCGACCGGCAGCGCAACCGGGTGGCCAGTTTTGTCGAACGCGCCCAGATGGCCGGGCACATGGAGGTGACGGCGGGCGGCAAGCTGCGTGCCGGCAGCGGGTTCTTCTACGAACCCACGGTGATCGCGGGGGCCCGGCAGGATGACGAGATCGTGCGCCGCGAAGTGTTCGGCCCGGTCGTGAGTGTGACCCGCTTCACCGATGCCGAGCAGGCCATCGCCTGGGCCAACGACTCGGACTACGGCCTGGCCTCCAGCGTCTGGACCCAGGACATCGGCCGTGCGATGCGGGTGGCCAAGAAGCTGCAATACGGCTGCACCTGGATCAACACCCACTTCATGCTGGTCAACGAGATGCCGCATGGGGGCATGAAGTCCAGCGGCTACGGCAAGGACATGAGCATGTACGCGCTGGAGGACTACACCGTGGCGCGGCACATCATGGCCCGGTTCTGAGGACCCCCAGGGCCGGGCTGCGCCCAGCCCGCCCCCCGAGGGGGTCCAGGAAGCTTGGGGCGGCCCGGCGCTTCCTTGTGACCCGCCGCGCGGCCTCGGTGGCTCGGGCGCCACGGACGGCACGACTTGCGTCAAGGTTTTCACGCGGTGCACAAGCTGTGTGTCAGCCGCAGGCGCTACGCTGGTGGGTCGAGTTGTCCGTCGCGAGTCGTCTGCATGTCCACCGTTGCCACCGAGCCCGATCTGCCCGCCCAGGCGCCGCCACCCGAGCATTTCATCCAGGCGGTGACCGAACTGGGGCAGCAGCGGCCCGTGGTCACCACCGAGGCGATCTACAACCTGCAGGGCATCAAGGTGCTCGACAAGGGCGTGAAGGTCGACGAGCGGCTGTACGAGCGGCTGATCCAGCACCGGCTGCGCACGCCGATCGAATCCTGCGTGGCGTCGGACCCGGCCGTGTCGGGCAAGGTGTTGCGCGAGGCGGCCCAGGCCGTGATGGAGCAGCACGGTTTTTTCGCCCGGATGGGCGAGGTGCCGCGCACCCGTGAACTGCTGCTGGATGCGATCGAGGCGATCCCGCTGCCGCGTGAGGTCGCTTTCCACCTCACGCTTGCCAAGACGATCCGGCCCTCGGTGTTCGAACACGGGGTGCAGTCGGCGCTGATGGCCGCCTGGCTGACCCAGGGGCCGGTGGCGTCACGTTTTGACATGGGCATGGTCGCAGCCGCCGGGCTGCTGCACGACCTGGGCATGCTGCACATCGATCCGATCATGCTGCAGCCCGAGCACGAGATCACTGGCGAGCACCGCAAGCACCTGTACGCCCACCCGATCACCACCAGCATGCTGGTGCAAAAGCACCATGTGTATCCGAAGGATGTGGTGACGGCGATCCTGGAGCACCACGAGCGGCTGGATGGCTCGGGCTACCCGCGCGGGCTGGTGGGCGAGGCGATCAGCCCGTGGGGGCGCATTCTGTCGGTCTGCGAGGTGGCGACTGCGATGTTCGGTGGCGGGCGCGACCACCCGGAGCTGCGGATCTCGCTGCTGTTGCGGCTCAACAAGGGCCGCTATGACCCGGAGCTGGTGCAGGCGGTCGAAAGCCTGCTCAAGCCGGTGGTCGATGCCGAGGCGGCACGGTTGAGCAAGCTGGCCGATCCGGTCTTGCCCTTGCGCTCGCTCGGGGACCTCGTGGCGCAGTGGCCGCAGGTGATGGCGGCGGTGGTGCAGACCGCGCCGCAGCTGTCGGCCCGCGACCGCGAGATGCTGCAGACCATGGTGCAGCAGTTGCAGTCGCTGGCGCGCATGATGGCCGCAGCCGGGGTCGATGCGGCTCAGCTCGACTGGCTGGGCGACCCGGACGCGATGGACGACGCCCTGCGTGCCGAGTTGACCCTGATCGCCCGCGAAGCGGCCTGGCAGCTGCGCACGACCGCGCACCAGATCCGCCGCCGCTGGTCGGCCGGTGTGGCCTATCCGCCGCCGCTGGCGCAATGGTTCGATCAGGTCGAGGCCACCGCCGGTGCACTGCTGGTGCGGCATCCGGACGCACCGGGCAGCGCCACGGCCGCTCAGATCGGGAAGAAGTAGTCGGTGACGATCACCGCACCGCTGGTGTCGTGGGCCACGCGGCCTTCGAGCTCACCGTAGATCGCGAAGTGGGCGATGGCACCATTGGTGCGGCTGCCCAGGAAGTCGGCCACGTTGGCATCCACATAGCCGGCCACGTCGGGGTTGTCCTGCAGATAGCGGTTGCCGTCGAACTGGTCGAACAGCGGGCCGGCCGAGCGGCCTTCCCAGACGCCGTACAGGTTGTAGTGCCAGAACAGCGTGCGGTCGTCCAGGCCGCGCAGGTCTTCCCAGCGCTGGGCGTAGTAGTCGGCGTCGAACCAGTAGTTCGGCGCCCAGCCCTGGGCGGCGCCAACGTTGTTCCAGTGCGCCAGGGCCTCGGAGAAGTCGAGCGTACCGATCAGCTCGCGGTGGGCGCCCAGGTAGTGCACCGGGTCGAACAGGAATTCGGGGGTCTGGCCATAGGCGGGCCCGCTCGGGCGCTCGCGTTGCACCAGCGGCACCAGGGCGTCGGTGAACTGCAGGTATTCGACGTCCAGGAATTCGTCGGCGCCCGACCCGGCGCGGCTGGCGCGCACGCTGCCCTCGGTGCTGCCCGGGCCGAGCGTGAACTCCGCGCGCGGTGCGTCGAACACGGCCACGTCCACTCCCGTGCCGCCATTGACACCCTGGGTGGCCGGGCCGGCGGCGGTGAGCACAAAGCGGTCGTGCCCGCCGTGGCCCAAGGCGACACCGCTGCCATTGCCGCTCAGGGCGAGGGTGTCGTTGCCGGCCTGGGCGGTGGCAAAGAGCTGGCCGACGGTGGCGGTGTCCGGCACCGCCGCGCCACTCAGCGTGAGCTGGTTGATGACGGCACCGCCACCTGCGGTCTGGGTGGTCTGGGTGAGCGCGCTGACGGTGCCACCGCTGATGCGCAGGTCGCCGAACACCGGGTCGAGCGCGAGGTTGCCCCCCAGCGTCAGGGTGTTCAACGCGCCGTTGGCGGTATCGGTCAGCGTGAGCGACTGCACGCTGCCGGTCCAGCCTTGCGGCTGGTAGGTGGCGTCGAGCACGAGGCGGGCGGTGGTCGGCTGGCTGGTCAGGGGGCCGGTGTCCAGCACCTCGATCTCGGTGATGCGGGCGCCGGGACGGTAGTCGGTGGTCAGCGGCAGGCCGGAAAAGTCGAGCGTACCTCGCACGATCAGGGTCTGGCCGGTCTGGGTGTGTTCGGCGCGGATCTCGCTGAGTTTTGTCCCGCCTTCACCGATGCTGCCGCCGGGCTGGGGCGTCAGGTGCACGAGCCAGGAGTCGGTGCGCAGGCGCCACACGCCGCCGGGCTCGAAGCTGTCTTCGAGGACTTGCTCGGCAATGATCTCGGTCACCACGGCCAGCTCGGTGTCGGCGTAGGTGCCGAGCAGCTCATTGAGGGTGTCACGCACGCTGTCGGTGGCGTGGCTGCCGCCGGGCACCGGCGGGGTCAGCGAGGGGATCGGGCCGGTCTGGGCAAACGATGCGGTGAGCAGGGCCATGGGGTGTTGCAGTGCAGCAAGGGAGTGAAGCGACGCATTCTGCGCAAGTGCCCCCGTGATGCGACCCCCTCAGGCCGAGGGTTTGTGTTGCTGGATGAAACCAGTGTGAGCAGAGCTTGCGCCGGCGGCGCTCAGGGAGGGTGCGGTGTGTGTCAGAGCACGGAGCGGCGGCCACGCGTGCGCGACTGTTCGCGGGCCACCTCGATGAACTCGGCGGCGGCCGGCTTGACGCTCAGGCCTCGGCGCCAGACCAGCCCGACATCGACGGTCGGCAGCTCGTCGCGCAGCTGGCGGGCCTCGACGTGTTCGGCGTCGAGCGTCCAGGGACGGTAGAGGAAGTCGGGCAGCACCGTGATGCCCGCGCCCACACCCACCAGTGAACGCACCGCCTCCAGCGACGAAGTCTTGAGCATCACGCGCGGCTTGAGGTGATGGCGGGCCCAGATCGAACGCATCAGGTCCTCGATGCGGTCGGCCTCGAGCACGATGAGGTCGTGGCGCGTGCAGTCTTCGAGCGTGACCTCGTCGCGCTCGGCCAGCGGGTGGTTCGCGGCCATCCAGACACGGTTGGGCGAGCGGGTCAGGGTTTCGGCCACCAGGGCCTGGGGTTCGCCCAGCGCGTTGGACACCATGATGGCCACATCCAGCTCACCATTGATCAGCAGGTGCTCGAGGAAGGGCGGGGATTCTTCCACCACATGCAGCTGCACCGCCGGGCAGCTGCGCTGGAAGCGCGTGAGCAGTTCGGACAGGTAGTAACCGGCCACCAGACTGGTCACCCCGACCGACAAGGGGCCGGCGAGCTGGGTGGGCTGGGCGCGGTGCAGGCGAGTGGCGTCGGCCACAGCCGAGATCACCTTGCGTGCGCTGACCAGGAAGCGGTGTCCGTCAGGTGTCAGCATCATGCCCTTGGGGCTGCGCTCGAACAGCGCGAACCCGAGGGTGTCTTCGAGTTCGAGGATGGACTTGGTGATGGCCGACTGGGCGATGCTGAGCATGCGCGAGGCGGCCGCCACCGAGCTGGATTCGGCCACTGCGATGAAGTAGCGGAATTGCCGCAGCGTGATGTTGCGATGGTTCATCATGCGTGCGGCTCCACGGCCTTGGGTGTGGGGCCGTGCAGGCCGCCCCGCTGGCCCCGTGCCGTCAGGACGTGGCCGCGGGCCCGGGGGGCGGTCGGGCGGTCAGCGTTCGGCCAGGCCGAGCTTGTCGAGCAGGCCATTGAGTTCTTCGAGGGACCCGAAGGCGATCGCGATTTCGCCCTGTTCGCCGCGGCGGGTGCGCTTTTTCACGCGGATCTCGACCTGCGCGGTGAGGTGGTCCGAGAGTTGTTCTTCGATGCGCACGATGTCGCGCGACTTGTCGCGCCGGTTGCCCGCACGGCTGGGGGCCTGTGGCTGGCTGGCCTGGGTGACGAGCTTTTCGGCTTCACGCACGCTGAGCTTGCGCGCGACGATCTCGTTGGCGGTGAGGATCTGGCGGGCGGCGTCGAGCGCCAGCAGCGCTCGGGCGTGGCCCATGTCGAGGTCACCGGCCATCAGCATGTTCTGCACCGGTTCGCTCAGGTTGAGCAGACGCAGCAGGTTGGACGCCGCACTGCGCGAACGGCCGACGGCCTGGGCAGCCTGCTCATGGGTCAGGCCGAACTCGTTGACCAGGCGTTGCAGGCCCTGGGCTTCTTCGAGCGGGTTGAGGTCCTCGCGCTGGATGTTCTCGATCAGCGCCATCGCGGCGGCAGCTTCGTCGGGCACCTCCTTGACGAGCACCGGCACCTCGTCGAGCCCGGCCAGGCGTGCGGCCCGGAAGCGGCGTTCGCCGGCAATGATCTCGTACTGCGCGGTCGCGCCCGGCGTGCCGGGGCCGAGCGGGCGCACCAGGATGGGCTGCATGATGCCCTGGGCCTTGATGCTTTCGGCCAGCTCGTACAGCGAGCCTTCGTCCATGCGGGTGCGAGGCTGGTACTTGCCGGCCTGCATCTGCGTGAGCTTCAGGGTGGCGGGTGTGCGCTCGGGTGCCGGTGCCGCGGCCGTGTCGCTGACCTTGGGGCCCAGCAGGGCTTCGAGTCCGAGGCCGAGGCCCTTGGGTTTTTTGGTGACCATGGAAAGTGTCGTCTGTGTTCAGGGATGGGCCGGGGCGCGCAGGGTGTCGAGCAGCGCGCGGCCCTCAGGCCAGTCGCCCAGCCCGGAGCTGGCGTTGATGTGGCCACGCGGCCCCAGGCTCAGCATCCGGGCGCCCCAGTCGGCGGCCATCTCGGCGGCACGCGACGCCGCACAGTAGGGGTCGTCGGTGCTCAGGACCACGATGGCCGGAAAGGGCAGGCGCTGGCGAACGATGGGCCGCCATGAGTGCAACTGGGGCGGCATGTCATCGCGTTCGGTGTCGGGCGGTGCGACCAGCAGGGCGCCCCGGACCTGAGCGGTATGGCGAGAGTGTGCCGCCCATGCGGCCACCAGCTGACAGCCCAGGCTGTGGGCGACCAGCAGGCTGGGCGTGGGGTCGGCCAGCAGGGTCTCGTCCAGGCGGGCCATCCAGTCGCCGCGACGGGGCCATTCCCAGTCGTCCTGCTCCACCCTCACGTCACCATGCTGACGCTCCCAATGGCTTTGCCAGTGGTCGGGGTCGGAATTGAGCCAGCCGGGCAGGAGCAGGGTGCGCATCGGAGATCGGGCAGAGTGGGTCGGGGTGCCGGCCTCAGGCCGAGCCGGGCTCGCGGCTGCGGTAGTGGTAGGCATAGGCGTCTTGGAAACCCAGGCGATGGTACACGGCACGTGCCGGGTGGTTGTCGTGTTCAACCTGGAGGTAGGCGGCCCGGGCCCCGCGGGCGGCGGCCTGAGCGAGCAAGGTGGTACACAGGCGGCGGGCCAGTCCGCGCCCGCGGTGGGAAGAGGCGGTGTGGACGTCGTACAGCCCGACCAGGTCGAACTCTTGTGCGAATTGCGCACAAGCCACGATCTCACCCTGCTCACGGATCACATGACCGTGGTACGGCACCGGCGAGTGGCGCAGGCGTTGGGCGTGGGCCGTCTGCTGCTCGGGCGGAGAGCCGCGCAGTGTGCCGACCGCTGCGGCGTACTGGTCGCTTGTCACCGCTTCGGGCGTCAGGCCGGGTTCGGGCTGTGCCTGGGGCAGGCGGGTGGTGAGCATCACGCGGGTGTCGTCGAAGCGCTGCAGCCCCAGGCCGTGGAGCGTGTCGTCGAGGCCGGCGGGGCGGCAGAACGGTGTGATGCGAAAGATCATCGGCAGGCTGGCGTCGTGGTAAGCCTGCTCGCACAGGGCGATGCGCTCGGACAGCGGCAGGTGACCGTCAGCAACCGGGTTGATGCATCGAGCGCGCTTGGCCTTGCCCGGACAGGTGCGCACCAGCCAGCCGTCGAGCCAGCGCTGCTGGGTCGGGGCGGAGGCGTTCAGCCCGGCGTCCTCGATGCGGCGCAGGAGCGTGTCGGGCCAGGGTTCGTGCGAGGGCTGCTCGGGCGGGGCGAGGCGGGACGACACGGCGGCCTCAGAGGTTCTGGATGCGGGCCACCATCTCGCGTGCGAAGTCGATGTAGGACTGGGCCCCCTTGGAGGCCGGGTCGAACACGACGCCGGGTTGGCCGTAGCTGGGCGCTTCCGCCAGGCGCACGTTGCGCGGGATGACGCTGTTGAAGACCTTGTCGCCGAAATGCTGCTTGAGCTGGTCGCTGACCTGGCCCTGCAGCGTGATGCGTGGATCGAACATCACCCGCAGCAGGCCGATGATCTTGAGGTCGGGGTTCAGGTTGGCGTGGACCTGCTTGATGGTGTTGACCAGATCGGACAGGCCTTCGAGGGCGAAGTATTCGCACTGCATCGGCACGATCACGCCATGGGCGCCGACGAGGCCGTTGAGGGTCAGCATCGACAGCGACGGGGGGCAATCGATCAGCACGAAGTCATAGTCTGAGTCGACAGCTTCGAGGGCGGTCTTGAGTCGGCGCTCCCGTCGCTCCTGCGAGACGAGTTCAACTTCCGCCCCGGCCAGCTCGCGGTTGGCGCCGAGCACATCGTAGCCCCCGAGTTCGGAACGAGCGCGAGACTCAGCGACGGTCGCGCTTTCGAGCAGCACCTCGTAGACCGTGAGCGGCAGCGCTCGCTTGTCCACACCGGAGCCCATCGTCGCGTTGCCCTGCGGGTCGAGGTCGACCAGGAGGACACGCTGGCCCACACGGGCCAGTCCAGCGGCCAGGTTCACGGCGGTGGTGGTCTTGCCGACGCCGCCTTTCTGATTCGCGATGCAGAAGATCTTGGCCATGGGGTGGATGCGTGTCTCTCGATCAAGGCGTGCCCGGCGGCAGGGCCGGGCAGGGCGGGCGGGGGTCCGGGGTGGTCAGGGGCAGGCGGAGGACACGGTCGATGTCGTCCGCGATGCTGGCCTGGGAAGGGATCATCGCATTGACGGGCTGCTGGCGAGCGGCTGTCGCATGCCGGGCGGTCCGTCGGACCGGCGATTTTCCGTGCGGGGTCGGGGCAGCGTCAAGGCGCTGCGGGCCGCGGGCCGGTCGGCGGGCTCATTGGGTGGTGAGCTTGATGCCGAAGCCGATCAGGAACACACCTGCCAGGCGTTCCAGCCAGCGCGCAATGGCGCGGTTGGCCTTCAGGCGGGTGGCGAGGGCCTGTGCACAGGCACACAGGGTAAGGCAGTAGACCAGGGTGATCGTGGCGATCGTGGCGGCCATGGTGGCAAAGGTGAGTGCACCCTGGTGGTTGGCCGGATCGATGAACAGCGGGAAAAAGGCCATGTAGAACATGATGGCCTTGGGGTTCAGCAAAGTGATCAGGAAGCCTTGGCGCGCGTAGTGACCGGGCTGAAGCTGGATCACGGGCGTGGCTGCGTCACGCGCACGCAGCAGGCGCAGGCCGATCCAGGCGAGGTAGGCCGCACCCAGGTATTGCACCGCATGGAAGACCGTCGGGTGCGCGGCCAGCAGGGCAGCCACGCCCGCCACCGCCAGCCACAGCAGGACCTGGTCGCCGGCGATCAGGCCCAGTGTGGCCGCGGCACCGGCGCGGAATCCGCCTTTGCCGGTGGCTGTGAGCAGGGTGAAGGTGCCAGGGCCGGGAAGGGCGAGGAAGATCAGGATGGCGGCGCAGAAGGCGCCGTAGTCGGTGATGCCGGGCATGGGGGCGCTCTGGTGGTTGGTTGGGTGGATGTGTCGGGGGTGGTCTGACGTTGTGGGGTAGAGGTCAGGCGTTGCGAGGCTTCATCCAAACCACGCAGCGCTCCGCATCCAGCCCGGGGACGGTCAGATGTTCCACGTGAAACACGTCGATATCGGAGGGCAGCGTGGCCAGTTCGTCCGTCGGGTGTTTGCCTTTCATGGCCATCCACACGCCGCCGGGGGCCAGGTGCTGGCGGGTCAGTTGCGTGAAGTCGAGCAGGGACGAAAACGCCCGTGACGTGACCACATCCGCAGCGGCAGGCGGCAGGGCTTCCACGCGTGCGTGCAGGCCTCGCAAGTGCGGCAGCCTGAGCTCCGCTGCGACTTGCTGGATGAAGCTTGCCTTTTTGCCCACGGTGTCGACACAGTCGACGGCCAAGCCGGGCAGCGTGATGGCGATGACCACGCCGGGCAGGCCGGCACCGCTGCCCACGTCGAGCACCCGGGTCAGCCGCGTGCAGTGGCCTTGGCGCAGTGCGGGCACCACGGCGAGGCTGTCGATCACGTGATGCGTCAGCATGGCCTCGGGGTCGCGGATTGCGGTGAGGTTGTAGACGCGGTTCCAGCGCTGAATCAGGGCGAGGTAGTCCAGCAACTGGGCTATCTGGCCGTCAGAAAGCGTGAGGCCGAGGGCGTCTGCTGCGGCCAGCAGGCGCGATTCGAGGGGCCGGTCGGTGCGGGTCATGCGGCTGCGGCCTGATCGGGCGCGGGCGTCTGATCGGTGTCGATGAAACCCTTGAAGCGGCCCTTCTTCAGGTGGATCAGGAGCAAGGAGATCGCAGCGGGCGTCAGGCCCGAGATGCGCGAGGCTTGCCCGAGGGTTTCGGGTCGGTGTTTGTTGAGCTTCTGGCGCGCTTCGAAGCTGAGGGCGGTGACCTGCATGTAGTCGAGATCGGCTGGCAGTCTGAGCTGTTCATAGGCTGCAGCGCGCTGCACCTCATCCTGCTGCTTCGTGATGTAGCCCGCGTACTTGGTGCTGATCTCGACCTGTTCGATCACCGCCGCGGCGAGTTCGGGCCCCAGGGTGCCGGTCAGTGTTTCACGTGAAACGTCGGCATCCGGGCGGGCAATCGCTGCCAGTTCACACAGGGTGTCGAAGTTGACCGCAGGACGGCGCAGCAGGTCGGCGAGGTTGTATTCATGCTCCAGTGCCTTGCCCAGCAAACGCTCTGCGTCGGCTGCAGGGACGATACCGGGATGCACCCACGTCGAACGCAGGCGCTCTGTTTCACGTGAAACAGCGTCACGCTTCCGATTGAAGGCGGCCCAGCGCTCGTCGTCGACCAGCCCCAGCTCACGGCCGATCTCGGTGAGTCGCAGGTCGGCATTGTCCTCACGCAATTGCAGCCTGAACTCGGCGCGGCTGGTGAACATGCGATAAGGCTCGGTCACGCCCTTGGTGATCAGATCGTCGACCAGCACACCGAGGTAGGCCTGGTCGCGGCCCGGCAGCCATGGGGCGCGGCCCTGAACCTGCAGCCCCGCATTCACCCCCGCAAAGAGGCCTTGTGCAGCAGCCTCTTCATACCCGGTGGTGCCGTTGATCTGGCCGGCGAAAAACAGGCCCTGGATCGCACGTGTCTCGAAACTGGGCTTCAGCTCGCGTGGATCGAAGTAGTCGTATTCGATCGCATAGCCTGGGCGCAGGATGTGGGCCTGCTCCAGCCCGGCCATGGACCGAACTGCAGCGAGCTGGATATCAAAAGGCAAGGATGTGGAAATCCCGTTCGGATAGAACTCGTGCGTGGTCAGCCCTTCGGGCTCGAGGAAGATCTGGTGGCTGTCCTTGTCGGCAAACCGGTTGATCTTGTCTTCGATGCTGGGGCAGTAGCGCGGCCCCACGCCTTCGATCACTCCCGTGAACATCGGGCTGCGGTCAAAACCTGAGCGAATGATGTCGTGGGTGCGCTCGTTGGTGTGGGTGATCCAGCAGGGCACCTGTTGAGGGTGCTGGGACGCGTGGCCGAGGAAGCTGAACACTGGCACCGGGTCCAGGTCGCCGGGCTGTTCGACCAGCCGCGAAAAGTCGATGCTGCGCCCGTCGATGCGCGGCGGCGTGCCGGTCTTCAGTCGCCCCTGAGGCAGCCTCAATTCCTTGAGCCGGCTTGAGAGGCTGACCGCGGGCGGGTCACCCGCCCGTCCCGCGGCATAGTGGTTCAGACCCACATGCACCTTGCCATCCAGGAAGGTGCCGGCAGTGAGCACCACGGCACGGGCTCGGAAGCGGACGCCCACTTGCGTCACCGCCCCCACCACCCGATCGCCCTCGACCATCAGGTCGTCCACAGCCTGCTGGAACAGCCAGAGATGGGGTTGATTCTCGAGGCGGCGACGGATGGCCGCCTTGTACAGGATGCGGTCCGCCTGAGCTCGCGTGGCGCGCACGGCCGGGCCCTTGGAGCCATTGAGGATGCGGAACTGGATGCCGGACTCATCGGTGGCAGCCGCCATCGCCCCACCGAGCGCATCCACTTCCTTGACCAGATGGCCCTTGCCGATCCCGCCGATCGACGGGTTGCAGCTCATCTGCCCAAGCGTCTCGATGTTGTGGGTCAGCAGCAGGGTCTTGCAGCCCATGCGGGCCGCAGCCAGGGCGGCTTCGGTCCCGGCGTGGCCTCCGCCAACGACGATCACGTCAAATTCATGCGGATACAACATCCTGCACTCCACCGTTGTCGCTGTTTGTCTAAAGGAGCCTCTCCGGCCCGGGCAGCCCGTCAACGATGTTGATCGGAGCCGCAGCGCGCCGCAGCGTCCGGGCCGGCCAGGGAACAGCACCCTGTGGCCCAAGAGCGGGTAAACCCTTCATTCTAATTTTTGCGGACTGCGGCGTCACGGAAATCGGCGGGTGACCCTTCACGCAAAAGCTCACCGATCCGTGTGGCAGAAGCATTGTGCGTCTAACGCACAAAGTCGGGTGACCCTGGTGTTTCCCGCACCCTCTGATGGGGGGGTGCAGGGGAAATCCTGCCCTGGCGGACTTGCGGCCGTTCAGGGGCATCCACACAATCGGGCGCTTATTCGGTGGGTGAGGGTGTCATGGTCCACGCGTCGAACAAGCCTCAGACCAGGTCGCAAGACGGCATGGTGCCGGTCGCCGGCATGCTTTGCGTGTCGCCGTCCGAGCTCGAACAGGCCTGGCGGGTCACACACCGCCACGGCGCGCCGGCACTGGCCTGGTCCCAGCGGATGCTGGTGCTGTCGGGTTTGTTCGCCGGCCGGTCGTCCCACTGGATCAGTTCAATGGACAGCCGCCTGCAGGCGCTCGAAGACCTGTGCGCAGCACTGGGCAAGGAGCCAGACAGTGCGGCCTTCATGGCCGCCGCCGAGTCTCCGCTGTTTCGATCCGGCAACGAGCTTCAGTTGCCGCCCGACACGGCCTGGTAAGCCGGGCCCCAGCGCAGCTTTCTCGCCGCCAGCATGGCCGGCATCGCGGCGACAATGACCGCATGGATTGCCGCCCGAACTGCGCCGCCTGCTGCATCGCCCCTTCGATCACCACCGCCATTCCCGGCATGCCGCACGGCAAGCCGGCGGGAGTGCCGTGCATCCAGTTGGACGAACAACTGCGCTGCCGCCTGTTCGGCCGGCCCGAGCGGCCGGCAGTCTGCGTGTCGCTGCGGCCCGATCCTGACATGTGCGGTGACAGTCGGGAGCAGGCGTTGCGCTGGCTCGGGCACGTTGAACAGGCGACGGCCCCGGGGAGGGCGTCCTGAGAAGGACTCCCTGAACCTGCGCCTCAATGCGCGCCGGCCGTGCCTGGCCGCGGGCTGTTCAAGGCAAACGCCGGGGCGTCACCATCCTTGCCCACGCCCGGATACAGCGTGAGGTGAGGGTAGGGGATCTCGATGCCGCGCGTATCGAAGGCGCGCTTCACGCGGCGCAGGAACTCGCGCTTGACCCCCCACTGCTCGCTCGGTGCGCAACGCAGCCGGCACCGTAGCACCACGGCAGAATCGTCCAGCCGTTCCACGCCGGCCATCTCCAGGTCGCCCAGGATGCGCGGCGCAAAATCCGGGTCGGCGCGCAGTTCGGCGCCCACTTGTTTCACCACAGCCATCACCTCGTCAACGTCCTCGCGATAGGCCACACCGACATCCATCACGGCATTGGCAAATCCACGCGTCATGTTGACCACGGTCGTGATCGACCCATTCGGCACGAAGTGCACGTTGCCGTCGTAGTCGCGCAGGCGCACGTAGCGCAGTGTGATCTCCTCGACGCCGCCCGCGTGATCGCCCAGCTTCACGACGTCACCCTGCCGGATCTGGTTCTCGAGCAAGATGAAAAAGCCTGCGAAATAGTCCTTCACCAGACTCTGGGCACCAAATCCGATCGCCAGGCCCACCACACCGGCCGCGCCGAGGATGGGCGCGATCGAGACGCCCAGTTCCGACAGGATCAGGATCGCCGTGATGAGCGTGACCACCACACTCACCAGATAGCGCGCGGCGCGGCCCAGGGTTTCGGCCCGCTTGACGGCCTCACGATCGTCCATGCGTGCCGACAGCCGCTCGCGAAACGTGCGGATGGCCCGGTGCGCCACACCGACGATCACCCACGCGGCGATCGCGATCAGCGTGATGCGCAGGGCGATCATCGTGGCACCGCCCAGTTGCGCCCACAGGTCCTGTGCTGATTGCAAGAGGTGCTCGAACATCGGTCAGGTTCTCCTTTGTCCAGGGGGGTGGAAGGGCGCTCGTGAACGCCCCGGGCTTCAGCCGGGCAGCTGAGCCAGTGTTTCAAGGAAGCTGCGTCGCCACCAGTGCACGTCGTGCCTGCGGATGCGTTCGAGCAGCTTGCCGTGGCGCTCCTGCCGTTCGGCCAGCGGCATCTGCAGCGCCTGCTGGATGGCCTGTGCGGTGCCGCTGGTGTCGTACGGGTTGACCAGCAGGGCTTCTTCGAGCTGCTCGGCCGCGCCGGCAAAACGCGAGAGCACCAGCACGCCCGGATCGGCCGGATCCTGGGCAGCCACATATTCCTTGGCGACGAGGTTCATCCCGTCGCGCAACGGCGTGACCAGCCCGACACACGCGGCGCGGCACAAGCCAGGCACCCGTTTGCGCGCCACCGTGCGGTGGATGTAGCGCACCGGCATCCAGTCCAGCTCGCCGTAGTCGCCATTGATGGCGCCACACAGGCCCTCGAGTTCGGTGCGGATGTCGGTGTAGGCATCGACACTCTCGCGCGTGGGCGAGGCGATCTGGATCAGCGTGGCGCTGTTGCGGTTCTCGGGGTAGTTCTTGAGCAGTTCGCGAAACGCCCGCACCCGCTGCGGAATGCCCTTGGAGTAGTCGAGTCGGTCGATGCCGGCCAGCAGGCGGCGACGCGAATACTGCTCGCGCATGGTGTTGAAGGTCTCGCGTGACTCCTTGCCCGACGCCAGCGCCTGGAACTCGTCGACGTCGATGCCGATCGGGAAGGCTCGCGCGCACACCGTGCGGCCGAATGCCCGGTGGCGGTCATCGGGCAGCACCTCGGCGCGTGCTTCGTTGCGCACGTAGCGCGAAAAGTGCTGCGCGTCGGTGTTGCTCTGGAAGCCCACCAGGTCGTAGGCGAAAAACGCCCGCATCAGCCATTCATGCTGCGGGATGGCCGCCAGGATCATCGGCGGCGGCAGCGGCACGTGCAGGAAAAAGCCGATGCGCTGCGAACAGCCCATCGCCCGCAGTTCGGCGGCGAGCGGAATCAGGTGGTAGTCATGGATCCAGATCGTGTCGTCGGGACGCAGCAGCGGTGCCAGCTTGCGGGCGAACAACTGGTTGGCCCGCCGGTAGCCGTGGATGTAGCCGGCATCGAAGTCCGCCAGGTCGAGGCGGTAGTGGAACACCGGCCACAGCACGCCGTTGCTGTAGCCCAGGTAGTAGCTGTCATGGTCTTCGCGGCTGAGGTCCACGGTGGCCAGGGTGACCCGCCCGGCGGTGTGCAGGTGCAGCTCGCCCTCGCCGCGTGCCCCTTCCTCGGCCTCGATCACCTTGCCGCTCCAGCCGAACCACAGGCCGCCGGTGGTCGCCAGTGCCTCGCCGAGTGCGACCGCCAGACCGCCCGCGGCCGACTTGCGTGGATCGGCCACGCGGTTGGACACCACCACGAGCCGGCTCATGACGGCGCTCCGGGCGCGCGGTGCACCGGGCGGTGCGGGCCGGGCTGCGGACCCACTGTGGGGCGCCCCGGCCCCGATGTTCTTCGGCTTGCGATCACGTCCGTCAACACGGCCTCCTCATATGACTGAATCCCACGGGGCCGACAGGCGCATGGCGCCGTTGATGATCCCCACCATCGAATAGGTCTGCGGAAAGTTGCCCCACATCTCGCCGCTCGCCGGGTGGGTGTCCTCGGACAGCAGCCCCAGCGGGTTGCGTGCGGCCAGCATGGCCTCGAAGATCTCGCGGGCCTGTTCGGTCCGGCCGATGCGCGCCAGCGCATCGATGCGCCAGAAGGTGCAGATGTTGAAGGCCGTCTCGGGTTTGCCGAAATCGTCGGGCGCTTCATAGCGGCGCATGTAGGGGCCGTCACACAGGCTGGCTTCGAGCGCCTCGACCGTGGCGATGAAGCGCGGGTCACGCGGATCGATGAACCCCACCTCGGCCATCAGCAGTACGCTCGCGTCGAGGTCGCTGCCGCCAAAACTCTCGGCAAAGGCTTGTCGGGCTTCGCTCCAGGACTCCTTCAGGATGCGCTCGCGCATCGCCTGCGCATGGGTGTGCCAGTAGACACTGCGCGTGGGCAACTGCAGGGTGCGCGCGATCTTCGCCAGGCGGTCGCAGGCGGCCCAGCTCATCAAGGCCGACGAGGTGTGCACACGCGCGCGCGTGCGCAGCTCCCACATGCCGGCATCGGGCTGGTCGAACACCCGCACGGCCCGCTCGCCCACGGCTTCGAGCTGATGGAACTCGGCCTGGCCGGCGCGGTGCAGCAGGCGATGGTCGTGGAAGGCCTGTGCAGCGCCCAGCACCACGTTGCCGTAGACGTCATGCTGGAAGTGCTCCTGGGCCTGGTTGCCCACCCGCACCGGACCCATGCCGCGGTAGCCGCTCAGATGGTCCAGCACCCGCTCGGGCAGCTCGCGCTCCAGGCCGATGCCGTACAGCGGCTGGATGTGCCCGCCTGCGGCGCCGGCCACCACATCGGCCAGCCAGCGCAGGTAGTCCTCCATCGTGCCGACCTCGGACAGGCTGTTGAGTGCACGCACCACAAAAAACGCGTCGCGCAGCCAGCAGTAGCGGTAGTCCCAGTTGCGCTGGCTGCCCGGCGCCTCGGGGATGCTGGTGGTCATCGCGGCGATGATCGCGCCGGTGTCCTCGAACAACGACAGCTTCAGCGTGATGGCCGCGCGGATCACGGCGTCCTGCCACTCCAGCGGTACCGCCAGGCGCTGGCTCCAGCCCTTCCAGTAGGCGGCGGTCTCCTGCTCGAAGTGACGGGCCGTGTCGGCGATGCCGTCGGCCAGCGTTTCGTCCGGCCCGAGCAGGAAATGCAGGTCGCGCGTCAGCACGAACGAATGGTGCGACAGCACATGCGAGATCGGCGCGTCGGTGTTCAGCCGCAGGGTCATGTCGTCGCCGACATACCGCACATGGTTGCTGCCCTGCGTGATGGTGGGGGCGCGACGCCCCCAGTCGAAGCGGGGCCGCAGCACGACGCGCACCCGGGGGGCCCCCTGCACACGCGTCACACGCCGCACCAGCATCGTCGGGCGGAAATAGCGTGAGCGCGCCAGGAAGCGCGGCGCGAAGTCGGTGATCTGCACGCTTTGCCCGGCGCCGTCGATCAGCAGGGTGTGCAGGATCGCGGTGTTCGGTTCATACCACTGCTGGGACTGCGCAAAGTCCTCGATCTCGATCGCAAAACAGGCGCTGTCCGCCGAGGTGTCGAGCAGGGCATTGAAGACGGGGTCGCCGTCGAAGCGCGGCAGGCAGCTCCAGACGATGCGTGCGCGGTCATCGACCAAGGCACTGAAGGCGCAGTTGCCGATGACGCCGAGATTCAGCGATGGGGTCGAGGTCATGCATCCCTCCGGTGCAGGGCTTCGGGCGTGTGGTGGGTCCAGGCGGCCAGCCAGGCGTGGACAGCGGCCGGACTGGCCAGCCGGTGAGGCGCCAGGCTGGGCCCGGCACCGACCTTGATGGCGTCGCCCCCCAGACGCAGCACGGTCTCGAAGCCGGCCTCGTCGGTGATGTCGTCACCAATGAACACGGGGGTGCGACCGGCAAACGGCGGTTCGCACATGAAGTCGTGGATGGCGCGCCCCTTGCTCACGGCGGCGGGCTTGACCTCGACCACACACTTGCCGCGCATCAGTTCCACGCCGGGCAGGTCACGCACGGCCTGCGCCAGCGTGGCGATGCACAGGGATTCGAGCGACGGCACCTGCCGGTAGTGCAGTGCCAGTGCGGCCCCCTTGCGTTCGAGGAGCAGCCCCGGGTGGGCCTGGACCAGGGCGGCCGCGGCGGCGCCAACGGCGTCCAGGCCAGGGGGCTCGACCTGCCAGAGCATGCCGTCCACACGGCGCCCCTGGGCGCCATGGATGCCGGCCACGGCCAGTTGCAGAGGCCTCAGGAAGTGATCGATTTCGGCCACGGTACGCCCTGAGATGATGGCCACGGCGCCGTCGAGACGGGCGTGTGCCGCGCGCAACAAGGGCACGAGGCCGGCGTCCACATGCACGGCCTCGGGGCGAGGGGCCAGGTCAGCGAGCGTGCCGTCGAAATCGAGGAACAGGGCCGCCTGGGAAGGGTTGCATAGGTGCAAATGCATTGCAACCGACCTTACCAGATGCATCGTTTTGCGCCGTCGGCAGGCGGGCGCCGGCTTGTAGGACAGACGCCGACAGGGTGCCTGCCCTCACGGTGCAGCGGGGGCGGTGGTGCGAGCGCCGAGCGCCTTGAAGTAAGCATGCGCTCTCTGCCTGAACCCGATGAATCGTGGATGTGACCAGTACTTGTCAAAGAAGTAGTGGGCCACCGTGTTGACCAGCGGCTCGACAAAGGTGATGGCACCGGCAATTGCCACACTGCCGGTCAGGGCATAACTGACGGCAAAGGCAATGCCCAGGTGCATGACGCCAAAGGTTGCGGTCTTGGCCATGGCAGACACTCCGAAATGAGAATGATTCTTGATTAATAGTTTGAATCAATTCAGCGCGGAGAACAAATAGCTTGTGCCAATGTTGGGCATAGGGCACTGGCACCGGGTTTGCTTACAAGTTCATCAACGCTTGCGCACACCCCGAAAGGAGTCCCAGGATGAGTCCGAGTGAACGTCTGGCCATTGCGGCGCACCTGCATGTGCTGCTGCGTCGCAAACTGGGGCGGGTGACCGACACGGAGTGGATGGCCAGCAATGCCGACTACGCACGCGAGATCCTCAAGGTCTGCCGGGCCGAGTCCGACCCGGACCTGCACGACTGGGCTGGCAAGCTCGAACAGGTGCTGCGTGCACTGACCCCGAAGGCTGCCGCACCGGATGCCGCACGCAGTGCGGCCTGGTCGGCGGGTGCGCTGCCCGAGGTCGAGCCACCGGCGGCCCGGTCGCGATCGGTCGATCAGCGCTATGTGGGGCGCCTGCGGTGAGCCCTTGCCCGGCGCGCCCGCTCGCTGCCCGCGTTCACCAGTTCAGGATGTTCGGGTTGTCGTAGCTGTAGGTGTTGGGCAGGGCCAGGTTGCTGAACGAAAACGACAGGCTGGTGTCCAGCGCCGTCACCTGGTGCCACCAGCCCAGCGGCAGGAAGACCGTCTCGCCCGGTTCGACGATGGTTTCCAGCACCGTGGCGTCGCGGAACAAGGGATAGCGATCGAAATCCGGCCGGTCGATGTCCACCGGACTGAACACGCCCGAGTGGTTGTAGACCTTGCGGATCTCCAGCGGCGAGATGAAGCGCCAGCGCTTGCGGCCCACGAGCTGCGTGTGCAGCAGCATCAGCGTGTCATGGTGCAGCGGCGTGACCGTGCCGGCCGGGCCGAACCAGAACGAGGAATGGCGCGACAGCTGGGTGGGGTCGCAAAACGCCGGCAGGCTGCCGATGTCGTCGAGCAGCGGGGCAAAGTCAGGGCGGCGCAGCAGCTCGTTGTTGGCGGTCAGGTAGTAGTCGTTGGTGGCCCCGCCGTTCACCACCTGGTCGACGAAGTCGGCCAGCCGCACGGTGCGTCGCAGGGCGAGCTTGTTCTCTTCGTAGCGCGGGTCGGCTGAGCGTTCCGCCTGGATTTCGACGTCGAGGTGGCCGAAGCGCTGCTTCAGGTCGGCCGGTGACCAGCGTGTGCGGGCCGGCCAGTCTTCGGCCAGGTCGGTCAGCACCACCGGCCGGCAGCCGATGACGTAGCGGGTGACGAATTCATCAGGTGTCACGCAGCTGCGTTTTTCGACCCGGTCGTAAAAGGGCGCCAGCTCCCAGATCTTCTGCTGGTTGTCCAGCACCGACTCGAGCTTGCGCTGGATCTGCTGGAACTTCAGTGCCGCCATGAACACCGGGTCGGTGTCCATGCGGGCGATGGCCGAGCGGGCCTCGGCCGGGTCCAGCCCGGCCTGGCGCATCGTCTCGATCATCGATTCGACGGTGCAGCCTCGCAGCTTGTTCTCGGCGATCCATTGCACCCAGCCATCGTCCAGCGGCCGAAAGGCCGCCGGTGCGGCAAGCGGCACGGTGCCCTGGGGGGGGCGGGGAGGGGGCTTGATCTCGGGCGGCATGGCGGCTTCATGCAGGGACAGGGCGATGAGCCCAGTCTAATGCGCAGCCGTCACCCGGTGCGCCCCCTCTTCAGGCGACGGGGGCGCGCGGACCTCACACTGTGGACGTTGGCCAGAAGCCGGTGTCGGCCAGTTGTGGCGCGGGCGCACCGTCACGCCAGCGCAGCGGCAGCGCGCCGGGCCGCCAGCGGTGCGCGAGCACCTGCAGATGCAGCAGCCGGGTCGCGCCCTGGAAGGCGTCGACCTCCGGGCCGTCCCACTGGATCTCGGCCCGCGCCGCCAGGTGCAGCATGTCGCCAGTGAGCGGGTCGACCACCAGCAGCCCGGCCAGGGGATGCACCGCGAGGTTGCCCAGTGTGTTGAACATGAAGTTGCCGCGGAAGTCCGGCAGGCTGAGCCGGGTGCCGTCGGCGTCGTTGCGCACCCGCACAAAGCCCGGGCGCCCGCCGCGGTGGGACACATCCACCCCGGCCGGGCCGCCATGGGCCCGCGCGCCGGGTGCGGCCGAGGCGATGAAGACCGTGTCGGTGCGGCCCAGCAAGGCGGCGGCGGCCGGGCCGAGCTGCGCGCCGCCTTCGGTCACCGGCCCGGGCGGGGTGTCCACCCAGGCCGGCTCGCGCGCCTGGATGTACTGCGGGCAGTTGCCGAAACTCTGGTCGACGCTGATCTGCCAGCGCGCGTTGTCCTGCTGCACCAGCGTGCCATTCATGCGGTTGCGCCTGCGCGTGTGCGGCTCCAGGCCGAGCAGGCCGACCGGCTGGGGCCGGCTCGACGCCTGCACGGCCTGCACCACCGGATCGTCGGACGCAAAGGCGGTGGTGACCTGCAGCGTGCGCGCGTCAGGTGTGGTAATGAAGCCAGGCCGTCCGGCAAGCATCGTGGCCCAGGGCTGAGCCGCGGCGTCGAGCGCACCCACGAGCAGGGTGGGCAGTTTCTCGAACAGCTCGCGATGCTGGTCAGGCATGTGGTCGCGGATCACCTTGCGGCCGATGTCTTCCAGCCGCTCGCGCACACCGGCGCGCTGCTGCAGCGCGTGTTCGCCCGGGTGAAAGGGCGAGCCCCTGTCGATCGGGCCGGGATCAGTGGCGGTCATGGTGGTCTTCCTTCAGGGTCAGGCCAGCGCGGGCGAGCGCTGCATGCCGACAAAACCGGGCAGCGCCTCGATGCGGGTGAGCCAGTCGCGCACGCGGGCGTGCGGCGCCAGTGACACCCCGCCTTCGGGCGCGTGGGCGGTGTAGCTGTACATCGCCACGTCGGCCACCGTGACGTGCTCGCCGGCGAGCCAGGGCAGGGCGGCAAGGTGCTTGTCCATCAGGCTCAGCAGTTCGTTGGCAATCTCCATCGATCGGGGGTCGAGCGGGCGGCCGAACAGCGTGGCCACCCGCGCGGCGGCTGCGCCCGAGGCCAGCTGTCCTGCGGCCACACTCAGCCAGCGCTGGACCCGGGCCATGGCTACCGGCTCATCCGGCCACCAGGGCTGGTCGGGGGCGTAGCGGCGCGCCAGGTAGATCAGGATGGCGTTGCTGTCGGCCAGCACGACGTCGCCGTCCTCCAGCACCGGCACCTGGCCGAAGGCATTCAGCGCCAGGAACTCCGGGCGCTTGTGCTCGCCGCGCAGCAGGTCGACGGGCTGCTTCTCATACGGCAGGCCCAGCAGGCCGAGCATCAGCTCCACGCGGTGGACGTGGCCCGACAGGGGGTGGAAGTGCAGTTGCAAGGGCTGGGAAGGTGTCATGGGGACCTCGGGCAGTGGACAAGGAGGGGCGCACGATCGTGTGCCTGGGTGCCATCTTCGGCATTACGCCGCACGAATGGAACATCCATCAACGACACTTCACCATTCCGCACCAAGGAATGATGAAGGAGCCGCCTCATGGATCGACTCGACACCCTGCGTGTGTTCGTAGCCGTGGCCGACACCGGCGGCTTTGCCTCGGCGGCCCGCAGGCTGCAGATGTCGCCGCCGGCAGTGACACGCGCCGTGGTGGCCCTGGAGGCGCGCATCGGTGCACGGCTGCTGCATCGCACCACCCGGGTCGTGCGACTGACGCAGGCGGGTGAACGATTCCTGGCGGACTGCAAGCGCATCCTGGCCGAACTGGCCGAGGCCGAAGCCCAGGCCGGCGGCGCCTATGCCGAACCCCAGGGCCTGCTGTGCGTGACCGCACCGGTGATGTTCGGCCGCCTGCATGTGGCCCCGATCCTGTTCGACTTTGCACGGCGGTATCCCAAGGTGCAGGTGCGCAGCTTCTTTGCCGACCGTGTGGTGAACCTGGTCGACGAAGGGTATGACGTGGCAGTGCGCATCGCCCGCCTGCCGGACTCCAGCCTGACCGCGATTGCCGTGGGGCAGGTGCGCCGCGTGGTGGTGGCATCCCCCGACTACCTGGCGCAGCATGGGGAGCCGCAGGTGCCGGCCGATCTGGAGCGGCATGCGGTGATCGGTTTTGCGCCCTCGGGCGGGGCCGACACCCCCTGGCGCTTCGGCCCGGGTGCCGGGGCGGGCGAGGAGGTGGTGGTGGCGCCACCGGCCCAGTTGGCCACCAACCTGGCCGACACCGCGATCGCGGCGGCCCTGGCCGGCCACGGCCTGACCCGGGTGCTGTCGTACCAGGTGGCCGCCGAACTGCGCAGTGGCCGCCTGCGCATCGTGCTGGCGGCCCACGAACGCGCGCCGATCCCGGTGCAGCTCGTGTACCCCGAAGGACGCAAGGCGGCCGCCAAGGTGAGGGCGTTTGTCGACCATGCCGTGGCGGTGCTGCGCCAGGAGCCGGTGCTGCAGGGCGACGGGGCGCTGCCGGGGTGAGGTTCAACCTGAAACCCCAAACGCGAACGACCTCCGGGAAAGCCCGTGATTTGTAATTATGAATTTTTGATCTATTGTTGAGCCGTCAACTCGCCGTCCGCGGCCAGCCGCCATGACCGACCTGAGCGATCTGCGTTCCGCCATCCGCCCGACCTCGCTGCATGAAGAGGTGGCCACGCGCCTGCGCACCTTGATCTTCGAGCGGCGGCTCCTGCCGGGCCAGTGGGTCGATGAAATGGCGCTGGCCCAGGACTGGGGCATCAGCCGCACGCCGTTGCGCGAGGCGCTGAAGGTGCTGGCTGCCGAGGGCCTGGTGACGCTGCAGCCGCGCCGCGGCTGCCAGGTCACCGAGGTCTCCGAGGCCGATGCCGCCCAGCTTTTCCCCGTGATGGCCCTGCTGGAAGGGCGCTGTGCCTTTGAGGCCACGGTGCGCGCCAGCGATGCGGACATCGCCCACCTTCAGCAACTGCACGAGCAGCTGGAACTGCACGCGGCCGCGCGCGATATCGACGGCTACTACCGCGCGAACCATGTGTTCCACAGCCAGGTGCAGGCCCTGGCCGGCAACCGCTGGCTCGACCGCGCCACCAACGAGCTGCGCAAGTTCATGCGCCTGCTGCGCGGGCGCCAGCTCAACTGGCCCGGCCGGCTCGAGGCCTCGATTGCCGAACACCGCCACCTGATCGATGCCATCGCCCGCCGTGATGCCGCCCGCGCCGAGCGCGTGATGCACGACCACCTGATGGCCCAGCTGGCTGCCCTGCAGGCCTTGCGCTCGGGCGAAGCCCAGGCCGAAGGTGCGCCGGCCGCGGGGCCGACCGCCATCGACTGACGGATCCACCCACTCACCCTAGCGCCCAGGAGCTGCCATGTTTTCGCTCAGATCCGTCACCGGCCGAAGCCGAAGCCGCCCTCCCGGTCAGCCGGCACCCAACCCGCGAGTCCAGGCCAGGCTGCTCGAGCAGGTGGTGCAGGGCTGCCAGCGGCTGCTGTCCGAGCGGGGCGAGTCGAACAGCGTGGCCATTGCCAGCGAGGTGCTGGGCCACTTTGCGCAGCTCGGCACCGAGCAGCGGTTTGCCTTCTTTCGCATGCTCGATCGCGACTTCGGCCCCGACCCCCAGCGGGTGCTGCAGGCCGCCCAGCGTTATGCGCAGGAGCCGCGCGCCGAACACCTGATTGCCCTGACCACCGCCGCCGAACCACCGCGCCAGGAGCTGCTGCGCCGGCTCAACCGCGCCCCGGGCGGCACGGCCGTGATCTTGGGCATGCGCCGCACCCTGCTCGAAGGCCTGAAGTCCCATCCGGGGCTGGCCGCGGTGGAGGCGGACTTCCTGCACCTGCTGTCGTCCTGGTTCAATGCGGGCTTCCTGCAGATGGAGCAGGTCGACTGGCGCTCCAGCGCGGCATTGCTCGAGAAGATCATCCAGCACGAGGCCGTGCATGAGATCGATGGCTGGGGCGACCTGCGCCGCCGGCTGCAGCCGGATCGCCGCTGCTTCGCGTTTTTCCACCCGCAGCTCCCTGGCGAACCGCTGATCTTTGTCGAAGTGGCTCTGGTGCCCGACATGCCCGAGGCGGTAGGGCCGCTGATCGACCCGCACAGCCCGGCGGATGCCGACGAGCGGCGCTACAAGGTGGCCACGTTCTATTCGATCAGCAACTGCCAACCCGGGCTGCGGGGTGTGTCGCTCGGCAACTTCCTGATCAAGCGGGTGGCCGAGCAGCTTCAGCGCGAGTTCCCGCAGCTGCGCACCTTCTGCACGCTGTCGCCGATCCCGGGTTTTGCGGACTGGCTGCAGCGCCACGCGGCCGAGCGCATCGCGACCCCGGCCGCCGGCGCCGAGGCGTCGGACACCGTCAAGCCCCGGACCCGCGCCCGGCTGCAGGAGGCCCTGGCCCTGCTGCGCCAGACGGCTGGCGGCGAGTTGTCGGCGCTGGTCACCACCGATGCCGCCGCGACGCCCGAGCCGGTGCGCGAAGCGCTGCTCACCCTGGCGAGCTTCTACCTGGTGCGCGAGACCACCACACCGCGAGGCAACCCGGTGGCCCGGTTCCACCTGGGCAACGGCTCGCGCCTGGAACGCCTCAACTGGGGCGGGGACACCTCGCGCAAGGGGCTGCGCCAGTCCCATTCGCTGATGGTCAACTACCTCTATGACCTTCGACACATCGAAGACCATCACGAGCGTTTTGCGCAAGGCGAGGTGGTGGCCTCGCGGCGCATACTTCAGCGACTGACCTGAAGGTCGGCCCGCATCTGATCCACCGATTCACCGTCCAAAAACACCGACACCGGAGACACACACATGCAACGCCGACACACCTTGCGAGTTCTCGCTGCCGCCGCCACCCTGGCCTGCGGCCTGCCTGCCGCCCTGGCCCAGGGCGCGGCCGACTGGCCCAGCAAACCCATCACCATCGTCGTGCCCTTCCCCGCGGGGGGCGGCACCGATGCCTTTGCCCGGCCCTTGTCGGCGATCATGACCAAGAACCTGGGGCGCCAGGTGCTGATCGACAACAAGGGCGGTGCCGGCGGCACGCTTGGCGCAGGCATCGCCGCGCGGGCGGCACCGGATGGCTACACCTGGTTCATGGGCGCGGTGCATCACGCGATCGCGCCGGCCATGTACCCCAAGCTCGAGTACAACATCGAGACCGACTTCGTGCCCGTGGGGCTGGTGTCCAGCGTGCCCCAGGTGATCGTCGTGAACCCGCAGAAGGTGGCCGCCACCGACCTGCCTTCACTCTTGGCCTACATGCGCCAGAACCCCGGCAAGCTGAACTACGGCTCGGCGGGCAACGGCACCTCCCACCACTTGGCCGGCGAGCTGTTCAAGCTGCAGACCAAGACCTTCGTCACCCACATTCCCTACCGCGGCGCGGGCCCGGCCCTGCAGGACCTGATCGCGGGCCAGGTCGACCTGATGTTCGACGGCCTGGGCTCGTCCGCAGGCCACATCAAGGGCAATCGCATCCGTGCCATCGCGGTGGCCAGCGACAAGCGCGCGCCCGGGTTCCCGACCGTGCCCACGGCCGCCGAAGGTGGTGTGCCGACCTACAAGGTCGCGACCTGGTACGGCATCTGGGCCCCCAAGGGCACCCCCAAGGCCATCGTCGACAAGATGGCGGCCGAAATGAACAAGGCGCTCACCTCGCCCGAGCTGCGCGAAGCCTGGACCAACCTCGGTTCGGACACGCCCAACCTGTACGGCGATGACTTCGGCAAGTTCGTCTCGTCCGAAGTCAAGCGCTGGGCCGAGGTGGCCAAGGCCTCGGGCGCCAAGCTCGACTGACACCCGCCCCGGCCCCCCGGCCGGGCCACCCCCTGCACACCATGAAGAACCACAATCTTTTCGCCGCCCTGCGGGCGGCCTTTCCCGCCGGGCTGGACGGTGCGGCCATCGAGACCGACAACGGCCTGACCTACACCTGGCGCGACCTCGAACGCGGCACGGCCATGATGGCCAACCTGCTGGTGTCGCTCGACCTGCCCGAAGGCAGCCGCGTGGCCGTGCAGACCGAAAAGTCGGTCGAGGCGCTGATGCTCTACCTCGCCACCCTGCGCGCGGGTTTTGTGTATCTGCCGCTGAACACGGCCTACCAGCAGTCCGAACTCGAGTACTTCATCGGCAATGCCGAACCGGCCGTGGTGGTCTGCACCGGCAAGAACTTCGGCTGGGTCAGCAAGCTTGCGTTCAAGGCCGGCACACGCAGCGTGTTCACGCTCAACGACGACCGCACCGGCAGTCTGCTGGAGCGGGCCGCCGCGATGAGCGACCAGCACGAACCCGCGGTGCGTGCGGCCGATGATCTGGCGGCCATCCTCTACACGAGCGGCACCACCGGACGCAGCAAGGGGGCGATGCTCACCCATGGCAACCTGCTGAGCAATGCGCTCACGCTGAAGGACCACTGGGACTGGCAGCCCGGCGACGTGCTGATCCATGCCCTGCCGATCTTCCATGTGCACGGCCTGTTCGTGGCCAGCCATGGCGCACTGCTCAACGGCAGCAAGATGATCTGGCTGGCTCGGTTCGATCCGCGTGTCGTGATCGAACACCTGCCGCGCGCCACGGTCTTCATGGGCGTGCCCACGCTGTACGTGCGGTTGCTGGGCGAGGCCGGCTTCACGAAAGAGGCCTGTGCCGGCATGCGGCTGTTCATCAGCGGCTCGGCGCCGCTGCTGCTGGAGACCTTCAACGAGTTCCGCGAGCGCACCGGCCACACCATCCTCGAGCGCTACGGCATGAGCGAGACGGTGATGCTCACGTCGAACCCCTGCCGTGCAAGCGATGGCGAGCGTGTGGGCGGCACGGTGGGCCGGCCCTTGCCCGGCGTGAAGGTGCGGGTGGTCGACGACCAGGGCCAGGCCTGTGCGGTCGGCGAGATCGGTGGCGTCGAGGTCAGCGGCCCGAACGTGTTCAAGGGCTACTGGCGCATGCCCGAGAAGACGCGCGAGGAGTTCACCGCCGACGGCTGGTTCAAGACCGGCGACGTCGGCCGCTTCGACGACCGTGGCTACCTGACCATCGTCGGGCGCAGCAAGGACCTCATCATCTCGGGCGGCTACAACGTCTACCCGGCCGAGGTCGAGGGCTACATCAACGAGATGGCCGGGGTGGCCGAATCGGCCGTGGTGGGCGTGCCCCATCCGGACTTCGGCGAGGCGGTGATCGCGGTGGTGGTGCCCAAGCCCGGTGCCCGGCTCGACGACGCGGCCATCCTCGCGGCACTGAAAGGCCGCATCGCCAACTTCAAGGTGCCCAAGCGGGTGTTTGTCGAGGCCGACCTGCCGCGCAATGCGATGGGCAAGGTCCAGAAGAACCTGCTGCGCCAGCAGCATCAGGCGCTGTTCGCTGCCTGAGTGGGCTTCACGTGCACCGCGGCTTCATGCACCGAACGGCAGACTGAAGTGGAATCGTGCCCCCTCGCCCGGGGCCGATTCCGCCCACACCCGTCCGCCGTGGCGGGTGATCACCCGCTTGACGATCGACAGGCCCACGCCGGTGCCCGGGAACTCGGACGAGGCATGCAGCCGTTCGAACACGCCGAACAGGCGGCCATACAGACGCATGTCGAAACCTGCGCCGTTGTCCGCGACCTGAAACACCCATTCCCGGTCGCCCTGGCTGACGCCGATCTCCACCCGGGCCAGGCTGCGCCGCGCGCTGAACTTCACCGCATTGGCGATCAGGTTGTGCCACACCTGGCGCAGCAGCACCGGGTCGGCCGTGACCTTGGGCAACGGCTGCACGCTGAACTCGACCGCATCGCGCGCCGGTGCGCCCGGCTCGTTCATCACCTGCGTGATCACGCCGTTGACCATCTCGTCCAGGTCGATCGACTCGCGCGTGAGGGCGCGCTGGTCCAGGCGTGACAGGCTCAGCAGTTCGTCGACCAGGTGCACGAGCCGGTCACATTCACCGCCCATCAGGTCGAGCATGTCCACCACACGGTGTTCGAGCCGGTCACGGGCCTGTTCGGCAATGTGCCGCGCCGCGGCGCCCAGCGACCCGATCGGCCCCTTGAGGTCGTGCGACACCGTGCGGCTGAAGGCCTGCAGATCGTCGTTGGCGACCTGCAGTGCCAGCGTGCGGGCCTGCACGCGCTGTTCGAGCGTCTCGTTCAGGCCCAGCAGATCGCGCTCCCGCTCGCGCAGTCGTGCGACCAGCGTACCCAGCGCGCGCGACAGCTGCGTGACCTCGTTTTCACTGGCCAGCACCTCGTCGGCGGGCAGGCCGTCTGCGGCCAGGGCCTCGGCCCGCCGCGCCACCTGCCGCAGCGGAGCGCTGATGCGCCCGGCCAGCCACCAGCCGCTGAGGGCAAACAGCAGGCTGCCGGCCAGTCCGATCAGCCCGATGCGCCACTGCAGGGCCACGGCCGGTGCGACCGCGGTGGCCTCGGGCTGGCGCACCAGCACGGTCCAGCCCAGCCCCGGATAGCTCAGGTGCCCGGTGGTGGCCACCGCAGCCGTCAGGTATCGGCCGTCGACCCAGTCCTCGAGCGCGAAATGCGCACTCGCCTCCAGCAGCGCACGCACCCGCTCGGTACGCAGGCCGTTGCCGCCGATCTGGGCCGGACCGAGCAGCCGCTCCCCCTGGCCGTTGATGACGATGATGTCGACCCCGCGGCTGGATTCGATCGGCCTGAGCACATGCAGGCGCAGCTCTTCGGCCCACCGCCAGCTCAGGTGGGCGCCGAGCACGCCGGCCACCTCACCGTTGCGCCGCAACGGCGCCGCCACGTCGACCAGCCGCAGCGGTTCGGTGCGGGCCGAGGCGGGCAGCAGGCTGGCCAGCAGCACGGCATCGTGGACGTCACCGACAAACGGACCGCTCAGGCCTTGCACGAACCAGGGCCGCTGCGACACGTCCCGACCTTCGAGCACCCCGTCGGTGGCGGCCAGCACCCGCCCGTCGGTGTCGGTCACGCCGATCCACGCATAGTGGCTGAACGAATCCTGGAGCTGGTCGACGATGGCCCGCCAGCGAGCCGTGTCGATGCCCGCGCCATGAAGCTGGCCCAGATGGGCGATGTTCTGGATCTCCCGATAGCGCTCGAACATGCCGGTGTCGAGTGCCGAACCCAGGCGCGAGGCCAGCTCGACCAGGCTGGCCCCGGTGTCGGCCATGACCTGCTCGCGCGCGCGCATGCCCGACACCCAGGCGACGATGCCGAAGGTGACCAGTGCCAAAGTGCCGAAGGCCAGGCCGATCTTCAGCTGGGTACTCAGGCCGGTGCGTGCGGGCATGCTGGACGGCGGCAAGGCGCGGGGAGGGGGTCTGGCCACATGATGGCGCCCCACCGTGCCGTCGAATACCCCCTGATGGGGG
The DNA here is from genome assembly GCA_946482595.1 of uncultured Comamonadaceae bacterium. The sequence goes on from CAMLSD010000017.1 coordinate 30,573, forward strand.
AAGTGGCCCCGGCGCCCGCTCAGCGCAGGAAAGCGTCGTAGCCGGTCTTCAGGATCAGCGCGCCGACCACCACGATGAACACGCCGCGCACGAACCCCGCGCCGTGGCGCAGCGCCAGGCGCGTGCCCAGCAGGCTGCCGATCACGTTGGCCACGGCCATGGCGGCCGCGTAGTGCCACCACACATGGCCCTTGGCGATGAACAGCGCCAGCGCTGAAAGATTGGTCGCGGTGTTCAGCAGCTTGGCGCTGGCCGAAGCGTGCAGGAAGTCATAGCCCAGCACCCGCACGAACAGGAACACGAAAAAGCTGCCCGTGCCCGGCCCGAAAAAGCCGTCGTAGAAGCCGATCACCCCACCGATCGCCGACGCCAGCAGCGCTTCGGTGCGCCCGGTGTAGTGCCGCGTGTGGTCGCGCCCCAGGTCCTTTTTCATCAGGGTGTAGATGAACACCCCCAGCAGGATCAGCGGCAGCGCCCGCCTCAGGCCGGTCGGGCTGACCAGCGTGACCGTCCAGGCGCCCAGAAAACTGCCCACCAGCGCAGCGGCGGCAGCCGGCAGCAGGGCCGACCACACCATCTCGACCTTGCGGGCGTACTGCCAGGTGGCCCAGGCCGTGCCCCACACGGCGGCGCCCTTGTTGGTGCCGAACAGCGTGGCCGGCTGGGCGGTGGGAAACACGCTGAACAGCGCCGGGACGAGGATCAGCCCACCGCCACCGACGATGGCATCGACAAAACCGGCAAACAGCGACGCAAGCGTGACAACGACAAATTCGAGCATGGGGCAGGGGATGGGGGCGCGCGGGCAGCTGCCGACATGCCGGTCGAGAAAAAACAAAGGGCGCTGGCATCGGCCAGCGCCCTCAAATTGTGACATTCGTTGTGCGTCACAGAGTCTATTGATCTGCTTCTCTGTGTCTCCTCAGTCCCCCGCCGTGCGCAGCGCGCGTCACGGGGACGGCCTGCAGCGAGTGACGAGACTGTAGGGCGGGGGGCTTGCGGGTGCACTAGGGGTTTTCCTGCACCTTTTTGAGGCACAAAACGCACGATCGTTCGCTTGGTGTGGCCACAATCAGGGCCATCCGCTTGTTCGACACGGGCCAGGCACCTGCGCGGTGCAGGGCCACAGGCGAGCGATCACTTCCAAGGAGCCCCGCATGAGCATGAGCTGTTTCGAGTTCACGATCACCGAGCATGTCGCTCACCTGCGCCTGAACCGGCCGGATGCCCTCAACACCATGAGCCCGCAGTTCTGGCGTGAGCTCGAAACCACGCTCCGGCAACTGCATCGCGAAGGCGGGGCGCGTGCCCTGGTGATCAGCTCGACCGGCAAGCATTTCAGCGCCGGCATGGCGCTCGACACCTTCGGCACCGGTGTCAGCCTGGACGATCGCAGCGCGGTCGGCCGGGCCAACATCACCGAAGAACTGCTGGACATGCAGGAGGCGTTCAACCTGCTCGAGCGCCTGCGCCTGCCGGTGATCTGCGCCATTCACGGCGGCTGCATCGGTGGGGCGCTGGACCTGGCGGCCGCCTGCGACATCCGCTACTGCACCGCGGACGCCTTCTTCTGCATCCAGGAGATCAACATCGGCATGACCGCCGATCTCGGCTCGCTGCAACGCCTGCCCAAGCTGATGTCGTCCAGCACCCTGCGCGAGATGGCCTACACCGGGCGCCGCTTGAATGCCACGCGCGCCCTGCACAGCGGCCTGGTCAGCGAGGTGTTCGACACCGCCGAGCAGATGCTGGCCGCGGCCATGGCCTGCGCGGCCGAGATCGCCGCCAAACCGCCGGTGGCGATCGCCGGCAGCAAGGCCGCGCTCAACTTTGCCCGTGACCACGGGGTGCGCGACAGCCTGGACCACATGGCCGTGCTGCAGGCCGGCATCTGGGAGACGGCCAACCTGGAGCGAGCGATTGCGGCCCGCAAGGGCGAGGCGCCATCGTTCGACGACCTGCGTCCGATCCGGCGCTTTGCCGACCGGGGCTGAGAAGGTGTGAACGAACCCGCCATGCCCGCTCAATCCCCCCGAACGCACCGGCTCGGCGTTGCAAATGCGCGCCGTAGCCCGAGCTACGGCTGTGCTTTGCGCCTTGACCCGGCACGCCCGGGTGGCCTGCTCGGCCACGCCGGATTCATTCACACCTTCTGAGCGCCGCCGGGGTGCGGCGCACTCTGCTCCAATACGGCGCTCTGGCGGGGGCCGTGGAGCGCCCCCGCGCCCGCAACGCCTCACCCCGCGCCACCATGAGCACCCTGCACACCCGCCTGGCCACACTCGACGACTTGGACGTCGTGGCACCGCTGTTCGATGCCTACCGGCAGTTCTATGAGCAGGCGCCTGATGCGGCGCTTGCGAGACGTTTCATCCAGGACCGGATGACACGCCACGAGTCGGTCATCCTGCTGGCGCTGGACGACACGCAGCGGGTCGTCGGCTTCTGCCAGCTCTACCCGAGCTTCTGTTCGGTCGAGGCAACGCCGATCTACGTGCTGTATGACCTGTTCGTGGCACCGGCCGCCCGACGTTCAGGCGCAGGGCGCCTGCTGCTGCAGGCGGCCGAACAGCATGCCCGCGAACAAGTCCGCACCCGCCTGGACCTGACCACGGCCCGGACCAATGCACCGGCCCAGGCGGCTTATGAATCGCTGGGCTGGGTGCGTGATGAGGTCTTCCATGCCTACAGCAAGCAGGTTGCGGCAGACCCGCAGGGCAGGACGGCTGCGGAGTGACTCGACGTGCGGCGGGTTGGGGTGGCCGCCCCCTCACCCCAACCCTCTCCCCCGTGCCCGGGGGCGAGGGGGAAGAATCAGGGCTCCCTCTCCCTTCCAGGGAGAGGGCTGGGGAGAGGGTCGAGCGCATGCGACATGGCCGCAGCGGCCGAGCGGGTCACTCGCTCCATTCGATCCGCGCCCCCAGTGACACCAGGTTCTCGACAAAGCGCGGATGCGCGCGTCGGATCGGGTCGGCATGGCGGATCACCGAGCGCCCCGGGATGCTGGCGGCGACCATCAGCAAGGCGATGGCCACGCGGATGATGTAGGGGCTGTCGACCTCGGCCGGGGTCAGCGGTTTGCCGCCGAAGGTGACCACACGGTGCGGGTCCGACTGGAACGCATGGGCGCCGAACTTCGACAGCTCCGAGGTCCAGCCCATCGCGCCGTCGTAGACCTTGTTCCAGAACATCGCGCTGCCACTGGCGCGCACGCCCAGCGCAATGAAGATCGGCAGCAGATCGACCGGCACATAGGGCCAGGGCGCGGCCTCGACCTTCTGCAGGATGTGCTGCGTGAACGGCTCGCGCACGGCCAGCCCGGCGGGCGCCACCGCACGTGACCAGCCGTCGGCATGGCTCACCTGCACGCCGAACTTGGCAAAGGTGCGGTCCAGCAACGGGAACTGCAGCGGCGCGGTGTTGCGCACCCGCACCTCCCCGCCGGTGATGGCGCCCAGGGCGAGGAAGGTGACGATCTCGTGGTAGTCCTCGTCGAAGCGGTATTCGCCGCCGCGCAGCTCGTCCACGCCGGTGATGGTCAGCCGCGAGGTGCCCACGCCGTTGATGCGTGCGCCCAGGTGCATCAGGAAGCGGCACAGCTCCTGCACGTGCGGCTCGCAGGCCGCGTTGGTCAGCACCGAGCAACCGGTGGCCAGTGTGGCGCACAGGATGAAGTTTTCGGTGGTGGTCACCGAGGCGTAGTCCAGCCAGTGGTGGCTGGCGTGCAGCGGGCCGGGCGAATGCACGACCAGCGTGTCGTCGCTGCGGTGCAGCCGCGCACCGAACTGCTCGAAGACTTCGACGTGCGGGTCGATCTCGCGTGCACCGAGGGTGCAGCCCTGCACGTCACGCTCGATGCGGGCCACGCCAAAGCGCGAGAGCAGGGGCGGCACCAGCATGATCGACGAGCGCATCGCCTCGGGCAGGCGATGCCGCGTGGCGTCGAAGGCGGTGCGGCGGTGATGGATGTCCACCAGGCCGCTGGCCAGGTTGGCACTGACCTCGCTGCCCCAGGCGCGAAACGCGTCGAGGATCTTGCGCACGTCGGTGATGTCGGGCACGCCGCGCAGGCGCACCGGCTCCCGCGTGAGCAGCGTGGCACACAGGATGGGCAGGACGGCGTTCTTGTTGGCCGACGGAGTGAGGTGGCCGCTCAGGGGCGTGCCGCCGTGGATGACGAGGTGAGCCATGGACGTCGCGGGACTCGGGGTTGGACACGGCGCGACTGTCGACGGCGGGGGTGAAGCGGCAATGAAGCGTGTGAAAAGTGTGTGAAGGCCAGCGCCCCCCGCCTGACGGGCGGGGCGGGCTGGGCGCTGGCCGGCCCTGGGGGCCCTCAGAACGGATAGTGGCGCGGTGTGGTCTGCACGGTGATCCAGCGCAGCTCGGTGAACTCGGCGATGCCGGCCTTGCCGCCGAAGCGGCCGATGCCGCTGCCCTTGACCCCGCCAAAGGGCATCTGGGCCTCGTCATGCACCGTGGGGGCGTTGATGTGGCAGATGCCCGACTCGATGCGGCGCGCCACCTGCATGGCACGTGCGATGTCGCGGCCGAAGACGGCAGCCGACAGGCCGTACTCGTTGTCGTTGGCGCAGGCGATGGCGGCCTCGACACCGTCCACCCGCACGATGCACTTGAGCGGACCGAAGGTCTCCTCGTGATAGACCCGCATGTCCGGCGTGACGTGGTCGAGCACCGTGGCCGGCATCAGCGTGTTCTCGGCACGCCCGCCACACACCAGCCGTGCGCCCTTGGCGAGCGCATCGTCGATCAGCGCGTTGCAGCGCTCCACCGTGGCCATGCCCACCACCGAGCCCAGCACGACGGGGGCGGGCTGGCGCGGGTCGCCCAGCGGCAGCGCGGCGGCTTTGGCGGCGAACCGGGCCACGAAGTCGTCGGCCACCTTGGTGTCGACGATCAGGCGTTCGGTGGACATGCAGATCTGCCCCGAGTTGGCAAAACAGCCAAAGGCCGCCCCGTTGACCGCGTCGTCCAGGTCGGCGTCGTCCAGCACGATCAGCGGCGCCTTGCCGCCCAGCTCCAGCACCACCGGCTTGAGGTACTTCGCACAGGTCTGCGCGATGATGCGCCCCACCTTGGTCGAGCCGGTGAAGTTGACGCGCCGCACCGCCGGGTGCGCCACCATGGCTTCGACCACGGCGCCGGCGTCGGCCGGGGCATTGGTGATGAAGTTCACCACCCCGGGGGCAAAACCGGCATCGGCAAAGGCCTGCACGATCAGCGCATGGGTGCGCGGGCACATCTCCGAGCCCTTGAGCACGACCGTGTTGCCGCAGGCCAGCGGCGTGGCGACCGCACGCACACCGAGGATCACCGGTGCATTCCACGGGGCGATGCCCAGCACCACACCGGCGGGCTGGCGCACGGCCAGCGCCAGGCTGCCGGGCACGTCGGAGGGAATCACCTCGCCGCTGACCTGGGTGGTCAACGACGCGGCCTCGACCAGCATGCCGGCGGCCAGGTGCACATTGAAGCCGGCCCACATCGCGGTGGCGCCGGTCTCGGCGGCCATGGCCTCGATGAACGCGGGCGTCAGCGCCTCCAGGGCGGTTGCGGCCTTGAGCAGCAGGGCGCGCCGTTCACCGGGGCCCGTCTGGCTCCAGGCCGGGAAGGCGTCGGACGCAGCCTGCACCGCACGCACGGCATCGTCGGGTGTGGCTGCCGGGGCGCGGGTGGCCAGGCGGCCATCGAGCGGGTTCAGGCGCTCGAAGGTGGCGCCGCCGGCGGCGCCCACCTTCAGGCCGTTGATCAGCATGGACAGGTCGGACATGAGGGTCTCCTTGGGGATGGGGCCGCGTCGGCGCGGCCGGGTCGTGTCGTGTTGCGAAGGTTCAGGACGTGGCCGGTGTGCCCAGGTAGGCCTGCTGGATCGCGCTTGAACGGGCCAGTTCGCCCGCTGTGCCGCTGGCCACGATCTGGCCGCGCTCGAGCACGTAGGCGCGGTCGGCCACGGCCAGGGCCTTGCGCACGTTCTGCTCGACCATCAGCACGGTCACGCCCTGGTCGGCAATGCGCCGGGCGATGGCGAGCAGTTCGTCGACCATGCGCGGGGCCAGTCCGAGCGAGGGTTCATCGAGCATCAGCAGCCGCGGCCCGCTCATCAGCGCCCGCCCGACGGCCACCATCTGCTGCTCGCCGCCGCTCATCGTGCCGGCAAGCTGCGTGGCGCGTTCGGCCAGACGGGGAAAGTCGCGCAGCACCTGGGCCAGGCGTTCGGCGCGCTGCGCCTTGCGGCTGAGCCAGCCGCCGAGCTCGAGGTTCTCGGCCACCGTCATCTGCGCAAAGAGCTGACGGCCCTCGGGCACCAGGCACAGCCCGCGGCGCACGATCTCGTCGGTCTGCTGCACCGGCAGGGCCTGGCCGTCGAGCAGCACCTCTCCGGTGCGGCCGATCAGCCCGGCAATCGCCTTGAGCAGTGTGGTCTTGCCCGCGCCATTGGGGCCGAGGATCACGGTGAGGCCGGGGCGGGCTTCGAGGTTCAGGTGACGCAGGACCTGGAAGCCGCCGTAGCCGGCGCTCAGGTCGCGGACCTCCAGGCGGGCCGGGGGGGTGGCGGGGGACATCATGGCCGCGCTCATGGTGCGGACGCCATCTCGTCACCGAGATAGGCCTCGATCACGGTGGCATCGCGTACCACCTCGGACGGTGTGCCGTCGGCGATCCGGCGCCCCTGATGCAGCACCAGCACGCGCTCCACATGGCGCAGCAGTGTGGTCACCGCATGTTCGATCCACACCACCGTCATGCCGAGTTCGTCGCGCAGGCGGCCGATCAACCGGGCGAGCTGCTCGACCTCTGCCTCGGTCAGGCCGGCGGCGACCTCGTCGAGCAGCAGCAGCCTCGGCCGGGTGCCGAGCGCCATGCCGATCTCCAGCAGCCGCTGCTGCGACGGGGTGATCGCTGCGGCCGGCAGCTCAGCCTGCGCTGCCAGGCCGATCAGCGACAGGATGGCGCCGCTGTCCGCCAGCGCGGCCGGCGCCGGGCGGCCGCGGCCGGCGAACTCGAGCGCAAACGCCACATTCGCAGCCACGCTGAGTTCGGCAAACACCCGCGGGGTCTGGAAGGTGCGCGCAATGCCGTGGCGGGCATGCTCGTGCGGGCGTGCGCCGGTGAGGTCATGCCCCTGGGCCAGCAGGCGCCCGGCCGTCAGCGGCTGCACGCCCGAGATGGCATTGAAGAAGGTGGTCTTGCCCGCGCCATTGGGGCCGATGATGCCCACCAGCTCACCGGCCATGAAGCGCGCGTCCACACGGTCGACCGCCGTGAGGCCGCCAAAGCGCACCGTCACCTCACGGGCTTCGAGCAAGGGCTCAGGCATGGCGATGCTCCTCGGCCGACGCGGCAGGCGCGGGGGCGGCACGGCGGCGAGTGAACAGGCTCCAGCGCAACGAGGCCAGGCCGCCCGGCAGATACAGCACACACAGGATCAGCAACAGCCCCAGCGCCATCATGTAGAGCTGCGGCAGCTGCAGCCGCAGCGTCTCGGCCAGCAGGCTGAACACGATCGCGGCGATCAACGGGCCCCACAGCGTGGCCGCACCGCCGATCAGCGCGATCAGCACCGTCTGGAACCCGATGAAGGGGTTGAACACAGTGGACGGGTCGATGTAGGTCCAGCGCACCGACATGGCCGCACCGACCGCCCCGGCAAATGCGGCAATCAGCGCAAAGCCGGCGATCTTCACGCGGCGGGTGTCCACGCCCAGGGTCTGGGCGCGCTGCTCGTCGGCGCCGATCCCGACCAGAGCCAGGCCGAAGCGGCTGCGCCGCACGGCGATCGCGGTGCCCAGGGCCAATGCCGCCAGCGCCAGCACGGTGAAGTACACCGTGGTGCCATCGGGCACGATCACCAGCACCCGCCCCACGGTGCCGGTCACCTGCTTCTCGAAGTAGGTGATGGCATGGCGGATCAGCTCGGTCATGCCGAAGGTCAGCACGGCAAAGTAGGTGCCGCGCAGGTGCAGCACCGCCGCGCCCATCACCACCGCCACCGCGGCCGCCACCAGGGCGCCCAGCCCCACGGCCAGAAGCCAGGGCAGATGCTGCAGCACCAGCGCGCTCGTGTAGGCGCCCAGCCCGAAAAATGCCGAGGTGGCCAGCGACAGGTAACGCGTGGTGCCGCAGAACATCGCCCAGCTGGTCGACAGCGTGATGTACATCAGGCAGGTCAGTGCCAGCGACAGCATGAACTCGCTGCCCAGCCAGGGCAGCGCGCAGGCCGAGACCCCCAGCGCTGCCAGCACGCCCAGGTCACGCCGCAAGTGGGGGGAGGTCGTCATTTCTTGAACAGTCCGTTGGGGCGCAGCAGCAGGACGCCGATGAACACGCCGTACGACAGCAGTGCCTTCAGCGAAGGATTGGTGAAGTGCATGCCCAGGGCCTCGATCACACCCAGCAGCAGACCGCCGGCCAGTGCCCCGCTCATGCTGCCGAACCCGCCCAGCGTGATCACGATCAGCGCGGTCACGGTGTAGGGTTCGCCCATCGAGGGCGTGACCGCATAGGTCATCGACAGCAGGCAGCCCGCCACCCCCGACAGGCCCAGGCCGATGCCGAACATCAAGGGGTGCAGCCGGCGCGTGTTGATCCCCACCAGCTGCGCGCCGGTGGGCGACTGCATCAGCGCGCGCACCGCCTTGCCCAGCAGCGTGGTGCGCAGCAGCACGATCAGCACCGCGCTCATGGCCAGGGCCAGGCCGAACACCACGAGCTTGTTGGCGGCAAACTGCGCGCCGCCCACGGCCACCGGTTCGGTCAGGTAGTCATAGCCGCGCAGGTCACCGCCCCAGATCAGCGAGGCGAAGTTCTGCACCAGGAACATGAGGCCGAAACACACCATCAGGCCCCGTGCCTCGAACACGTCGAGGTTGCCCGAGCTGGCCGCCAGCGGGCGGAACCACAGGCGGTGCACCACCAGCCCCACGCCCATCAGCAGCGCAAAGCTCACCGGCACCATCAGCAGCGGCGACACCCCCAGGCTGGTGTGCGCCAGCCAGGTCAGGAAGGCGCCCACCATCAGGAACTCGCCGTGAGCGATGTTGAGGATGCGCATCAACCCGTACTGCAGGTTCAGGCCGAGCGCAACCAGGGCATAGATGCCTCCGGTGATGAGACCGGAGGCCAGCAGTTCCAGCCAGGCGCCGAAGGACATGAAGGCTCACTCGTTGAAGCAGGGGGGACGGGTCGCTCGGGCGGATGGCCGCAACGCACGCCTCACCAGGCCGGCTTGGCCGGCATCAGCGCGGCGGTGGCCACGTTGCGCGGCCACACCACCTCGAACTCACCCTTCTGCCACTGGCCGACGGTGCCGGGCACGCTGTCGTTTTCGCTGCCGTTGAAGCGGATCTTGCCGATGATGGTGTTGTGTTCGGTGCGAGCGATGTAGTCGCGCAGTGCCTTGCGGTCCAGGCCCACGCGGGCCACACCGGTCTGCAGGATCTGCAGCCCGGCATAACAGTGCCCGCTGGCCCAGCGATCGGGCTCCTTCTGGGCGCCGAACTTCGCCACGTGGGCATCGAAGTACGCCTTGGCGGCCGGGCTGGTCTTGCTGTTCCACGACCCCATGCCCAGCACGCCCTCGGCGCTGGCGGCCATCACGTTGCGGTAGAGCTGGAAGGCCGTTCCGACCGACGCATAGAAGAACTTCGGGTTGAAGCCGATCTCCTTGCTCTGGCGACTGGCCAGGATGGTGTCGGGCGGGTAGGTGATGCCGATGAAGGCATCGGGGTTCATGTCCTTGATGCCGCGCAGCACCGGCGAGAGGTCCTTCACGCCCAGCGGGTAGCTCTTGCGCTCGACCACCTGGATGCTGGTCTTCTTCAGTGCGTTGTTCAGCGCGGCAAAGTTCTCCAGCCCGAACAGGTCGTCCATGTAGACGATGGCCACCGTCTTCACGCCGTTGGCGGCCAGCATGTCCACCAGCGCGCCCATCATGCGGTCGGGCTGCTGCAGCAGCGAGAAGAAGTACGGCAGGTTCATGTCGATCAGCTTGCGCGACAGTGCCGTGGGCGCCAGCATCGGGTAGCCGAAGCGGGTGGCCAGTGGCGCGATCGCGAAGTTGGCATTGCTGCCCCAGGGCGGCAGGATGAGGTCGACCTTGTCGCTGCCCATCAGCTTTTGATACGAGCGCACGCAGGTCTCGATGTCGCTGCGGTCGTCCGAACTCACCAGCTCGATCGGGCGCTTGCTGCCCTTCACGTCCAGGCCGCCCGCGGCGTTCACCTGTTCGGCCCACAGCAGGTAGTTGGGCTCCTGGCTGACCTGGGCACCCGGGGTCCACGGGCCGGTGCGGGCGATCGCATACCCGATGCGCACCGACCCGCCCTGGGCGCGGCCGAGCGACGGCAGGCCCAGCGTGGCGGCGCCGGCGGCCAGTGCCTGCACGGCGGTGCGGCGGGTCAGTCCGCGCTGCGCGGCGGTCGAGCGGTTCGGTGAGGTCATGGCCAGTCTCCTGAAGGTGCCGGGCATGGCTGCGTGGCCATGCCGTGTGGATGTGGCTGAATCCTAGGAGGGGCGCGGTGCGGCTGCTTTGCCCGGCATGCACCGTCACTTGACGATCTGTGCACAACCGACCGGGACTTACCCGCGTTGGTGCGCACAGCGCTCGTGCGGCTCGGGATAATCGGCCAGCCACTGCCATCATGGCGGTGCGTGCAGCGCGTGGCTGCACAAGGAGTGCAACATGGGCCAGGACCTCACCCTGATGGACACCGCCGAGGTGGCGCCCCGGGAGCGCATCCCGTTGTGGTCGGACTGGATCTTCCGGCTGTTCGGCGGCCTGCAGTCCGACCTGTACGGCGACACCGAATTCGACGGCCGCATGGTCAGCGTGCATGCCGGCGAGGTCATCCTGACCCGGCTCGAAGCCAACCGCCACCGGGTGATGCGCTCGCGCAGCCATGTGCGCAACAGCGACGAGGGCTACCTGAAGATCGTGGCGCCTTTCAACGGTTGCGCCGGTGTCGAGCAGCGCGGCCGCCAGGCCTGGGTCACCCCCGGTGAGTGGAGCATCTACGACACCACCGACACCTATGCCGTGGCCAACCCGGTGCGTGTCGAACACCTGATCGTGATGGTGCCCAAGGCCCACCTCGCCGAGCGCGGCCTGGCGCTGGACGAACTGATGGCGCGCAAGCTCGGCAGCCACGGCGGGGTGGCCCGCCTGGCGCTGGAGACCATGCGCAGCGCCTATGGTGAACTGGGCGGCATGCATGCCGACGCCGCGCGCAACGTGGGGGACGCCATCACCCAGTTCGTGCACCTGTCGCTGCTGGACCTGGCCGGGCGCAGCACCGGGCTGTCCCAGCGCGAAGCCCTGCGCGAGCGCATCAAGCAGCATGTGGCACGCCGCCTGGGCGACCCGGCCCTGAGCGTCGACTCGCTGGCGTTGTCGCTCAACTGCAGCCGCCGCCATCTCTACAACGCCTTTTCCGACGAGGCCGAGGGCGTGGCCGGCTACATCCTCCAGCAACGCCTGGAAGCCTGCCGCCGTGAACTGGCCCAGCCCAGCTTCTCACACCGCTCGGTCACCGAGATCGCGATGAGCTTCGGGTTCGGCAACCTGGCGCACTTCAGCCGGGTCTTCAAGGCGCGTTATGGCCAGGCACCCAGCGACTACCGGGTGCAGGCACAGCACCGGCTGGGGATGGACGGGCCGTAGCAGCTCGCTGGGCCACACGCAAGCTGGGATGCTTCCCATCGGGATCGTTCCCAGCTAGGAACGGTCCCAACTGGCAGGAGCGGGGCGGCCTGCCGATGATGTGCGTCAGAACAGACGCACACACAGGGAGTGCCCTTGATGATCACGACAACTGCCGCGCCTGCTGGCGCGGCTCCATGCACCCACTTTGCCATGGCGCGACTGAGGCACTGAGGATGGGCCAACGCTCGGAGTTCGCATCACGCTCGAGAACGAGCTCGACCGACGCAGCCACTTGGGTCGAGTTGCTTCCTCTGCTGGAAAGCCTCTGTGCAGAACGGGGCGGCTACGACCTGATCAAGTTCGGCGGCGAGCGCGCACACAAGCGATTCACCGTGGTGTTCAGCTTGCCTCGACCACGGGACATCGTGCGGCGCTGCGATGTCGACAGCATGGATGAAGGCGTGCGGGCGCTGTGTCAGGAACTGCAGGCGATGGATCTGGTGCGATGACCGTTGGCATGAAGCGCACGAACCTCGCCGACCTGAGCGACTTTCTGGGGGCGTACTTCCACGAGGACTGGCTGCTGGAGTCGTCCGACCCGGACCAGGCCGTCCGCCGGTTCCTGGCGAGTGGGCCGACAGCGGCCCACCGCGCGCGCATCGTGGTGCAGATCGGCGAGTACTTGGTGAGCAAGGATGAGGCGGGTGTCGAGGCCGGCCTGATGAGCGACCTTGGCTGCTACTACCTCCCAAGTGCTGACGGCATCGAGGCTCGCGCATGGCTCTGGCAGGTGGCGAATCGACTGGGCGCACCGTGAGGGGCAGGCGGGCCGCTTGCTCACCCTCGCGAATGGGCAAATTCAAACGGGTCGCTTCAAATGGACCGTATTTTTCTGGTGTGGCAGGAAGCGACGCAACTTGGATTGCGTTGCCGTCTGATGCCGTACGAGCAGCTTGCACCCCTGGTGGCGCAACTCGGGCAGCGGCTCGGCATCGACTTCGCACGCGCGCGCATCTGGGACGATGCGCACCCTGACAGTGCGGCGCTTCAGTGTGCAGATGGCTGGCAGGCTGTTGCCAGTCTTGTGGGTGAGCGCGTGTGCTGGATGATGTCCAGTGATCGTCGCGCGGCGCTGTCCTTTGAATGCGGGGAGGACCTGCAGCGTGTCCTGGCAGAAACACCCCCCTTCGAGTTCCATGTGTTTGACCCAAGCTGCACCTGGTTGCTGTGCTTCAACGACCACGACGTCCTGATCGGTTGGGGTGAGGCCGCACACTGGGTCGAGCAGCTTGCCGAGACTCCGTGCAGAACAGGCCCACTGGCATGAAGCGTTCACAGTCGCCGTGGATGGATACGAGTGGCCACCACAACACCAACCATCCGGGGGCAGGGCAGTGAATACGCCGAGTCGAGAGGACTTCCTTGCGGCTTTTGGCCTTGAACCCACGGAAGAGGACGCGCTCATGGCATTCACCCGGTACATCGTCACCAGGGGCACCCAGACGTTGGATCTGTCATTCAGCGCGGTCACGGGTTCCGTTCACGTCTTGTTGAGCGTGGACGGACTGGAGTGTGTCAATTTCCTGTCTGAGTCCGTTCAGTCGGTTGAAATCAGCAATGACTCACGTGGTCAGGGGGTCAGCTTTGTGACCGCGGCACCGGGCGAGGAGACGGAGGGCTTTGTAGGGTTCGACGCGGCACTGCGGTTCCACTACCGTCGGCTGCGGGTGTGACGAAGCGGCCACGTCGGCTCTGACACCCCGGGGGTGCGATGTCTTTCAGCGACCTCCATGGGCAGGCATGGCCACCCGCACTTGATTTGCGTCCGACGTGTCTCTGTCCAATGAGCCTGCGAGATGGACCGGCCACGTCGTGGGCTCGGCACCATCGTGCGGTCGTCAGGACTTTGCGCTCGCGACGCTTGACGATGACCCCGAGTCCGCAGAGATTGCAGAGGCGGTGTTCTGCAGGAGCGCAGCGGGTCTGCGACCTGCCCATCCACGCGCGATCAAAGTCATGAGCGATTCAATCGAATGCTGCGCAGTGGCGGCTGTGCCGCAGAGTGTCTGTACCGTCACGGTGGATGACTACGTTCCCTTGCGCTGGCGGAGCTACGAAGGGTCGCTCGGCGGGCGGCTTGTCAGATTCGGAAACTTCAGGACGTCGCTGCTTGAGATCGTCGTGGAATCGGATTCGATGCTGATTCGAGGCTTTACCCTGACATTGGCCGACCGACAGCATTGGCCCTTGTCGCGCGAACCGCGGCGCCTGGTCGAAGGCCTGCCGATCATGTCTGTGGCCGCCGGTCTTGTTGGGCAGCCTGGACTGGAGCGGATGGACCTGCATCAGGAGTTCTCCGTGGGGTGGGGCGAAGACTTCGTGGAGATCGACCTTGGAGAGCTTGAAAAGGCGAGTCACGTCGTAGCGTGGGGCGCCGTCAAGTTCCATGTGGCAGGGGGGCGCTTGCGCGGGTTGTGCGTTGATGGATTGACGCGTGCCCAGGTCGCCCAGTGCGTGGCGGCTTGTGGCTCCTTGACACCGGTTGCCCATCACCGAACGGTCATCTGACTAGGCCCTTGGTGCATTGCTGAGCGGGCTGGCGTCTCCGTCAGCGCGGCCTCAGATCACACAGGCACGCCTCGCCGGTACCGACGCACACCGGCACGTGACCCGGCCCTCACTCCCCCCGCACGATCCACTGCGCCGCACGCTCGGCGATCATCAGCGTGGGTGAGTTGGTGTTGCCGCTGGTGATCGTGGGCATGATGCTCGCGTCCACGATGCGCAGGCCGTCGATGCCGAGCACCTTCAGGCGGGCGTCGACCACGGCCATCGGGTCGTTGCTGCGGCCCATCCGGCAGGTGCCGACGGGGTGGAAGATGGTGGTGGCAATGTCGCCGGCCAGTTTGGCCAGGTCTTCGTCGCTCTGGTACTGCACGCCGGGTTTGTATTCCTCGGGGCGGTACTTCTGCATCGCGGGCTGCGCAACGATGCGTCGTGTCACGCGCAACGAGTCGGCCGCGACCTGGCGGTCGTCCTCGGTCGACAGGTAGTTCGCAAAGATCCGCGGGGCATCTTCAGGGCGGGGCGAGCGGATGCGCACGTGGCCGCGGCTCGACGGGTTGAGGTTGCACACGCTGGCGGTGAAGGCATTGAAGTCGTGCAGGGGCTGACCGAAGGCGTCGAGCGACAGTGGCTGCACGTGGTATTCGATGTTGGGCCACTCGAACTGCGGTGACGAGCGCGTGAAGGCGCCCAGTTGCGACGGGGCCATGCTCATCGGGCCGCTGCGTCGCAGCGCGTATTCCAGTCCGATGCGGGCCTTGCCGATCAGGTTGTTGGCCATGGTGTTGAGCGTCTTCACGCCCTGCACCGTGTAGACGGCACGGATCTGCAGGTGGTCCTGCAGGTTCTCGCCGACGCCGGGCAGTTCGTGCTTCACTTCGATGCCGTGTTCGTGCAGCAGCGCCCCCGGGCCGATGCCGCTCAACTGCAGGATCTGCGGCGAGCCGATGGCGCCGGCCGACAGGATCACCTCGGCGCTGGCGCGCGCGGCCTGGACCTCACCCGAGGGGCTGCGCGTCTCGACCCCCGTGACCCGCAGGCGGCCGTTGCTGCCGCGTTCGGTCAGCAGCCGCGTGACCTGGGCACCGGTCCACATCTCGAAGTTGGGGCGGCCATAACAGGTCGGGCGCAGGAAGGCCTTGGCGGTGTTCCAGCGCCAGCCGCGGCGCTGGTTGACCTCGAAGTAGCCCACACCCTCGTTGGTACCGCGGTTGAAGTCGTCGGTGGCGGGGATGCCGGCCTGCTGCGCGGCGGCCGCGAAGGCGTCGAGCACTTCCCAGCTCAGGCGCTGCTTCTCGACGCGCCATTCGCCGCCGTGGCCGTGCAGCATGCGCAGCCGCGCGTTGTCGGCATCGGCCTCGCCGGGGTCGAGCCGCCAGTGGTTCTCGTGCTGCTTGAAGGCCGGCAGGCAGTGCTCCCAGCGCCAGGTGTCGTCGCCGGTGAGCTGCGCCCACTGGTCATAGTCGCGTGCCTGGCCTCGCATGTAGATCATGCCGTTGATGCTGGAGCAGCCGCCCAGCACCTTGCCGCGCGGGTAGCGCAGCTTGCGTCCATTCAGGCCGGGGTCTTCTTCGGTGAAGTACAGCCAGTCGGTGCGGGGGTTGCCGATGCAGTAGAGGTAACCGACCGGAATGTGGATCCAGTGGTAGTCGTCCTTGCGGCCGGCCTCGATCAGCAGCACGCGCCGCTTCGGGTCGGCGCTCAGCCGGTTGGCCAGCAGGCAACCGGCGGTGCCGGCCCCGACGATGATGTAGTCGAATGTCGTGTCGTCTGCCACGCTGGTCTCCGGCGCGTTCTGGTTCTGATGGGCTCGGGTGCAAGTCTAGGCTGCATGCGCCCTGGTGCGATCAGCGTCTGTACGACGATCGAGTGACAACATTGTTCACGTGAACGAACAATGCGCCCGGTCAGATCCAGGTCAGATGATGCGGCGTGGCGGACAGTCGACAATACGCCCATGCAGAACACCCGCCCCATGCAACCGCCGCTGCTCGACCTGTGGCGCCCGATCGTGGCGATGACGGTGGTCATCGTGGCGTCCAACTTCCTGGTCCAGTTCGCCATCAACGACTGGCTGACCTGGGGCGCGTTCACCTATCCGGTGGCCTTTCTGGTCACCGACCTGACCAACCGGGCCGTCGGTGCGCCGTCGGCGCGGCGTGTGGCCTGGGCCGGTTTTGCGGTGGCGGTGGCCGTGTCACTGGCGCTGGCGCCATGGCGCATCGCCGTGGCCTCGGGCGTGGCCTTCATCACCTCGCAGATCCTGGACATCGCGGTGTTCAACCGCTGGCGCAGCCAGTCATGGTGGAAGGCGCCGTTCATCGGGTCGGTGGTGGCCTCGGTGATCGACACGGCGATCTTCTTTTTCATCGCCTTTGCCGGCACCGAGATGGACTGGCTCATGCTGGGCACCGGCGATCTGGCCGTGAAGTGGCTGATGGCGGCCGTGCTGCTGGCGCCGTACCGCATGATGCTGCCGCACCTTCAGCACTGGGTGCCGTCGGCACGCTGAGCCGGGTGCGGCAAGGCCCGTCCCGGCCGGTGGCCCGGGCGGGGCCTGGGCGCCAGCGTTGCCTCGCTGCGCCCTTGCCGTGACAATCGGCCCCAATGCGACTGGTGTCCTATCTTCCCCTGCGGCCGATCGCCTTCCTGGGTCAGGTGCTGCTGTCGGCCGTGGCGATGGTGCGTCGTGGTGCCCGTTTTGCCGCACGCGACCTCGCGCGGGCCACGGCGGACAGTGGTGCGCGGGCGCTGGCGATCGTCAGCGTGGTGAATCTGCTTGTGGGCGCCATCCTGGCGTTTGTCGGTGCGGTGCAGCTGATCAAGTTCGGGGCCGGCATCTTCGTGGCCGACCTCGTGGGCATTGCGGTGGCGCGCGAGATGGCCGCCGTGATCACCGCCGTGGTGATGGCCGGGCGCACCGGCGCGGCGTTTGCGGCCGAACTGGCCACCATGCAGACCAACGAGGAGATCGACGCCTTCGAGGTCCTGGGCCTGGGCGCCGTCGACTACCTCGTGCTGCCGCGGGTGCTGGCCCTGCTGCTGATGATGCCGCTGCTCTACATCTATGGCTGCGTGGCGGCCATCCTCGGTGGTCTGTTCGTGGGGGCAGGCATGCTGGAGCTGGCGCCGGCGGCCTACATGGACCGCACCTTCGCGGCACTGACCTGGACCCACCTCGGCCTGGGCCTGGCCAAGTCCTTCGTGTTCGGTGTGCTGGTGGCCATGACCGGCTGCTACTACGGCCTGCACGCACAGCGCAACGCGGCCGGTGTGGGCACGGCCACCACCCAGGCGGTGGTCGTGAGCATCGTGGGCATCATCACGGTGGACGCGGTGTTTGCGCTGTGTGCCAACGCACTGGGGTTGTGACATGCAGGCATCCGACACCGCGCCGCAGGCCACCCCCCCTCAGCTTGCCGTCAGCGGGCTCGAAATGCGCTTCGGCAGCCGCCTGATCCAGACGGCGATCGACTTCCGCGTCGAGCGCGGCACCATCTTTGCGGTGATGGGGGGCAGCGGCTGCGGCAAGAGCACCCTGCTCAAGCATGTGATCGGCCTGCTGCCGCCCGCGGCCGGGCGGGTCGAGCATGAGGGCACCGACTATTGGCGCGGCGACGAGGCCACCCGGTCGCGCCTGCGCTCGCGCTGCGGCATGCTGTTCCAGAGTGCGGCACTGTGGTCGTCGATGACCCTGCTCGAAAACGTCTGCCTGCCGCTGGAGCAGCTCACGACCCTGTCGCCGGGCGAGCGTGAAGCACGCGCGCGCGAGGTGCTGACCTGGGTGGGCCTGGGCGAGTTTGCCGGCTACTACCCGGCCGACATCAGCGGCGGCATGAAAAAGCGCGCCGGGCTGGCGCGTGCCATCGCCGCCGAACCGCCCTTGCTGCTGTTCGACGAGCCCTCGGCCGGGCTGGACCCCATCAGTGCGCGCCGGCTCGACGACCTGATCCTGGATGTGCGTGACCGCACCCGCGCGGCCATCGTGATCGTGAGCCATGAACTGCCCAGCCTGCTGGCGATTGCCGACGACGGCATCTTTCTCGATGCCGACAGCAAGCAGCCGATCGCCCATGGCAGCCCGCGCGCGCTGCGTGACGACCCATCCACCCACCCGACGGTGCGGGCCTTCCTGCGTCGCGAAGATCCGGCCCGTGCGGCTGCTGCTCCTGCGGAGGTGACGAATTGATCAAGAAACAGGCGCTGCTCGTGGGCAGCTTCGTGATCGGCGCACTGGCGCTGGTGATCGCGGCCATCCTGTGGCTCAGCGACACCAGCCTGTTCCAGACCCAGCTGCGAGCGATCGTCTACTTTCGTGGCAGCGTGAGCGGCCTGTACATCGGCGCGCCGGTGACCTTCCGGGGGGTGCAGGTGGGCCAGGTCGACCAGATCGACATCCAGGTCGATCATGGCTCGCTCGAAGCCCGCATTCCGGTGCGCCTGCGCATCCGCCCGGACGCCGTCACCTTCACGCGCAACGGCGAGCAGGCGGTTGATCTGCCGGACCTGGTGCAGCGCGGCCTGCGGGCCCGGCTGGTGGCGCAGAGTTTCGTGACGGGACAGAAGTCGATCGATCTCGACTTCGTGCCCGACGCCCTGCCACCGCAGAACCTCACCGCCGGGCCGGGGGGGGCGGCCGAGATCCCGGCGGTGGCCGACCGCTTCGATGCGTTGTTCGACCAGCTGGCCGAACTGCCGCTGCGCGAGACCGTGCGCGACCTGCGCATGACGCTCGACGTGCTGCGCCTCACGCTGGACAGCACGCGCAAGACGCTCGACGTGGCCAGCGCCGAAGTGGCCGAGACGGCCGCCGAGGCCCGCAAGACGCTGGCGGTGGCCTCCAGTTCGTTGCTGCAGGTGCAGGGCAGTGCCCAGTCGGCGCTGGCCTCGATGGCCCGCCTGACCGACACCACCCGCGAGGCCGTGCAGACCGCCCAGCCCGAACTGCAGCGCAGCCTGGACGGTGCCCGCCAGGCCGCCGACCAGGCGCGCCTGGCGATGACGCGGGTGGCCGAGCTGACGGCGCCCGGCGCCCCGCTGCGCAGCGACCTCGACGGTGCCGTGCGGGATCTGTCCCAGGCGGCCCGCAGCCTGCGCGAATGGGCCGAGCTGCTGGAAGACCAACCCAATGCCGTGATCTTCGGGAGTGAACGCCGATGACATTCCGACTCCGCCCGCTGGCCGGTGGGCTGGCCCTGCTCGCGGCGGCCGGCCTGGCCGGCTGCGCCAGCGACACCCCGCGCCCCACCCTGATCACCCTGCCGGCGGTGGCCGTCGCGCCGGTGGCAGCCAGCGCCCCGGCCGCAGCGGCGAGTGCACCGGTGCTGGTGGTGCGTCGTGTGGCGATCCCCGAATACCTGGCGTCGCGCCGGGTGCGCTTCAGGGCCGATGCGAGCACCCTGGCCGAATGGCCCAACACCTACTGGGCCGAACGCATCGAGGTGGGGGTGTCGCGCGAGTTCACCGCAGCCATGCGCCAGGCCCTGCCGGGCTGGACGGTCTGCGAGGGCACCTGCGCCGACCGAACCGCCGGCTACAGCCTGCAGGTCGAGCTGCAACCCTTCGACTACCGGCGTGCCAGCGGCCCGGCGGTGCCGGCCACCCCCGGGCTGCTGCAGGCGCGCGCCCACGCGATCCTGGCCACCACCGAGGCCCCGCCCCGGGTGCTGCACAGCCTGGAGCTGCCGCTCGATCGCCCGGTGGCGGCCGACACGCCGCAAGCCCATGCGCAGGCGATGAGCGAGGCGCTGCAGGCACTGGCGCAGCGGCTGGCAGGCGCCGTGACGGCCGCAACACGCTGAGCGGGCCGGTCGGCCTCATGCGGCGGTGCGCCCGACGGGCCCGGAGGCCCCGGAGCGTGTGGCGTCAAACAGGCCATACCAGTCCAGCCGGCGCGTGAGCACCATCACCGTGGCCAGCACGGCAAACAGCAGCAGCGAGCCCATCACCAGGGCCGTCTGTTCGAGTTGCAGCAGCACGAACAGCGCGCCGTAGAGCGTGGCCACGCCGGCGCCAAAGCCGATGCCGGCCCGCCGGCCGCCCAGCATGTGACTGGCATAGAAGCTCAGCAGCGCCACGCAGGCCAGGCTGGCCAGTCCGTAAGCCAGTCCGAAGGCGAGGTGTTCCGACAGGCTGAGCAGCAGCAGGAAAAACACGCTCAGCGCCGAACCCACCAGCAGGTACTGGATGGGGTGCACACGCCGCCGCCCCAGGGCCTCCAGCAGCGCCACCGCCACGAAGGTCAGCACGATGAACAGCATGCCGTACTTGATGGCGCGGTCGCTGAGCACATACGGGTTGACCGGGTCGATGAACGACACGCCCAGGCTGTCGAGGCAGCGTTGCGCTTCGCCACCGGCGCCATGGCTGATGCTCAGGCTGGCACTGGCGGTGCTGCTGGCCAGGTCGCACATCGGGGCGCCGCGCAGGAACTCGGCCGGGGCCGTGGTGGCCAGCGACGACACGCGCCAGCTCGCATCGAAACCGTCGGCCCGCACCTCACGCGTGGCCGGCAGGAAGCGCCCGGCAAACGACGGATGCGGCCAGTCGGACTGCCACTTCACCTGCGTGTCCATGGCCAGCGGCACGAGCGACAGCTCGGTCGTGCCGAGCAGCTCCAGATCGACCTGGGCACTCAGGGCCTGGTCGACCCGTGCCGGCTGCATCATGGCCTCGGGCAGAACCGCATGAAAGCCGCGGCTGTAGGTGGGGTGGGTCGTGCCCGGCTGCGCCACCAGGGTGGCCTGGTCGAGCCGGACCTGTGCGGAGCGGATGCCGCGCGCATCGCTGACGGCCACCATCATCACCGCGGGGCCGCAGTTCATGCGCGAGTCAGCCCGGCTGCGCGAGGGCTGCAGCGCGGCCAGGTCGGCCCAGCGTGCGTCGAGCCGGGCCCGTGTGGCATACCCGTTGATCTTGAAGAGGCCGCGCTGGCGGGCTTCGAGTGCCACCTGACCGTTCACGTCGAGCTGGGTCGGCACGGCGCTGAGCAGCACCTCGCGGCGCTCGACCACCGGCCGTGCGTCACGGCCTTCGCCCTGGCTGCTGTCCCACTGCTCGGTGCAACTGCGCCGCAGCACCGGCCCCATCACGGCCTGCCCGGCCGCCTGGCTCTGTTCGACGCTGGCCTGGGCCTCGAGCTGGCGCATGCGCCGTTCGTCGACCACATCGTCGATGTGCCACAGGGCGAACATCAGGATGCCCACGATCCCGATGATGGCCAGGGCCTTGCCCATGAAGGTGTTTTTCATCTTCCTTGCTCCGCTGTGTTGAATGCGGCGCAGTCTGGAAGCCCCGCGTGAAGGCGGGGTGAAGCGTGTGAACGGGCTGTGTGAAGTGGGTGTGCGCCTGTGGCGGGCGATGCGGGAGGGTGCCGGGCACCCCCGCGTTCAGGCCGCGGCAGCGCCTGGCCGTTGTGCCTGGGCCTGGCGACGGCGGGCCGCCTCTTCGAGCTGGCGTGCCAGCTCGCGGGTGTTGATCGGCTTGACGAGGAAGGCGTCGCAGCCAGCGGCCAGCAGTTCGTCACGCCGGTAGGTGTCGGTGAAGGCGGTGACCGCCACCACCGGGATGCCGGCCGTGCGCGGGTCGCCGCGCAGCTGCTTCAGGAAGGCCAGGCCGTCGATGCCGGGCAGCTGCAGGTCCAGCAGGATCACGTCGGGCAGGCTGGCGGCCACGGTGGTTGCTGCCGCTTCGGCCGAGGTGTCGGACAGCACCATGTGCCCGTTGATCTGCAGCACCGCGCCCATCAGCTTCAGGTCGATGCGGTCGTCTTCGACCACGAGGATCTTCACTTTCTGGCGCTCCTGTTCGCTGCGGTCGAGCAGCTCCTGCACCTGGCCGGGCAGCCGGCGCGTGTCGATGGGTTTGGTGATGTAGCCCGAGCAGCCGGCCTCGAGCGCCTTGCGGTCGTCGCCCTTCATCGCAAACGCGGTCAGCGCCACCACCGGGATGTGGGCCAGCCGCGCGTCGGCCTTGACCACACGGGTGAAGCTCAGGCCGTCCATGCCGGGCAGGGCGATGTCGGCCAGGATCAGGTCGGGCAGGCGTTCACCCAGCACCACCAGCGCCTGTTCGGCGTCCACGGCGGTGGTGACCTGGTAGCCGCTCATCTCCAGCACATCGCAGGCCAGCTTCAGGTTGAGCGGGTTGTCGTCGACGATCAGGATGCGCGAACTCATGATGATGGCTCCAGTGCATGCGGCAGATGCACGCTGAAGGTGCTGCCCTGCCCCGGGGCACTCTGGACCTCGATGCGCCCGCCCTGCAGCTCGACCAGCTTGCGGGTCAGGGCCAGGCCCAGGCCGGTGCCCTCATAGCGCCGGGCCGAGCCGGAATCGAGCTGCTGGAATTCGCGGAACAATCGGGGGATCTGGTCCGGGTGGATGCCGATGCCGTTGTCGCTCACCCGCATGCACAGGTGGGTCGCCGACGTGGCCTCGACGCTGACCTCCACCCGCCCGCCTTCGTCGGTGAACTTCACCGCGTTGGACAGCAGATTGAACAGCACCTGCTTGAGCTTTTGCTGGTCGAGCATCACGCTGGTCGGCGCCTGCTCGAGCTTGCGGTGGATGCTGATGCGCTTCTTGCCGGCCGTGGCGCCGATCACGGTGCAGATGTCCTCGACCGCCCGCGCGACGTCAAAGCTTTCCGGGAAGACTTCCATCTTGCCGGCCTCGACCTTGGACAGATCGAGCACGTCGTTGATCAGCTGGAGCAGGTGCCGCCCGCAACCCAGGATGTCCTCGAGGTATTCCTTCTGCTTGGCATTGAGCGGGCCGGGCCGCTCGTCGACCAGCAGTTCCGAAAACCCGAGGATGCCGTTGAGCGGTGTGCGCAGTTCGTGCGACATGTTGGCCAGGAATTCGCTCTTGAGCCGGTTGGCCTCGTGCAGCGACTGTTCGAAGCGCTTGCGGTCGGTCGCATCGCGGATCGCGCTGGACACCAGCAGCCCGTCTTCGGTCTCGATCGGGCTCAGGCTGATCTCCACCGGGAACTCCGAGCCGTCCTTGCGCAGCCCGGCCAGCTCCAGCCCGGCGCCCATCTGCCGCACCTTGGGGCTGCCAAAAAATCGGGCCCGATGGCCGGGGTGGTCCGAGCGCAGGCGCCGTGGCACCAGCTTCTCGATCGGCTGGCCCAGCAGCTCGTCGCGGCTCCAGCCGAACAGCCTGACCGCCTGGGTGTTGACCAGCACGATCTCGCCGGCTGCATTGACGATCACCATCGCGTCGGGCGCCGACTCCAGCAGGTCGCGGAACTTGCGCTCGGCCTTGCGACGGGCTTCCTGCCGGTCGGCCACGTCACGCACCGCGCTGACGACCATCTTGCCTTCTTCGGTGTCCATCGGGCTCAGGCTGATCTCGACCGGGAACTCCTCACCGTTGCGGCGCTGGCCATGCAGCTCCAGGCCGGCCCCCATGGTGCGCGCGCGCGGCGCCTCGAAAAACCGGCCGCGGTGGCCCAGGTGCGAGGCCCGGTAGCGCGGCGGCAGCAGCGTTTCCACCGGCAGGCCGATGAGCTGGTGTCGTGCGTAGTCGAACATGCGTTCGGCCTGCGAGTTGGCCAGCACGATGCGTCCGCTGGCATTGACCACCACGATCGCGTCGGGCACATATTCGAGCAGCGAACCGTAGCGCCCCTCCAGCAGCTTGGCGTCACGCAGCACCTTCAGGTGGGTCACGTCCTTCATCGTGCACAGGAAGTTGCGCACGCTGCCGTCAGCACCGCGGATTGCCTTGGTCGACACGCTCACGTAGACCAGTGAGCCGTCCTTGCGGCGGCGCATCGATTCCTCGACGGCCAGGCCGCTGGCGGTTGCCGCGGCCAGCGAGGCGGCCACCTCCTGGTGGCGGTCGGGCGGCACGATCAGCTCGGTGAGCGGCTGCCCGAGCGCTTCGCTGGCGGCGTGCCCGAAGATGTTGCTCGCGGCGGCCGTCCATTCGGACACCCGGCCGTCGGGCTGCAGCAGCACCAGTGCGTCGGGGTTCTCCTGGAGCAGCAGTGCTGCCTGGTCGCCATTCATCGTCACGCCCTGTCGGTCGGCCCGGTCGAGCCACAGGGGGAGGGTCCGTCCGGAGCTTGATGTTTGTCAAGCCCCCCGGAAGGGGGTCAGCCGGCCAGCGCTGGAAACAGCTTGATCAGGCCGTCGGCCATGATCTCGACCGCCAGGGCGGCCAGGATCAGGCCCATCAGGCGTGTCATCACGTTGATGCCGGTCTTGCCCAGCAGGCGTGCGATGCGTCCGGCGGTGGACAGCGCCAGGAAGGCCGCCGCACCGATCACCACCCCGTAGCCCACCAGCACCCCCAGCTGCCACCAGTGCTGGGTCTTTTGCGCATAGATGACCATCGTGGAGATCGTGGCCGGTCCGGTCAGCAGCGGAATGGTCAGCGGCACCACGGCAATGCTGGCGCCGGCGTCGACCTTGGTGTCGCCTTCGTCGACGTCTTCCTTGCGGGTTTCGGCCGGCTGGGCATTGAGCATCTGCATCGAGCTGATCAGCAGCAGCGTGCCGCCGCCCACCTGGAACGAGGCGATCGAGATGCCGAAAAACTCGATCAGCTTCAGGCCGGCCAGGGCACTCACGGCCACCACGATGAAGGCGGTGAACGAAGCGACCCGGATGGTGTGGCGCCGCTGCTCGCTCGTGAAGCCTTGCGTGAAGTGGATGAAAAACGGCACGACGCCGATCGGATTGACGATGGCCAGCAGGGCGATCAGGGGTTTGAGCAGATCCATCGCCGGATTGTGGCGCGAGGCGTGGCCCGCCGCCATGACGGCAAACCCTTCGATACCGACACGCTGCGCGTTCGCGCCACAATGGCACCTCCACCAGCACCCCGACCATGACCACCGACACGCAACGCTTCGCCGACGCCGAGGACGCGCTGCACGGCGAGATCAACGCCCTGACTCTCACGGCCATGCACGACGCGGGCGTGCGCAGCCAGTACCAGCAGGCCATCCGGCAGGCGGTCGACGAGATCAAGCGCCGCGCAGGCCGCCGCGAGATCACCTGGGCCCAGGCGGCCAGCGAGGTGAACGAGCTGCGCAACACCACGATGGAGTGGATGCGTGGGCGCTCCTCCCCGGTCGGGCGGGCACTGGCCGAATACCTCAAGCCCAAGGGGCTCACGCTCAACGAGCTGATTGCCAAGCGCACGCTCGAGCGGTTTGGCGAGTCGGCCGACTTCAACCGGCTGCGCCCCAGCGACCAGAACAAGGTGTTTGCCGACATCGTCGAGGGCGCAGCACGTTCCCGGCCGTCGGTCGACCAGGCCCTGCGCAAGGTGGCCCGTTTCGGCCGCGGGCTGATGGTGTTGTCGGTCGCGATCTCGGTCTACGAGGTGGCCACGGCCGAGGATCCGCTGCGCCAGGCCCGCAAGGAGGTCGTCACCACCGGGGCGGGCATCGCCGGCGGAGTGGCCGGTGGTGCACTGGCCGGGCTGGCCTGCGGCCCCGGCGCGCCGGTCTGCGTCACGGTGGGGGCATTTGTGGGCGGCACGCTGGCGGCGCTGGGCGTGAGCCTGGCCTGGTAGGGCCGGCCGGAGCGGTCACACGATGCAGCCGACGGAAGACTACCGGCTGGAGGTTGTAGAGCGCCACGACCAGGCCGACGACCGCTCGCGCCTGCTGCACCAGGGCCGCGATACCGGGGTCGTGCTGCCGGGCAACGTGCTCGAACTTGCACTGGACACCCCCAGCGGCCTGCTGCTGTTCATCACCCACGACACACCGTATGAAGAACAGCTCGACATGGCGCTGCTGGGCCCGGACCGCCGGCTGCGCGATCGCGCGGTGATGGTCTGGCCCTATTCGACCGGCCTGTTCAAGCTGGTGGCGGTGCGAGATGCGCACCATCTGCGCTTCGAGTTCCTCGGTGATCGCGACTGGGAACTCGAGCTCTTCGACCGCCCGCGCTGGCGGGTGCCCGGTCTGAGCGAACCCGCCGGCGTGTGGCGCCGTCCGGGCTGGCAGCGCTGGTTCCGGCTGCAGCGGCTCTGAACGAGCCACAACCCGGCTCAGCGCCCGCCGCTGACGTCCAGCACCGCACCCGTCACATAACTGGCTGCATCGGACAGCAGCCACACGATGGATTCGGCCACTTCATCCGGATGCCCCGGGCGCTGCATCGGGATGAGCGGCGCAAGTTTCCAGGCCCGCTCGGGCTGACCGCCGGAGGCGTGGATGTCGGTGTCGGTGATGCCGGGGCGCACCGCATTGACCCGCACCCCTTCGGCAGCGACCTCGTGACTCAGCCCCAGCGTCATCGTGTCGATCGCAGCCTTGGCCGCGGCATAGTCGACATACTGGCCCGCACTGCCCAGTCGGGCGGCGATCGATGACACGTTGACGATCGCACCGCCCGAGCCGCCGTGGCGGGTGCTCATGCGCCGCACGGCCTCGCGGGCGCAGTAGAACGACCCCAGCACATTGATCGAGAACATGCGCTGCAGGCGGCTGCCGCTCATCTCGTCGACCCGCTGCGTGATGTCGACCACCCCGGCGTTGTTGACCAGGCCGGTCAGCCGGCCCCAGGTCCGGTCGACCACGTCGAACAGATGCAGCACCTCGGCCTCGGAGGCGATGTCGGCCTGCACCGTGAGCGCCTCGCCGCCGAGCGAGCGCACTTCCTCGGCCACCCGGTGGGCGGCGGCCGCGTCGCGGGCATAGTTGATGACCACGCGGTGACCGCGCGCCGCACACAGGCGCGCTGTGGCCGCGCCGATGCCCCGGCTGCCGCCGGTGATCAGGGTGATGGGTGACATGCGGCCCATTTTGCGCGAGTTCCGGCGCAGGTGGCAGGCGCTGGGTGTCCCTGGCCTCGCTAGGGCAATTCCCGAACACCGACGGCTCGCCGGCTCGCTACAGTGCATCGTTCACAACTGAGCTTTCGCCCACACAGCATGTGCGCCCGCGAGGCGCCGATCAGGAGACACCATGCAACGCCGCAGCTTCCTCACCTCGGCCACGGCCAGTGCCTGTGCGCTGGCCTTTCCCCGGCTCGTTTCGGCCCAGGCCATCGAGAAACCCAAGGTCAGCATCGCGGTGGGCGGCAAGAACCTGCTGTACTACCTGCCGCTGACGGTGGCCGAGTCGCTGGGCTTCTTCAAGGACGAAGGCCTGGACGCCCAGGTGATCGACTTCGCTGGCGGCTCGCAGGCGCTGCGGGCAGTGGTCGGCGGCAGTGCCGACGTGGTGTCAGGTGCGTTCGAGCACACCGTCAACATGCAGAGCAAGGGCCAGCGCATGCGCGCCTTCGTGCTGCAGGGGCGGGCGCCGCAGATCGTGCTGGCGGTCAACCGCAAGACGATGCCCGGCTTCAAGTCGGTGGCCGACCTGCGCGGCAAGAAGATCGGCGTCACCGCGCCGGGCAGCTCGACCAACGTGATGGCGAACTTCGTGCTGGCCAAGGCCGGGCTGAAACCCAGTGACGTGAGCTTCATCGGCGTGGGGGCCACCAGTGCGGCCATCGCGGCGATCCGCCAGGGACAGATCGACGCGCTGTCGCACCTCGATCCGGTGGTGACCATCCTCGAACGTTCGGGCGACATCCAGATCGTCACCGACACCCGGGTGGTGGCCGAGGCCGACCGCGTGTTCGGTGGCCCGATGCCGGCTGGCTGCCTGTACGCCCCGCAGGCCTTCATCGACCGCCATCCGGGCACGGTGCAGGCCCTGACCAATGCGATGGTGCGGGCCGACAAGTGGCTGCAGGCCGCCGGCCCGAGCGAGATCATCAAGGTGGTGCCTGAGGGCTTCCTGCTGGGTGACCGGGCGGTCTACATCGATGCCTTCCTGAAGAGCAAGGGCGCGATGTCGCCCGACGGTGCATTCCCCGAGCAGGGAGCGGCCACGGCGCTGCGGGCGCTGGCCAGCGTCGACCCCGCCATCGCCCAGGCCAAGCTCGACCTGAAGGCGGTCTACACGAACGACTTCGTCAAGAAGGCCAATCTGAAGTACCCCAAGGCATGACGGGCCGCGTTCAGGGAGGCTGCGCGTGACGCCCGCACTGTCGTTGCAGGACGTCACCTGCACTTTCGTGAGCCGCGAGGACCGCCAGCAGCGCTACACGGCCGTGCGCGACGTGAGCCTGACGGTTGCGCCGGGCGAATTCGTCTCGGTGGTCGGGCCCACGGGCTGCGGCAAGAGCACGCTGCTCAACGTCGCCGCGGGGCTGCTGGCGCCCAGCACCGGGTCGGTCAGCGTGTTCGGCGAGCCGCTGCAGGGCATCAACACACGGGCCGGCTACATGTTCCAGTCCGAGTCGCTGATGCCCTGGCGCACGGCCGCGCAGAACGTGATGGCCGGGCTGGAATTCCGTGGCATGGCGCCGGGCGAGGCGCGCGAGCAGGCCGAGCAGTGGCTGCGCCGCGTGGGCCTGGGCGGCTTTGGCGACCGGTATCCGCACCAGCTCTCGGGGGGCATGCGCAAGCGCACCAGCCTGGCCCAGACCCTGGTGCTCGACCCGGACATCATCCTGATGGACGAGCCCTTCTCGGCGCTCGACATCCAGACCCGCCAGCTGATGGAAAACGAGGTGCTGCAACTGTGGGCCGAGCGCAAGAAGGCGGTGCTGTTCATCACGCACGACCTCGACGAAGCCATTGCGATGAGCGACCGGGTGGTCGTGATGAGCGCCGGGCCGGGCTCGCACCCGATGGGTGAGTTCCACATCGACCTGGATCGCCCGCGCGATGTGGCCGAAGTGCGAGTCACGCCGCGTTTCATCGAACTCCACCAGGCCATCTGGGACGTGCTGCGCGAGGAGGTCCTCAAGGGCTACCGCCAGCAGCTCGCCGCCTGAACCGGAACAGCACAGGATGTGGAACCTCATCAAACCGCGCCCGGGCAACCTGAGGCTGTGGCAGGGCGGCCTGCTGGTGGCCGTGTTCGCCTTCTGGCATGCGATGACCACCCCGGGCCTGCTGCCGAACTTCGTGTTCGACAACGATCAGCAGGCGGCCTTTTTCTTCGGTGAGCCGCTGAAGATCTTCGGGCGCATCTGGAACTGGTTTTTCGTCGCGGCCGACATCTACGTGCACCTGTGGATCACGCTGCTCGAGACGCTGCTGGCATTTGGCCTGGGCACGGTCTTCGGTCTGGCCATGGGCCTGTGGCTGGCGCTCAGCCCGATGGCTGCGGCCATCCTCGACCCGTACATCAAGGCGCTGAACTCGATGCCGCGCGTGATCCTGGCGCCGATCTTTGCGGTGTGGTTCGGCCTGGGCGTGGCCAGCAAGGTGGCGCTGGGCGTCACGCTGGTGTTTTTCATCGTCTTTTTCAATGTCTACCAGGGCGTGAAGGAGGTCAGCCCGGTGGTGCTGGCCAACGCCCGCATGCTGGGGGCGAGCCAGCGGCAGCTGCTGCGCCATGTCTACCTGCCCAGCGCCACCAGCTGGGTGTTCAGCTCG
>CAMLSD010000018.1 GCA_946482595.1 uncultured Comamonadaceae bacterium
GACCCAGGTCGATGCCAACAAAGCGGCGCAGCGCCGTGCTGTCCAACAGCGCGTCCTCGCACGCAGCATCAGCCAGATTGAACCAGTGCTGCACGAAGTACATCCGCAGCATGCGCTCCAGGCCCACCGGTGGGCGACCGTTGCCGGGCTTCGGATAGTGCGGCTCGATCACTTCGCACAGCTCTGCCCACGGCACGATCTGCTCCATCGTCGCGAGGAAGACGTCGCGCTTGGTCGGCCGGCGGTACTGCTCGTACTGCGCGTTCTGATCGGCGGCTACTGCAAGGGTCTGTTGCTTCATGTTGTCGAGATCAACGCATGCAAGGCGTCTTCGGTGGACTTGGTCTGCGGTGGACTTGATCAGCGTAGCCTTAGGCTGCACCGCTCATCTTGCAGTGCCCATTAGCCGAGCACCAAGTACCTCAGCGTCTTCGAGCTTAGAGCCGGTGAGGCATACGCTCAGCCTATCTTTTAGTGGTGCTGCCACTCTGGCGAATACTACGACTTGGTCGTCGATCGCGACAGCCAGCATCTTGCCAAGATTTGCCCGTGTCCAGTGCTCAATACGGCGGGCCCCGTCGGTGTCGAACTGTATCAAGACTGCCGGTGCCTCTGGGCCAAGACCTTGCTCGCAGTCCCAGGCGGCGCGGGCAACAACCACGTTCGACTCGGTCGCGAGAGGTTTCGATGCCATCCAGACCCGTCTTGCCTCGCCCCGAAGCGGCAGCTCTCGCGCACCAAAAAACTGCGTGGCGCTGGCCTCAGCCACCTGAAGGCGAAGTGCTGATGGCCCGGCCTTCACGGTTGGACGGAGCGGCGCGCGGCCCTCTTTCAGGATCTTTGAAATGTGTTCAATGCGTGCCCAAGCTTCAACGGGGACATCCAACTTCCAGCATGAATCTGACTGGTATGCGGTGAACTCCCGCCTTTGTTCAAACTTACCGCGAGACGTGGCAATTTCATAAGTGACCTCGATCTGGTGACCCTGGATCGGATCCGCCCTCGAACCGATAACGCGCAAGTTCGAAAGCACCCAGTCTTTGCGTGCTTCCTGCCCACCCGAAAGGAACTGGGCAACCACACTTGCGTCGGCCTCCCTCGAGAAGCGATCAGGGTTCCAGTCAGTACCAAAGGCTCTAGTGCGAAAGCCGTCCGAGTCCGGTGAGTAGCGTGAGTCCGCCAGTTGCTCTAGCCGTAGACGGAGCTGGCGAAGGCTCCGGTCTCGAATCAGCGCGGCAGTGCGTAGAGGGTCGTGTATGCCCGCTGCGACGAATTGCAGTGCAGCATCTTCGGCGCTCGGGGCGCAGCTCGGGGCATTGCTAGCCGAAACGTCTGCAGCGCCAGCGAGCAGGAGTGCGGAGAGGAGGAAGCGGAGAGGCATCGGTTGTGCAGCGTAACGCGAATTAGATTCCGCGGGGGCACGTCCTCGATCCCCACAAGGCAATCTCCCCCTGCGCCAGGCCGCACCGTCAGCAGCAGCCACCAGATGTCTGTCGTCTGTCGGTCGCAGCCAATAACACGCATTATGCAGGGCAAGCAACCGCGGATGGAAGGTCAAGCTGCAATCTGCGTCACCGCCTGCTTTGCGCACTGCAATGACTCATGTGTGTTGTCTGCCTGAGCCGTGGCTTTGCCAGGCATCATCCCAGGGAACAGACGGCGCTTGTGCGATGGGCCGACTGAATCAGCAAGCGCGGTAGCGCAGGCCCATAGACTCCCGCCCGCGCCGACACGCACATCTGGCGAGAACGTGTTCACGCATGGACAAGCCCAGGGCCGACGTCGCGGCCGCACACAATCCGGCCTGTCTGATCTGCGGCATGTTCACCACGAGCGAGGCGTACACCGTCCAAGGCCAGGACGACGACGAGCGATGCCGTGAACGGGTACGGCGCGCCCTGTCTCAGCGGGCCGCCTTGCTTGGGTATGCAATCGGTGCCGGCCGATCAGCCAGCCCAAGGAATTCTTGCAAATCAAGCACTTGAGGGGAGTTGCCTTAAAGCCTTCACTCGCCGCCGTGCACGTGAACAACCTCAAGCTTGCCTTCTGAGTGCTCCCAGGGCCGTGCTGCGCCCAGCCCGCCCCCCGCGGGGGTCAAGGAAACTTGGGGCGGCCCGGCGTTACTTTGAGAGTTCGGAAACCAAGTGGCGCCTTCGTCCCCACTGGCGTCGAGGAACGCCAACCCGTGCTTCTCAGCAAGCGCTTTGCTCAGTTCATTCGCCTCTTCGGCGTGCGACCACGCAAAGCCGACATGGATCATGTCTTTTGCGATGCAATGGTCGGCGACCTTCTCCCATCTCGCCGTGTCTGCAAGATCGGGTGCATGAGGGCCATTCATCTGTGAAAAGACCTGAGTCATGTCTTTGAACCACGCCTGCAGAGCCGGCGTAGCGTTGCCGGGCCAGTTGTGATCGAGTCCGTCCTCCCATTCGCTTGTCGTGTCGTACCAGGAGTCAAACGCCTCTCTGGATCGCAACTCGGGACGGGGGTCAAACTCGACCGATCCTCACCCGACCGCCTTGATGGAAACGCTTGACCCGTGGGGAACCCCGTCAGATCGGGCAACCCCGGGCCGCCCCCGGGCAGGGCGGCCCGTGAGCCTCATCGCAGGTAGGTCGGGCCGTTGGCCGAGCCATCGGCCGCGCCCCGTTCGATGTAGACGTCGCGCTCATCGAAGGAATAGGGGCGCATCTCCATGCGGCCGGTGTCGGTGGCCGTGATCACGTAGTAGCCCGAGGGCTGGAGCTGCGACACCTCCATGACCAGGTCCTCGGTCATGATCACCTGGTCGGCGCTGGCCTGACGATCGGCTTCGATCGCGGCCAGGCGGGCCTCGTGCTCGATCGTCTGCAGTTCGTTGTAGAGCGCGCGGCGCTCCAGCACGTCGGCGGTGGCGCCGGCCTCACCGCTGGCGATCAGGCCACGCTCGATGGCGAGATCGCGCTCGGCAAGCACCTCGTCACGGCTCATCTGGCTGTGCGGCTCACCGTGGTAGGGCATGTCCTCGAAGATTGTGGCTTCGCCGAAGTCCGCCCACTGGGGGGCGCCCACCGCGGCGGGTGTGTGCATCTGGTCGCCCTGCAGGTTGCCGGGCGTGGTGGGCTGCAGCACCACGGTCTTGTCGACCGGTGGCAGGTCCCAGCTGTTGGCTTCCTGGGCCTGGGTGGTCCAGGCGGCCAGGGTCAGGGCGGCGGCGGCAGCAACGGTGCGCAGGGACAGGGTGGTTCGGTTCATGGTGAACTCCTTCAGGTTGAAGGGCAGCAACATGTGCCCACAACCGATGTGAACACACGAACCGGCCCGGGTTTCACGCCCGGGCCCCTGACGCGGCCGGCACCTACGCACGCATCGGCATCGTCCTACGCGGCTTGTCGGTCTCAGTCCACCTTGGCGCCGGACGCCTTCACCACCGCGGCCCATTTGCGGGTTTCGCTGTCGATCAGCCGGGCGAACTCGGCCGGGGTGTTGCCGCTGGGAATGGCGCCCTGTGCCACCAGGCGGTCCTTCAGCGCCGGGCTGGCCAGGGCCTTGGCGGTTTCCTGCTGCACCCGGTTGACGATGTCCGCCGGCGTGCCCGCCGGCGCCAGCAGGCCGAACCACGAGCTGGCCTCATAACCCTTCACGCCCGCCTGCTCGATCGTGGGCAGGTCCGGCAGCGCCTCGGAGCGGCGTGCGCTGGTGACCGCCAGCGCCTTGAGCTTGCCGGCCTTGATCTGGGGCATGGCCGAGGGCAGGTTGTCGAACATCAGGTCCATCGTGCCGCCCACCAGGTCCAGCAGCGCGGGGCCGGACCCACGGTACGGGAAGTGCACCATGTAGGTCCCGGTCATCGTCTTGAACAGCTCGCCCGCCAGATGGATGGACGTGCCGTTGCCGCTGGAGGCCATGTTCAGTTTGCCGGGGTTCGCGCGAGCATAGGCAATCAGATCGGCCACGGTGTTGATCTTCAGCGCCTCGGCCTTGGCGGGGTTCATCACCAGCACGTTGGGCACGCCGGCCACCAGCGTGACCGGGGCGAAGTCCTTGATCGGGTCATAGGGCAGCTTGGGGTACAGCGACTGGTTGATGCCGTGCGTGCCCACCGTGCCCATCAGGAAGTGGTAGCCATCATTGGGCGAGCGCGCCACGTCGGCCGCGCCGACATTGCCACCCGCGCCCGGCTTGTTGTCGATCACGAACTGCTGGCCGAAGGCGCGACTCAGCTCGGGCGCGAGCGCACGCGCCAGGATGTCGGTGGTGCCGGCCGGCGCGAACGGCACGACGATGCGCACCGGCTTGGTGGGCCAGGCCCCGCCCTGGGCCCAGGCCCAGGGGCTGGCACCGGCAGCGGCGAGGGCGGCCAGGACCTGACGGCGATGCAGCGATGACGACATGCGACGTACTCCTTGAGATGTGAATGAACCTGCAGTGTGGGCGCCCTGCGCGGGGCGGGGCAGTCGGACTATCCCGCAAGGGACCCGTGGCGCAGACATCCCGGACAAGGCAGGCCCTGACGTTGAATCCGGCGACGCCCTGCGTGAATCAAGGCGTAAGTACTGCGTCGAGTTGCTTCACGGCCGGGAGCGCCGCGCTGTTGGCTACCCGAGGCGGCTGGCACGCGTGCTAGATTTCGCGCCCGACATCAACAACACATTGCCTCAGGGGGGCAGCCATGGTCGATCGGGATCTGCTGATGCCGAGTCTGGGCGGCGTGCAGGTGGAGCGGGCGCCGTACTCGTCAAAGACCGGATTTCTCGCCGCGTTTTTCGGTGGGCCTCTGGCCGCCTGCGGCTACGGGGTGCTCAATGCGCGGCGACTCGGGCGTCTGACGTCTGATGGCCCCTGGCTGGCTGCCTTCGTGGTGGCCGATATCGCGCTGATGTGGCTGCTCACGCATGGACTCGTTGGCCTGCCCTGGATCGACGCCGTGCAACAGGAACTTGGCGGGAGCTTCGGTCGCATCGCCAGCCGCCTGTTCGCGCTGATTGTCTTCGGCTGGGTGTGCCTGGCACACCGCCGTGAACAACGTGCGGCGGAACTGATGGGGCTGGAGCGGCCGAACGGGTTCGCGCCGGGGTTGGGGCTGATCCTCATGGGGCTGGCCGCAGGCGCCGGAATCGCGGAGGTGATCGAATGAGTGCTGCCGCGACCGAACTGGCACACGGCGAAAGCCCCGAAACGCTGCAGGCCCAGGCCGAGGCACTGCTTGATCGCCGCCGCGTCGATGCGGCTCGAGCCGTTGTCGCGCGCGGCGTGCAGCTTCATCCTGAGCATGAGGGTCTGCTGTTCCAGGCGGCGCGGATCGAGGCGATGGACAAGCGCACCGAGGCCGCACGTGCCCTGCTGGAACAACTGCTGTCGGGCAACCCGTCGCATGCCGGTGCTCGAATCCTCATGTTCGTGATCGAGATGGACGATGGCCAGCTTGCCCAGGCCGAGCGGCTGATCCTCGACCTGCTGCGGGAGTCGCCGCAATCGCCGACGTACTACGCCTACTATTCCCGACTCATGCTCAGGGCCTTGCTCATCGGCAAGGCAAGCCGCCTGGCCGACGAGGCGGTGCGACTGGCGCCGAACAGCGAAGAAGCGCTGCATGCGCGGGCGCTGTGCGACATCGCGCTGGGCCGCGCCCCTCGCGACAGCGCTGCGGCGATTCGTCTCCTGACACGGCACCCCGACGATGCGCGCACCATGCGCCTCATGGTGGCGTCGCTTGCGCATGCACGGCGCCCCCGCGAAGCGCTGGGCGTGGCCCGTGAGTTGTTGCGTCTGCAGCCTGACGACCATGAGCTGGCCGCGCTGGTCAGGGCATTGCGCTATGACACGCACTGGACGTTGCTGCCGCTGTGGCCGATGCAGCGGTGGGGCTGGGCCGGGTCGGCAGGGCTGTGGATCGGCGTGCTGATTGCGGCCCAGCTGATGGACCGTCTGGCACCTGCCCATGCCGGCACCTTCGGCCTGACGTGGCTGGGATTTATCGTCTACAGCTGGGCCTGGCCCCCCGTGCTGCGGCGCTTGATGTTGAAGGGAACATGATGATTGACACGAGCCTGGACACCACCGACCGCATGGCACTGGAGCAGCACCTGCTGACGCAGCCCTTCGACCATGAGGCCCGGGAGCGATACGCCAGGCTGCTGCTGAGCCTGCAGTGCTGGGACGACGTCCTGGCGCAGGCCCGGCTCCTGAGGCAGCAATGTCCGGGGCGCGCCACCGGCGCACTGATCGAGGCGCGCGCCCTGCTGGGCCGGGAGGATCACGCCCAGGCGCAGCAGCGCTATCAGGAGGCCCGAGGCCTGGAGGGGTTTGAAGTCATCGACGCGCTCGAGGGCATTGCGGCACAACCGATGGCGCCCGCGCCGGCACGCCTGCAACTGGTGGGGGCGCCGCGTGCAGCGGCGGTGCTGCCGATCCAGGGGGTCAGCGCCGAGCGGGTCCGCTTCTCGAGCATCGTAGGCATGGAGGCCCTGAAGAAGACCATTCGCGTCAAGATCATCGAGCCCTATCTCAAACCGGGCCTGTTCTCGCGCTTCAAGATGCAGAGTGGCGGCGGCATTCTCCTGTATGGCCCACCGGGCTGCGGCAAGACAATGATTGCACGGGCGATCGCCAATGAATGCCAGGCGGAGTTCATTCCCGTGGGCATCTCTGACGTGCTGAACATGTGGGTGGGCGAGAGCGAGCGCAACCTGGCCGCGATGTTCGACAAGGCGCGGGCACAGACGCCGGCCGTGCTCTTCTTTGACGAACTCGATGCCCTGGCCTTCTCGCGCGCGAAGGCCACGTCGAGCAGCACGCGCACGGTGGTCAACGAGTTCCTCGCTCAGCTCGACGGCGTCGGGCGTGACAACAAGGGCGTGCTGATGCTGGCAGCCACGAACATGCCGTGGGACGTCGATGAGGCCATGAAGCGCCCCGGCAGGTTCTCCAGGCAGATCTTTGTGGCACCGCCCGACCTGCCAGCGCGGCGCGAGATGCTGCGATTGAAGCTGATGGACGTGCCCATCGAGAACGTTGACCTCGACGCCGTCGCGGCGGCGACAGTCAACTACTCCGGGGCTGACATCGATGGCCTGATCGAGTTGACGAAGGAATCGGCGCTGACTGACTCGCTTGCGGAAGACAAGGAGCGTGCAATCTCCCAGGCAGACTTCGATGCAGCGCTGTCCCAGACTCGGCCGTCGACGGTGGACTGGCTGCGCACCGTGCGCAATGTCGTCAAGTATGCAGGGGACGATGGCACTTACCGCGAGGTCGAACAGTATCTGAAGCAGGTCAGGATGCTCTGACCGTACAGCCCGCAGCGGGTGGTGCGCACGGCCATCGGCACACCATGCAACATGCGAGTCAATTCATGACCACCCTCCTGATCATCGACATGCAGATGGGCATGACCTGGCCCGAGCCGGGCGTGCGCAACAACCCTGGGGCCGAGGCCGTGATGGCCGGCCTGCTGGCGCGCTGGCGCGAGGCCGGCGATCCGGTCGTGCATGTGCGGCACCTGTCGCGTAGCCCGGGTTCGCCGTTCTGGCCCGGTCAGCCCGGGGTCGAGTTCCAGCCTGCACTGGCGCCCTTGCCGCATGAGCACGTGGTCGACAAGCATGTGCCCGATGCGTTCGTCCACACCGGCCTGGAGCGCTGGCTGCATGCGCGTGGCGAGCGTGATCTGGTGATCGTGGGCGTGAGCACGAACATCTCGGTCGAATGCACCGCGCGGGCGGCAGGCAACCTCGGCTTCGGGGTCACCGTGGTGGCCGATGCCACCTTCACCTTCGACAAGCGTGACTTCCACGGGCGACACCGCACCGCAGACGAGGTGCATGCGATGTCGCTTGCGAACCTTGACGGTGAATACGCCCGCGTGTGCCTGGCGCAGGATCTGCCGGGCGGGCGCTGAGACACACTGCACCTCACGCATCAACCCGTGGTGCAATCGAAAGCAGAGGGCATGTGATGGCACTGGACTGGACCGACACGACCGATTCCGTCGACTGGCAGGAACTGGCCGAGCTGTACCGCCAGGCTCCGCTGGGCACCAAGGACCCGCAGCGACTGCAGACGGCCTTTTCGAACAGCATGTTCCGGGTGTTCGTGCGCGACGGTGGCCGCCTGGTCGGTGTGGGCCGTGCCCTGGCCGACGGCGCCGACTGTGCCTACATCTGCGACGTGGCGGTGTTGCCGAGCCACCAGGGCACCGGGCTGGGCAAGCGCATCGTGGCCCGGCTGGTCGAGCTGTCGCAGGGTCATCGCAAGATCCTGCTGTATTCGGTGCCGGGCAAGGAGTCGTTCTACCGGAAGTTCGGCTTCCTGCGCATGAAGACGGCCATGGGCCTGTTCGAGCAGGCGCCGCTGATGTGTGAACGCAACTACCTGGAGGCAGACTGAGGCCGACTGAGCGCCCCCGGGTGCACCCTGGGTCTGGTTCACCATGGCCTGCAGTACATTGCTGCTCCATCAACGGGAGACCAGCGATGTCGGCAGGTGACTGGAAAGACCTCTATGCGGCGGCCGTGGCCGGCAACGAAGCGCTGGTGCGCTATCACATCGACGCCGGGGTGAACCCCAACCACCAGCACCCCGAGATCATGTGCACGCCGCTGGTGGCCAGCCTGATCCACGGTCATGACGGCATTGCCCAGTACCTGCTCGATCACGGCGCTGACCCCGGGCTGCGCTCCGAGTTCGACGGCCTGACGCCGCTGCAGGCTGCCCGCCGCCATGGACGCACGCGGTTTGTGGACCGCCTTCAGCAGATGGGGGCCCGCGACGAACGCCAGCCGTTCTGGTGGCGATGGCTGCCGGTGTGAGCCGCTGGCTGCTGCGCATGCTGGGCCTGGGGCTGCTGCTGTACGTCGGCCTGTGCGCCGTGCTGTATGTGTTCCAGCGTGCACTGATCTACCACCCGCAGCCGCGTGACCCGGGCAGCCGGGCCGCGGTGATCACGCTGCCGACCGACGCCGGAGACGTGCGGGTGACAACACGTGCACGCGATGGCGCGCGGGCCGTGCTGTACCTCGGCGGCAATGCCGAGGACGTGACCTGGAGCCTGCCCGATCTGGAACAGGCCTTTCCCGACCACGCGCTGTACCTGATGCACTACCGGGGTTACGGGGGCAGTGCCGGGGTGCCCAGCGAGCAGGCCCTGGTGTCCGACGCGCTGGCGCTGTTCGACCGTTTGCAGTCGCAGCATCCCGGTGTCACGGTGATCGGCCGCAGCCTGGGCAGCGGGGTGGCCGTGCAGGTGGCGGCGCAGCGGCCGGTCGAACAGCTCGTGCTGGTCACCCCGTACGACAGCATCGAGGCGCTGGCAGCGCGGCAGTTTCCCTTTGTGCCGGTGCGCTGGCTCCTGAAGGACCGGTTCGAGTCATGGCGGCATGCGCCGCGGGTGCGCGCGCCGACCCTGGTGCTGGCCGCCGAACATGACGAGGTCATCCCGCGCAGCCACACCGAAACCCTGCTGCGGCACCTGCGCACCGACATCCTGCGCCTGGAGGTGATCGACGGCACGGGCCACAACACCATCGGTTCGCATCCGCGCTATGTGCAGATGCTGCGCAGCGTCGCCGACAGGCGGTGAATGCACCGGCGATGACCGGCCTTTGCCGGCCGGCGCCGCCCGGCTACCATCGGCGCCGGGGCGCTCGACAGGCCCCGAACAGACCGCTCGAACCCACAACGTCCACCCTTAGCCTCTTTCCATGAGCCTGACCTTCAAGCTGCTGCTGGCCGCCATCGCCGCGTTCATCGTCATTGCCATCTGGCCCTCGCGACAGTCCGACACCCGCATGATGGCGCAGGCGCGCCAGGTCTTCCATCAGTCCTGCGTGGCCAAGGGCACCGAACAGAAGGTGCTGCCGGCCGACCGCCTGGAGACCTTCTGCGGCTGTTCGGCCGAGAAGGCGGTGTCCGACCTGGGCACCGAAGGTGTCAAGCGCGTGAATGCGGCCAACTCGCTCACGGATTCAGACCGGGAGCTGATCGACACGGTGCAGAAGGTCTGCCTCGA
Organism: uncultured Comamonadaceae bacterium; assembly: GCA_946482595.1. The sequence goes on from CAMLSD010000018.1 coordinate 9,986, forward strand.
GATGGCGGGCGGCCGCTGACAGTCGTGGTGTTCACGGCGATGCACGTGCAGGTGACCCGATGCTGAGCGACGAGGTGCTCGACCTGATGCAGCGCAGCGTGCTGTGCTGGCTGGCGACCGTTGATGCCCGTGGCCGACCCAACGTGTCGCCAAAGGAAGTGTTCACCGCCCACGGCCGCAACACCGTGCTGATCGCGCACATCGCCTCGCCGGGCAGCGTGCGCAATCTGGGCGTCAACGCACAGGCCTGCCTGAGCTTCATCGACGTCTTCAGCCAGAAGGGCTGCAAGCTGCGCGGCACGGCCGAGGTCGTGTTGCCCGACGAGGCAGGTTTTGCCGAGCTGGCTGCACCGCTGGTGGCCATCACGCAAGGCGTCTTTCCGATCCGTGCGGTGATGGTGCTGACGGTCACCGAGGTCGAATCCATCCTGGCGCCCAGCTACCGCATGGTGCCCGGCACCACCGAGGCCGCCCAGCGCGACAGCGCCATGCGCACCTACGGCGTGATGCCGCGAACGCCGGCGCCGGCTGCGGCCGACGTCTCGGGCCTGGCCACGGTGACGGCCACGGTGACGGCCACGATGACGGCCACAGCAACGGCCGGTGGGGGCACGCCCGACCTGCAGCAGTACCTGCACCAGCACATCCCGCTGTCGGCGGCCATGCAGGTGCAGGTGATGCAGGCCACGCCAGAGGCCGTGGTGCTGCGCGCGCCGCTGGCGCCGAACATCAACCACCGCGAGACGGTGTTCGGCGGCAGCGCGTCGGCGTTGGGCATCCTGGCTGCCTGGTCGCTGCTGCATGTGCGCTTGCGGGGGGCCGGCCTGACCGGGCGCCTGGTCATCCAGCGCAACACCATGGATTACCTGGCACCGATGGCGGGTGAGTTCGAGGCCCGTGCCGCACTGGGCGATCCGGCCGACTGGCAGCGATTCGAGCGCATGCTGCAGCGCAAGGGCACCGGACGCATCAGCGTGGCCGCCGAGCTGAGTTGTGCGGGCCAACGTGCCGGTGCGCTGGTGGGCGAGTTCGTGGCGCTGGATGCAGCCCGCGACGCCTGAAGCGGCACGTCAGGCGCGGCGCCCAGGGGCGTGCCCCCAGATCCTGCCGCGGCGCGGGGCGTTCAGCCCAGCCACTGGCTCAGCTCGGCTGACAGCCCGATCGAGGGCGGCTGAGCCGCTGCGGCGCCTCGGCCCGTGACGCCGCGCTGGTGCGCCAGCGCCAGGGCATGCTGCACGCCTGCGTCCACGCTGTCGATCAGCGGCACGCCCACAGCAGGCGCGATGCGCGCCGCCAGGCCCGCCAGGCCGGCACCACCGATGATGATGCTGCCCAGCCCGGGGTGTTGCCGACAGACCGCTCGGCAGGCCTCGATCAGCAGGGCTTCGGCGCGTTGCGGTGCGGCGGCCAGTTCGCCCCCGGTGGCCGTCAGCGTGTGGATGCAGCGCAGCGGCGCATCCAGTGCAAGCGCCTGGGCCAGCCGCCTGAGCATCGGCCCCCAGGCCACACCGGCCGTGACGATGGCATACGTGCCCTGTGCGGCCGCTGCCAGCATCGCCGCTTCAGCCAGCCCGGTGACCGGTGTGGGTGAGGCTTCGCGCAGGGCCCACAGTCCCGGGTCGCCAAAACAGCCGATCAGCACGCTGTCGGGCAGGCCGTGCCCGGCGGCATGGGCCGCCAGCGTGTCGAGTGCGGCGTGGGCGGCGATGGCCAGACCCGCTTCGGTGCTGATGTAGGCCGGGCCGAACCGGGCCGTGGCCGTGTCGATCAGCGCCTGGTCTGCGCAGCAGGCCGCGGCGTGATGCGCCAGCATGGCCGTGATGGCCGGGGTGGTGTTCGGGTTGAGGATCAGCAGGCGGGGTCGCATGGGCCGCTCACGAGCCGAACAGGCTGAGCAGGTCGACGGGGCCGCGCTCGGCCAGCGTGAAGTCGAGCATGGCTTCCAGGTGGGACAGGTGGCGCTGCATCAGTTCACCGGCGGCGCGTTCGTCGCCCAGGCGGATCGCCGCCAGCAGACCGCGGTGCTCATGGCAGCCGCAACCCCCGTTGCGGGTGGGGTGCACCGTGCCGGTGGCCTCCGGTGTGCCGTAGCTCATCAGGACCAGCGAGGTGCGCGACACCATCTCGCGCAGCACCCGGTCCAGGGTGCGGTGGCCGGAGCGCGCGCCGATCAGCAGATGGAAGTCGCCGCTCAGGCGGATGGCCCGGCTGCGGTCGCCTCGGGCGCGCGCCTCTTCTTCCTGGTCGATGTAGAGCGCCAGGTTGCGCAGGTCGGCCGGCGTGGCCACGCGCATGAAACGCGACAGCAGCGTGGGCTCGATCATGCGCCGCACTTCGAACACCTCCTTCGCCTCGTCGGCCGACGGTCGGGACACCGAGGCTCCCCGGTGTGGCGTGAGGGTCACGAGCTGCTCGTTGGCCAGGCGGATCAGCACATGGCGGATGCGGGTGCGCGAGACACCGAAGGCCTGGCCGAGCTTGTCCTCGACCAGCTTGGTGCCCGGCACCAGGCGATGGTCCAGGATGGCCGAGACGATGCGTTCATGGATGTCCGCGTCGCTGAGCCCGGGCATCTCGTGCGGGCTGGGCAGGGTGTGCGCGGCGGTGGGCGTGAGCATGGGGTCCAGTCCTGAAAAGGTCATCGGGTGCGGCGACGCCGCAGCAGTGCGCCCGTGCCGAAGGCCAGCGCCACCACGGCCAGCGAGATCACGGTGGTGAGCGAACCCAGCGCATAGATGGCCGGGGTGGTCACGGTGGTGGTCAGCCCCTGCAGTTCGAGCGGCAGGGTGTTGACGTCGCCGATCGCCTGGGACGTGCGGGCAATCTCGTCCCACGACAGCGTGAAGCCGAACATGCCGATGCCCACCACCGAGGGCCCGATCAGCGGCAGCACCACATGGCGGAAGGTCTGCCAGGGGCTCGCGCCCAGGTCGCGGGCGGCTTCCTCGTAGGCGGTGTTGAAGCGGTTGAAGACGGCAAACATGATCAGCAGCCCGAACGGCAGCGTCCAGGTCAGGTGGGCGCCCAGCGCCGACGTGGCAAGGCCCAGGCTGGTGCCGTAGTTTTCCAGTGTGGTGGTCGCGCCCAGCGCATCGAGCAGCCACTTCAAGCCGCTGTCGATCAGACGGAACTGCAGCCCGATGCCCAGCGAGATGATGATCGAGGGCATGATGAGGCTGGCCACCGTGACGTAGAACAGGCCGTCGGCGCCGCGCAGCGGCTTGCGAAAGGCCAGCCCGGCCAGGACCGACAGCAGCACGGTCAGCAGCATCACCGCCGTGCCCAGCGCCAGCGAGCGGCGCAGTGCCGCACCGATGTCGACCACGCCCAGCCCTTCCATCAGCTCGCGGTACCAGTGCAGCGACCAGCCGCGCATCGGGAAGGTCAGGCCGCCTTCCGGCCCCTGGAAGCTCAGCACGAAGATCGTGATCACCGGGCCGTACATGAACAGCATGAACAGCGCAAACACCAGGGCCAGCCCGAAGAATCCCGGCCCGCGGCCGTGACGGTGCACATTCATCACAGCTCCCTTCGCAGGTCGACCAGGCGGGTCAGCGCCCAGATGATCATCAAGACCACCGCCAGCAGGATCACCGCATTGGCCGCGGCCAGCGGGAACTGCAGGTAGGAGGTCTGCACCTGGATGATCTTCCCCACCGAAGCGATCTGCTGGCCGCCCATCACGCCCACCGTGACGAAGTCGCCCATCACGATCGTGATCACGAAGATCGAGCCGATCAGGATGCCCGTGCGCGACAGCGGGATGACCACGTTCCAGACGGTCTGCCAGGCCGAGGCACCCGCATCGCTGGCAGCCTCGATCAGTGAACGGTCGATGCGCATCATCGAGTTGAAGATGGGCACGATCATGAACATCGTGTACAGGTGCACCAGCGCCAGCACCACCGAGAAATGGCTGAACAGCAGCCACTCCACCGGCTCGTCGACCAGCCCCGCACCCAGCAGCGCCTGGTTCACCAGCCCATGGCGGCCCAGCAGCGGCACCCACGAGATCATGCGGATCACGTTCGAGGTCCAGAACGGGATGGTGCACAGGATGAACAGCACCGTCTGCAGCGTGCTCGAGTGCACATGGAAGGCGAGGAAATACGCCACCGAAAAGCCCAGCACCAGCGTGATCAGCCAGGTGAGCACACACAGCATCGCCGTGGACAGGTAGGTGCGCAGCGTCACGCACAGCTCGTCGGTGTTGCCGCAGCCCTCGAAGATCGCGAGGTAGTTCTTGACGGTGAAGGCGGGCAGCAGCTCGTATTCGTTGAAGTCCCAGAAGCTCACCATCACGACAAGCCCCAGCGGGATCAGAAAGAAGAACGCGAACACGGCCGCCAGCGGCATGGCCTGGAGCCAGGCGGCAGGGCCCTGGCGAAGCGTGGTGGGTGTCATGGCGTGCACAGGGTGGGCCGCCCCTTCCGCGCACGCGGGAGGGGCAGGGGACAGGGGGTGGTGTGAGGGAAGGGCAGCCTCAGGCCGCCACGAACTCATTCCACTTCTGCACCATGTAGTTGTTCTCGTCCATCACCGCATTCCAGCAGGCGATTGCGCCCATGCGCTGCTCGTACGATCCACCGTCACGCACCTTGCCGGCCTTCTCCAGCACATCGCCATTGGGCGACTTGATGTCTTTTTCGGCGGGTTTGCCTTCCATCCAGTAGGCCCACTCATAGGGCTCCATCTTCGCCTTGGCGGTCTCGAGCACCGCGCTGTAGTAGCCCTGGCGATTCAGGTAGGCGCCCGCCCAGCCGTCGAGGAACCAGTTGATGAATTCATAGGCCCCGTCGAGCTTGCGGCCGCTGAGCGTGGCCGGCACCCCAAAGCCAGCGGCCCAGGCACGATAGCCTTCCTTCAACGGCTGGAAGGTGCAGGCCAGGCCCTTGGTGCGCACGGCGGTCACGGCGGGCGACCACATCGACTGGATCACGACCTCGCCCGAGGCCATCAGGTTCACGCTTTCGTTGAAGTCCTTCCACAGGCTGCGGAACTGGCCGGCCTTCTTGGCCTCGATCAGCGTCTTGATCGTGAGGTCGATCTCCTTGCGGGTCATGTTGCCCTTGTCGGGGTACTTGTACAGGCCCATGGCCTCGACCACCATCGCGGCGTCCATGATGCCGATCGAGGGAATGTTCAGGATCGCGGCCTTGCCCTTGAACTCGGGGTTGAGCAGTTCGGCCCAGGAGCTGATCGGCCGCTTGATGAGGTCGGGCCGGATGCCCAGCGTGTCGGCGTTGTAGACGGTGGGGATCAGCGTCATGAACTGCGTGGGTGCGTCGGCGAACTTCTTCGACCGGGCGCCCTCGAGGAACATCACCTTTTTCGGTGCCGTGCCCTGGTCCCCGACCTTCTTGCCGGCGATCTCGCCCCGCGTGAACAGCGGCGTGATCTTGTCGGCATGCTTGATGCGCTTGCTGTCGATGCCCAGCAGGTTGCCGGTGGGAATGATCTTCTTGAGCGAGAAGTACTCGGTGTCGATCAGGTCGAAGGAGTTCGGTGCGGTGACGGCACGTTTGGTGACGTCGTCGGTCGTGACCGCGACGTACTGGATCCGGATGCCGGTGTCGGCCTCGAACTTCTCGGCAATGGCCTTGTCCTGGTTGACTGCGGTGCCCAGGTAGCGCAGCACGATCTTGTCCTGTGCATGGATGGCCGGGCCGAAGCCGGCCGCGAGGATGCCGGCCGTGCCCTTGAGCAGCGTGCGGCGGTGGCGGTCGGGTTCGGCGTCGATCGGGGTCGGGGCGGGCGGACGGATGTCGGACATGCGGTTTCTCCTTGAGGGGTGCGTCACGGGTGTGTCAGGGCGCGGGTCACGGGGTGGTGAGGGGCTGGGCTTCGGCCCAGCCCACATGGGCCGGCTCGCCCGGCAGCCAGGGGGCGGCGTGGAACTCGTGTTCGGGCAGCATCGCGCTCAGCTCGCCACCGCTGGCGTCGTCGCGGCGCAAGGTCACCAGCACATAGGTGCCCTGGTACTCGGTGGCCAGCACTGTGCAGCGCAGCGGGTGCAATCCACCGCCCCCGCGCGACAGCCGGGTGTGGTCGGTGCGCACGGCCACGCGGCCGGCCGGCAGCTCGATCACGTTGTGGCCGCCCATGAAACGTGCGACGAACTCCGAACGGGGCGCGTTGAACACCTCGTGCGGCGTGCCTTCCTGCTCGATGCGGCCGCGGTTCATCACCACCACCTTGTCGGCCAGGGCCATCGCTTCTTCCTGTGAATGCGTGACATGCACGAAGGTGAAGCCCAGGTCGCGCTGCCAGCGTTTCAGCTCGGCGCGCATCTGCACGCGCAGGAAGGGGTCGAGCGCCGACAGTGGCTCGTCCAGCAGCAGCACCCGGGGTTCGGTGATCAGCGCACGCGCCAGGGCCACCCGCTGCTGCTGCCCGCCGGACAGCTCGGCCGGCTTGCGGTGCGCATGGCCGCCCATCGCGACCAGCTCCAGCAGTTCGCGCGCCCGTGCATGACGCTGTGCGCGGGCCACGCCGCGCATCTTCAGGCTGAAGGCCACGTTGTCCAGCGCGCTGAGGTGCGGAAACAGCGCGTAGCTCTGGAACATCATCGCGGTGCCGCGATCGGAAGCCGCCAGCCGCGTGATGTTGCGTGCGCCCATCAGGATGTCGCCGTCGCTGGCCTGCTCGTGGCCGGCAATCATGCGCAGGGTCGAGGTCTTGCCGCAGCCGGAGGGACCAAGCAGGCAGCAATAGCTGCCGGCGGCGATCCGCAGGTCGATTGCATCGACGGCCACCGTCTGGCCATAACGCTTGCTCAGGCGCACCAGCTCCAGGCTGGAAGAGTCGGCTGCCGTGGCCGGTCGTGTCGGCAGGGCTGCACGCAGCGGCGCGGGATCGGAAACCGGCAGGGCACTCAAGGCGTTCCTCCATGACCTCGTGGATCGGGTCTTGCCGGTTGAACTGCAAAGGCCATGCCACATCGCCCGTGGCCCCGCAGGCAGGCGGACGGCGGGCTTGTCAGATTGCATACGTTTCATGGGGGAAATGCGTGCAATCCGGCGCGGTGGCCTCAACCCGCCGGCGGGGGCCGAAGGGGGCCGTGCGAGTCGAACTGCTGCGCACAAAGCGGTGCCCATGCACCGGCAGGAGGCGCCCGCACGGGCCAAGGCGGTGCACTGCCAATCGCATTCCTGCGCAAAACGGCCTGCGCGCCCCGAAACGGGCCGTGCGCAGGCGCAATCACGGCGGAATCAGGCTGGCCCGATGTTTGCTAGATACCACGTTGTATACAAGTAGGTATCTCAAAAGGGATGCCCGATCGAACTGTCATCTCACTCAGGAGTGCACTCATGTCCACGAACAATTGGTCCCGTCGCGATTGGATGACAACCGTGGGTGCGGCCGGCATCGGGCTGGCCACGGCCTCGGGGGCCGGGCTGGCGCGGGCGCAGAAGCCGCTGATGGTGGGTTTTGTGTACGTGGGGGCCAAGGATGACTTCGGCTACAACCAGGCGCACGCCCAGGCCGCGGCCGAGGTGCGCAATCTGGCCGGCGTGAAGGTGGTCGAGGAAGAGAACGTGCCCGAGACCACCGCAGTGCAGAAGGCGATGCAGGGCATGATCGCGCAGGACGGCGCCCAGTTGCTGTTCCCGACCTCGTTCGGCTACTTCGACCCGCATGTGCTGGCGCTGGCGCCCAAGAATCCCGACGTGCGCTTTGCCCACTGCGGCGGCCTGTGGAACGAGGCGCGCCACCCGCGCAGCGTGGGCAGCTTCTTCGGCTACATCGACGAGGCGCAGTATCTCAATGGGGTCGTGGCCGGCCACATGAGCAAGAGCAAGAAGCTCGGTTTCGTGGCGGCCAAGCCCATCCCGCAGGTGCTGCGCAACATCAACGCCTTCACGATGGGCGCGCGTTCGGTCGATCCCGCCATCACCACCACGGTGATCTTCACCGGCGACTGGTCGATGCCGGTCAAGGAGGCCGAGGCCACCAACAGCCTGGCCGACCAGGGCATCGACGTGTTCACGATGCACGTGGACGGGCCCAAGGTGATCGTCGAGACTGCTGCGCGCCGCGGCAAGATGGTCTGCGGCTACCACGCCAGCCAGGCGAAGCTGGCGCCGCAGGCCTACCTCACCGGGGCCGAGTGGAACTGGATCACCGCCTACAAGACCATCATCGACGCCGCACGTGCCGGCAAGCCTCACCCCAACTTCGTGCGCGGCGGCCTGAAGGAAGGTTTCGTCAAGCCCTCGGCTTACGGCAGTGTCGTGAGCGAAGCGGCACGCAAGAACGCCGACACGGTCAAGGCCGAGATGATCAAGGGCAGCTTCGACATCTTCAAGGGTGAGCTCAAGGACAACACCGGCAAGGTGGTCATCGCCCGCGGCAAGGTGCTCAAGCAGACCGACCTCGAACTGGAATCGATGAACTACCTGGTCGAAGGGGTGGTGGGCCGGGTCTGAGCGCATGAGTGGCAACCGCACCCCACCACCTGGCACCTCGATGAGCGCCCCATCCTGGCACGCACCGGCCGAAGCCGTCGCACTGCCCGTGCTGGCGCTGGCCGCGGCACTGGGGTTGTTCGGGCTGTTCGTCTGGTTCGGGGGACACAGCCCGGTGGAGGCGTGGACGCTGCTGTTCCGTGGCGCCTTCGGCGATGCCTTCTCGTGGCAGAACACCTTGCAGCGGGCCGCGCCGCTGATGCTCACCGCGCTGTGTGTGGCCGTGCCGGCGCGTGCCGGGCTGATCGTGATCGGCGGTGAGGGTGCACTGGTGGTCGGTGCACTGGGATGCGCCAGCCTGCCCTACCTGCTGCCGCTGCCGCAAGGAGCGGCGGGCACGGCCGCCGTGCTGCTGGCCGGGGCGCTGGGTGGAGCGCTGTGGGTCGCGGCTGCCGGGGCGCTGCGACAGTGGCGCGGGGTGAACGAGACGATCTCCAGCCTGCTGCTGGGCTACATCGCGATCGCATTGTTCAAGCACCTCGTCGAAGGCCCGATGCGCGACCCTTCCAGCCTGAACAAGCCCTCCACGCTGCCGCTGAACGAGAGCTGGCTGATCGGTGGCATCGCCGGGACCGATGTGCACTGGGGCCTGGCCATCGGCCTGCTTGCCTGCGTGGCCACGGGCTTGTGGCTGAGCTTGTCGACCCATGGCTTTGCGATCCGTGTGGTCGGTGGCAATGCGCGCACCGCGCGGGGTGTGGGCCTGCCCACCGATCGGCTGGTGATCACCGCCTGCGCGGTGGGTGGCGCCTGTGCGGGGCTGGCCGGGGCCATCGAGGTGGCCGCGGTGCACACCTCGGCCAATGCCGCGGTGATCGCCGGGCTGGGCTACACGGGCATCCTGGTGTCCTTCGTGGCGCGGCACAACCCGTGGGTGATCGTGCCGGTGGCCATCCTGTTCGGCGGGTTCGGCGCCTCGGGCAGCCTGCTGCAGCGGCGCATGGACCTGCCCGATGCTTCCGTGCTGGTGCTGCAGGGCTTTGCCTTCGTGATGATCCTGGCCAGCGAAGCGCTGCGCGGCCGGCTGTTTGCGCTGCCGGTGCCCCGCCTGGTGCGCTTGCGGGTGGTGAAGGGGGTGGCGTCATGAATGAGCTGGCCTGGTTCGACGTGATCGTCGCGGTGCTGGGTGGTGCGGTGCGCGTGGGCACCCCCTTCCTGTTCGTGAGCCTGGGTGAATGCCTGACCGAAAAGTCCGGCCGCATCAACCTGGGCCTGGAAGGTGTGCTTGTGCTGTCCGCCATGGCCGGCTTCGGTGGCGCCTACCTCAGCGACTCGGCCTGGATCGGTGTGCTGGCCGCAGGCGCCAGCGGCGCGCTGCTGGCCTTGCTGCACGGCCTGCTGTGTTCGCTGCCGCGCGTGAGTGACATCGCCACCGGCATTGCACTGATGCTGCTGGGCTCGGGCCTGGCGTTTTTCCAGGGCAAGCCGCTGATCCAGCCGCAGGCACCACAGATTCCGTCCATCCCCCTGGGGGGCTGGGCCGACTCACCAGCCGTGCAGTCGGCCCTGCAGATCAATGCGCTGTTCCCGATCGGGGTGCTGCTGGCACTGGTGATGACCTGGGCCTTCACGAACACCCGCTGGGGCCTGGTGGTGCGCATGGCCGGTGACTCCAGCGACGCGGCGCGTTCGCTCGGGTATTCGGTGCACGGCGTGCGCATCGCGGCCACGACCGCCGGGGGCTTCATCGCCGGGCTGGGCGGGGCCTCGCTGTCGCTGTACTACCCGGGGTCGTGGAACGAGGGCCTGTCCAGCGGACAAGGGCTGATTGCCGTGGCACTGGTGATCTTCGCGCGCTGGCATCCCACCCGTTGCCTGGCGGCGGCGCTGCTGTTCGGCGGTGCCGGTGCGCTGGGGCCGGCTCTGCAGTCGGTCGGGGTCAGCGGCGGCTACTACCTCTTCAACGCGATGCCCTATGCCCTGACCCTGGCCATCCTCGTCTGGACCTGTTCCCCCCGCCGCAGCCTGCGTGGCGCGCCGATGGAACTGCAGGTTTCTCGCTGACCCACGGAGCCCACCATGCCCCATGTTGCTGCCCAACCCTATCCCTGGCCGTATGACGGCGCCCTGCTGCCGACCAACACTGCGCTGCTCATCATCGACATGCAGACCGACTTCTGTGGTGTCGGTGGGTATGTCGACAAGATGGGCTACGACCTCTCGCTGACCCGCGCGCCGATCGAACCCATCGCCCGGGTGCTCGCTGCCATGCGTGCGCGCGGGTACACCATCATCCACACCCGCGAGGGCCACCGGCCCGACCTCAGCGATCTGCCGGCCAACAAGCGGTGGCGCTCGCAACGCATCGGCGCCGGCATCGGTGACCCCGGCCCTTGCGGACGCATCCTCGTGCGCGGCGAACCGGGCTGGGACATCATCCCCGAGCTCGCACCGCTGCCCGGCGAGCCGATCATCGACAAGCCGGGCAAGGGGTCGTTCTATGCGACCGACCTCGAACTGGTGCTGCACACGCGTGGCATCCGCAACCTGGTGCTCACCGGCATCACCACCGACGTGTGCGTGCACACCACGATGCGCGAGGCCAATGACCGTGGCTTCGAGTGCGTGATGCTCGAAGACTGCACCGGCGCCACCGACCTGGGCAACCACCAGGCCGCGCTGAAGATGATCCAGATGCAAGGCGGCGTGTTCGGCGCCGTGTCCACCTCGTCCCAGCTCATCGAGGCCCTGGCGGCCTGAGCCTTCTTTCACCTCGTTCCCACCTCGTCCCCACTGCAGGAGCCACCATGTCCGACCGCAAGCCCGTCAATCCCTCCCGTCGCCGCGCCCTGCGTGCCGGCGTGGGCAGCGCTGCCGCCCTGGCCCTGAGTTCGCCGCTGCGCAGCCCGGCGCAGTCGTCCGAGAAGATCCTCATCGGCTTCTGGCCGATCGCCTCGGGCCTGCCGCTCTACACCGCGCTGGAGCGCGGTTTCTTCAAGGAGGCCGGCCTGAATGTGGAGGGCGCGAAGTTCGCCAGCGCCCAGCAGGTGGCCGAGGCCATGATTGCCGGTCGGGTGCAGGGCTCGGCCAACGGCACGGCGTCGGCCGCGCTGGCCCTGGCCGAGATCACCTCGCCCAACCTGTTCAGGATCATCTGCTCCAACCCGTCCAACCACAAGCTGGTGCTCGACCAGTTCGTCGTGGCCAAGGACAGCCCGATCCGCAGCATCGCGGAGCTGAAGGACAAGCGGGTGGCCAGCGGGCCGGGCATCCAGAACGTGACCCTGGCCAAGATCATCCTCGAGAAGAACGGCATCACCGACCCGAAGGTGATCGAACTGCCGATCGGCCAGCATGTGCCGGCCCTGGCCGCCGGTCAGCTCGATGCGGTCTACACGCTCGAGCCTACCGGCACGGCCGGGCGGCTCAAGGGCCTGACCCGCGTGCTCGAGAACGGCGTGATCTCGAAGTACGTGCTCGGCCAGGCCGATGCGCCCTGGTTCGGCGGCTCGGCCAGCGTGACCACCGCGTTCCTGAAGGACCGCCCCGAGGATGCGAAGAAATACGTCGCCGCCTATGCCCGCGCCGTGGACTTCGTGCGGCGCAATCCCGACGAATGCCGCCGCCATCTCGACGGCTTCACCAGCATCGACGAATCGCTGGTGAAGGAGGTGCCGCTGTCGGGCTTCACGCTCTACAACGAGTTCAAGGCCAGTGACATCGACGCCTTCCAGAAGTTCTTCGACGTCTTCACCGAGCGCAAGATCTTCTCGCGCCCGGTGCCGGTCAAGCCCTTGCTCTACACCGCCTGAGGTTGCCATGAAGGCCTGGATGGACAGACTCTTCGACCGGCGGCTGCTGCCGCTGGTGGGCCCGCTGCTGCTGTTTGCGCTGTGGCAGCTGGTGATCTCGGCGCAGTGGGTCAAGCCGGTGCTCCTGCCCCCGCCGGGCGACACGCTGGCCCACCTGGTGGGGGTGTTCGGCTCGGGGGACATCTTCGGTGACCTGGGGGCCACGATCTGGCGCGTGCTGTGTTCGTTCGGCATTGCCGTGGTCGTGGGCGTGCCGCTGGGGGTGATGCTGGGTGCGTCCGAGTCGGCCTACCGCAGCGTGGAGTTCCTGATCGACTTCTTCCGCTCGACACCGTCGTCGGCCCTGATCCCGTTGTTCCTGCTGATCTTCGGCATCACCGACATCAACAAGATCGCCATCGCCAGCTTCGGCGCCATGCTGATCGTGCTGTTCAACAATGCCTACGGCGTGATGAACGCCAAGAAGACCCGCGTGATGGCCGCCCAGATCATGGGCGTGCGCCGGCTGCATGTGTTCAAGGACGTGATGCTGATGGAAAGCCTGCCGCAGACCTTCGTGGGGTTGCGCAGCGCGGTGTCGATGGCCCTGGTGATCGTGATCGTGGCCGAGATGTTCATCGGCTCCGAGAACGGGCTGGGCCACCGCATCATCGACGCCCAGCAGGTCTTCAACGTGAAGGAGATGTACACCTCCATCCTCGTCACTGGGGCGCTCGGCTACCTGCTGAACCTCGCCTTCCTGCTCGCCGAAAAGCGGCTGATCCACTGGAGTGGCAAGGCATGAGCGGCCCCATCCCTGTCCTGCCGGCCAGCACGGCGCCGGTGTCCACCGCCCGGGTGCTGACCACGCTGTCGCCCACCGGCCGACCGCATGTGACGGTGCGCGGCCTGTGCAAGTCGTTTGCGGGCGTGCCGCTCTACACCGACTTCGACCTCGACCTGCCGCGCGGCGAAATCGTCTCGATCTTCGGTCCCAACGGCTGCGGCAAGTCCACGCTGATGAACATGATCGCCGGGCTGATCCCGCTGGATGCCGGCGAGATCCTGTTCGACGGCAAGTCGCTGAAGGACACCGACATCGGCTACGTGTTCCAGAACTACCGTGATGCGCTGTTCCCGTGGATCACCGCGTGGGACAACATCGCCTATCCGCTGCGCCGCCGCGGCATGAAGGAGGCCCAGGTGCGCGAGCGGGTGGATGAACTCGTGCGGCTGTTCGAGATCCGCTTCGACCTCAAGCGTTACCCCTACGAGCTGTCGGGCGGGCAGATGCAGACGGTGTGCATCATGCGTTCGCTCGCGCCCCGCCCCGAGGTGATGTTCCTCGACGAACCGTTCTCGGCGCTGGACTTCGAGATGACGCTGTTCATCCGCGAAAAGCTGCAGGAGGCGCACCTGGCCACCGGCACGACGATGGTGATCGTCTCGCATGACCTGGAGGACGCGGTCTTCCTGGCCGACCACATCCTGCTGCTGACCCGTCGACCCACACGCATTGCCGAGCTGGTGCCCTTCACGATGCCGCGTCCGCGGCTGCCCGAGGCGGTGTCCGACCCCGAGTTCGTGCGCGTGAAGGCACACACGCTGGAGGTCTTCCGCCGGGAGATGAATGCATGACCGGCGCATCGGTCCGGCCCAAGGAGACGCCATGACCGCGCTCGCCCTCGAAACCTACCAGCTCACCCGTCGCTTTGGCAGCTTCACCGCGCTTGACGGGGTCTCGCTGAAGGTCCGCCCTGGCACCGTGCATGCCCTGCTGGGTGAAAACGGCGCGGGCAAGAGCACGCTGGTGAAGTGTGTGGTGGGTTACCAGGCGCCCAGCGAAGGCAGTGTGCTGGTCGACGGGCGGGAGCACGACATTGCCTCGCCGGTGGTCGCGCGTGAACTGGGCATCGGCATGGTGTACCAGCATTTCACCGTGGTGCCCGGCATGAGCGTGGCCGAGAACCTGCTGCTGGCCCGCGGCCGCGTGCCGGCCGTGATCGACTGGAAGACGGCGCGGGCCGAGCTGGAGGACTTTCTGGCAGGCACGCCGTTCCGGCTCGACCTGGATGCCACGCCGATGGCCCTGTCGGCTGGCGAGAAGCAGAAGCTGGAGATCCTCAAGCAGCTTTTCCTGCGCCCGCGCCTGCTGATCCTGGACGAGCCGACCTCGGTGCTCACGCCCCAGGAGGCGGACGAGGTGCTGGGGCTGCTGCGTGAACGGGCCCGAGCCGGCGAGTGCACCGTGCTGCTGATCACGCACAAGTTCCGTGAGGTCATGGCCTATTGCGACGAGGTGAGCGTGCTGCGGCGAGGCCGTCTGGTGACCAGCCTCACGGTGAGCCAGGCCAGCCCCGAGCGGCTGTCCACGGCGATGATGGGCGAGCAGCGTGCGGTGCGGGCCTGGGAGCGCCAGGTGCAGCCGCCCGGGGCGGCCACGCTGAGCATCCGCGGGCTGGCGGTGCGTGGTGACCGCGGCGAGCTGGCAGTGCACGGGCTGGACCTGGCGGTGCATGCCGGTGAGATCGTGGGCGTCGCGGGCGTGTCGGGCAACGGGCAACGCGAGCTGATGGAGGCCCTGGTGGGGCAGCGCGCGCGCCACGCCGGGCAGGTGAACGTGTGCGGCGAAGGCTTTGCCGCGACCCGCGAGCAGAACCGGCGCCTGGGCGTGCGCAGCCTGCCCGAGGAGCCCTTGCGCAACGCCTGCGTGGGCGAGCTGAGCGTGGCCGACAACCTGGCGCTGCGCGACTTCGACCAGCCACCGATGGCGCGCCTTGGCTGGCGCGCGGGACAACGGGTGCGCGAGCGCGCCCGGTCCTTGATCACCGAGTACGGCGTCAAGACCCAGGGCGAGACGGTGCCGATCCGGGCCTTGTCGGGCGGCAACGTGCAGCGTGTCGTGCTGGCGCGCGAGCTGGACTCGCCGGCGCGCCTGCTGCTGGTGTCCAACCCGGTGTTCGGGCTGGACTTTGCCGCCGTGGCCGACATCCATGCCCGGCTCATGCAGGCCCGCAACCAGGGCGCGGCGGTGCTGCTGGTCAGCGAAGACCTCGACGAGCTGCTCAGCCTGGCCGACCGCATCGTGGTCATGAGCGAGGGCCGCATCGTGTTCGAGACCCCGGCCGCCGAGGCCGATCGCCACCTGCTCGGCCGCCACATGGGCGGGCGCGTGGCGGTGCCTCAGGCCGCGGCCGCATGAGCCGGGCGTCCATGCATTCACTTCGGAGGCGATGATGATCGAGATCGATGCACAACCCTATGCGTTCCGGTTCTCGCTGCGCCGTGCGGCGCTCGTGATCATCGACATGCAGCGGGACTTCATCGAGCCGGGCGGGTTCGGCGAAAGCCTGGGCAACGACGTGAGCCGACTGGCCGCGATCGTGCCCACCGTGGCCCGGGTGCTGGCAGCCTGGCGCGCCTGCGGCGGCCTTGTGGTGCACACCCGCGAGGGCCATCGCAGCGACCTGTCCGACTGCCCGCCGGCCAAACGCGAGCGCGGCCAGCCGCGGCTGCGCATCGGCGACGTCGGCCCGATGGGGCGCGTGCTCGTGACCGGCGAGCCCGGTCATGCCATCGTGCCGGCGCTGGCGCCCGTGCCGGGCGAGCTGGTGATCGACAAGCCCGGCAAGGGCGCCTTCCATGCCACGCGGCTGGGCGAGGAGCTGTACCGCGAAGGCATCAGCCACCTCGTTTTCATGGGCGTGACCACCGAGGTCTGCGTGCAGACGACCATGCGTGAGGCCAACGACCGCGGCTACGACTGCCTGCTGCTGGAAGACGCCACCGAGAGCTACTTCCCGGCCTTCAAGCAGGCCACGCTGGAGATGGTGCGCGCCCAGGGGGGCATCGTCGGCTGGACGGCCCCCAGCCAGGCCCTGCTCGACGGACTGGACGCACGCACGGTCACCGCGCCGGCGCCCCTGGAGGACCGCCTGTGCGACCCATTTCGCGACGCCGTGGACACCCCCCGCGCCGCCGCAGCATGACTGATTCAGGAGACTCGCGATGAGCGCACTTCCCACCACCCTGTCCGGCTGGCGCAAGGCCTATGCCGATGGCCGCCTGAGCGTGGCCGACGCCATTGCGCAGGTGCGATCCCGTGTGCACGACAACGATGCCGCATGGATCCATCGCTGTGACGATGATTTCGTCACGGCCCAGCTCGAGGCGCTGGCCCGCCGCGCGCCGCAAGGCGCCGCCACCCCGGGCCTGCCGCTGTACGGCGTGCCGTTTGCCGTCAAGGACAACATCGACGTGCAGGGCCTGCCGACCACGGCGGCCTGCCCGGCCTTTGCCCATGAAGCGCTGCACACCGCAATGGCGGTGCAGCGCCTGATGGCCGCCGGGGCCATCCTGATCGGCAAGACCAACCTCGACCAGTTCGCCACCGGCCTGGTCGGCACACGCTCACCCTATGGCGAGGTGCCCAATGCCTTTGATCCGCAGTATGTCAGCGGCGGGTCCAGTTCGGGGTCGGCCAGTGTGGTGGCCCGCGGGCTGGTCGCCTTTGCGCTGGGCACCGACACGGCCGGCTCCGGCCGTGTGCCGGCAGGCTTCAACAACATCGTCGGTCTCAAGCCCACGCCGGGCCTGGTCAGCACGCAGGGCGTGCTGCCGGCCTGCCGCAGCCTCGATTGCGTATCGGTGTTTGCGCTCACCGTGAGCGACGCCGCCCAGGTGCTTGCGGTGATGGAAGGGCCGGTGGACGGCGAGGCGCGCTTTCACACCGCGGCGCCCGGGCCGGCACGGTTTGCCGATGGCCTGCGTGTCGGAGTGCCGCGGCGGCTGAACTGGTGCGGTGACGGCACCTACGAAGCGGCCTTTGCCGACGCGCTGATGCAGTGCAGCCGCATGGGCGCGCGGCTGGTCGAGGTCGATACCGACGTGCTGCACGAAGTGGCCGGACTGCTCTATGACGGACCCTGGGTGGCCGAGCGCTACGCTGTGCTGGAGCCGCTGCTCATTGGCCAGCCCGCTGCGATCGACCCGGTGGTGCGCCGGGTCGTCGAGGCTGCCTTGCAGCATGGCGCGGTCGACACCTTCCGGGCCCAGTACCGGCTGCGCGAACTGGCGGTGCGGGCCGATGCCTTGTGGCGGGACATCGACGTGCTCATGGTGCCCACGGCACCCACTCTGCCCACGCGCGCCGCGGTGGCGGCCGAGCCGGTGCTGCGCAACAGCGAGCTGGGCCATTACACCAACTTCGTGAACCTGCTCGGGCAGGCGGCGCTGGCCGTGCCTGCAGGCTTCACGCCCGCCGGTCTGCCGTTTGGCGTGACCTTCATTGCGCCGGGGGGGTGCGATGCGGCTCTGGCCGCGCTGGGTGCCCGCTGGCAGGCGGCGCTCGGGCTGCCGCTGGGCGCCCGCCTGGGACGGGCCGAACTGGACGACCTGCAGCTCGTGACCAATGCGCGCAGCGAGGCCACCCTGCCCATCGCCGTGGTTGGTGCCCACCTGGCCGGCATGCCGCTGCACGGCCAGCTCGTCGAGCGGGGCTGCAGGCTGCGTCGGCGCACCCGCACCGCGTCGCGCTACCGGCTCTATGCGCTGGCCGGGACGGTGCCACCCAAACCGGGCCTGGCACGGGCCGACGAGGGGGCAGCGATCGAGGTCGAGGTCTACGACATGCCGGTGCAGGCCGTGGGCAGTTTCCTGTCACTGATCCCGTCGCCACTCGGCCTGGGCAGCGTCGAGCTCGAGGACGGGCAGTGGGTGCAGGGCTTCATCTGTGAACCCTGGGCGCTGGCCGGTGCCGAGGACATCACCCGGCACGGTGGTTGGCGCGCGTACCTCGCCGCGCGCCAGGCGCTGGCGCCTGCCTGAACCGGAGGCATCGCCCATGATCGAGCCGACACAGATCAACCGTCCCGAGGTGCTGGCCGAGGTGACCGCGCTGTTCCTGGACTATGAACGTGCGCTGATGCGCAACGACGTCGAGGCGCTGAATGCCTGGTTCTGGGAGCATCCGGCCGTCACGCGCTACGGCATCGCCGACCGCCAGCTCGGCCACGGCGAGCTGGTGGCGTTTCGGGCGGCGACCCCGGCACCGACCTTCACCCGCAGCCTGCACGAGGTGCGCATCACCACGTTCGGCAATGACCTGGCCGTGGCGCAGACTGAATTCGTGCGCAGCGACACACCGCTGCGGGGTTTCCAGAGCCAGACCTGGGCCCGGCTGCCCGAGGGGTGGAAAATCGTCGCTGCCCACGTCAGCATGATCGACTGGCCCGGGCCGGATCGAACCGCCACATGACCTCTGCCCGACTCAAACCCGTCAAGCCTGCGCCGAGTGCCGCGCCGGTCACCCCCCGTGTTCGCCAGCGCGCCGCGAAGGCCACGGTGCTCAGCCTGGCCGTGCTGCCCGAATCGCTGTCCCTGGGGGACCAGGCCTACGGGCAGATCAAGCAGCTGATCTTCGACTTCGAGCTGATGCCCGGCGATCGCTTCTCGGAGACCGAACTGGCCGAGCGGGTGCAGGTCAGCCGCACTCCGCTGCGCCAGGCCTTGCAGCGGCTGCAGCGCGAGGGCTTCCTGAAGGTCTTTCCGAAGGCCGGCTGGCAGGTCGCGCCACTCGACTTCGACCAGTTCGACGAGCTGTACGACCTGCGGGTCCTGCTGGAATGCCATGCGGTGCACCGCCTGTGCGAGGCACAGGACCGCACGGCGCTGCGTGAGCTGGCCGACACCTGGAGCGTGCCGGTCGCCGAGCGGCTCGAAGATGCCGACCAGGTGCGCGACCTCGACGAGCAGTTCCACCAGAAGCTCGTGCTGGCCATCGGCAACCGCGAAATGGCGCGCGTGCACCAGGACATCACCGAACGCATCCGCATCATCCGCCGGCTCGACTTCACCAAACCCTACCGGGTCGAGGCCACCTACCAGGAACATGCGCGCATCCTGAAGGCCATCACCCAGCGCCGGGTGGACGAGGCCCAGCGCCTGCTGAGGGCGCACATCGAGCAGAGCAAGCTCGAGGTCAGGCACATCACGCTGGACATGCTCTACCGCGTGCGCCGGCGGGCATCCCTATGATGAAGGACAGACGCGCGCCGGCCGAGTGGCTATCCTGAGGCGCATGAAATCCACCCTCCGCTCCCTGTCCCTGGCCGCAGCCACCGTGCTCGTGCTGGGCGCCTGCGCCTCGGCCGACAAGTCCCGCGTGACCGACGCCGCCGCCACCCCGCTCAACGACCTGAACCTGGTCAATGCGCCCATCCCCGAGCTGCTGAAGACGGCGCGCAAGGCCCCGTATGCGATGCCCGCGGAATCCGGTTGCGAGGCGCTGGCCCAGCAGGTGCGTGCGCTCGACGAAGTGCTGGGCCCTGACCTGGACACCCCGGCAACGGCTTCGAACCCCGGCCTGATCGAGCGTGGCACCAACGCTGTTGGCGACGCTGCCGTTGGCGCCCTGAAGGGTGCCGCCCAGGGCGTGGTGCCCTTTCGTGGCTGGGTGCGCAAGCTCACGGGCGCCGAGCGCTACTCGCGTGACGTGCAGGCCGCCATCGCTGCCGGCACGGTGCGCCGGGCCTACCTGAAGGGCCTGGCCGCGGCGCGCGCCTGCGTCCCGGCCGCGCCAGCGACGGCCGCGGCATCCTGAGCAGCAAGCGCTGCGCACGCATTGTGTGAGTGCGCACACACGACTGCGCATTCGCGGCAATAGTGCGCACTCCGTGTGCAGCCCCACGGCGCGGCAAACCGGCCTGGGCGTGGTGAAATGCGGGTCTTCGCAGCCTGATCGACCCTGTGCGCATGAACCCTTCACGCCCCCTCCCGGCAGCCCGCGATCGCGGCTTCACGATGATCGAGATGGTGATCGTCATCGCCGTCATCGCCATCCTTGCATTGATGGCCATGCCCAGCATCCAGGAGCGCATGGTGCGTTCGCAGATCGTCGAAGCGGCGCCCCTGTCGGACATCGCCAAGCAGCCGGTGGCGACCAGTTGGGCCACACAGCGAAAGTTTCCCAAGGACAACGCCGCTGCCGGGCTGCCGGTGCCCGAGAAGATCGTCGGAAACTATGTCAAGTCGGTCGCGCTGGACCAGGGGGCCGTTCACATCACCTTCGGCAACAAGGCGCACAAGCAGATCAAGGACAAGATCCTGAGCTTCCGTCCAGCCGTGGTCGAGGACGCGCCGATCGTTCCGGTGACCTGGGTCTGCGGTCATGCGTCAGCCCCCGCGCAGATGAAGCTGCAGGGCGAGGACAAGACCAACATCGAAGCGCGCTACCTGCCGTTGAACTGCCAGAAGGAAGCGGCCAAATCGGATGGCTGAGCGGGCACAGGCGCGGCCCTCGCCTCAGGCCGCGGCCATCTCGCGCAGGCGCGCGTGCACCCGTTCCAGAAAGCCGCGCGCCTGAATGGTGGGCGCGCTGTTGCGCACCACGAAGGCGTTGAGCGGGCATTCGATCTCGCTGCGGAATTCAATGACCCGCACCTTGCCCGGCACCATGTTGCGCGCCGTCACGCTGTCCACCACCGCCCAGCCCAGGCCACGCGCCACCAGGGATTCGGCCAGCTGCGAGGTCTGCACCTGCACCCGCGTCTGGGGTTCGAAGCCGAGCTGGCTGCCCACCTGCGACAGCATCGTGACGATCGGGTCATTGCCCACCAGGCCGATCAGCGGCAGCTCGGCCAGGCGGCTCAGCGGGTCGGGGTGATTCAGCGCGAAGCGGGGCGGTGCCAGCACGCACAGCCGCTCGCGCGCCAGAGGCATGGTGTCGATGCCGGGGTGATTGATCGCATAGAAGTCCAGCGCGATGTCGACCTCGCGGCTCAGCAGCGCCGCCGTGATCTGGCGCTTGTGCAGCGTGTGCACCTCCAGCGAGACCTCCGGCACCTCACGGTGGTAGGCCGCCAGCACGTCCGGCAGGAACTGGTGGCAGATCGACGGGATCGCGGCCACCCGCAGGTGGCCTGACAGGCCGCTCTTGAGGTTGCGCGCCGTCTTGCGCAGCGCCTCCAGCCGCTCGAACAGGCCGGCACTTTCCTGGAACAGCACCAGGCCCTCGGTGGTCGGCACGAGCTTGCCCGCCACCCGCTTGAACAGGGGGTAGCCCAGGCTGTGTTCGGCGTGTGCGATCACCCGGCTGACGGCCGACTGGGTGAGGTTGATCAACCGCCCCGCGCCGCTCATGGAGCCGGTCTCCATCACCGCCTGAAACACCTCGATATGCCGCAAACGCATGAAACATCTCCTTTGAAGGCATGACCGATCCGTGTTATCCCGAGGCTATGAGTTTCAGGAATGGGTGGCCGCGAAAGTCGCAATTCTGCTGCACCCGCGTCCTGCCGTAAATTCGCGCCCACGCCGAATCGCGGCCAGGAGAAGTTCGATGAGCTATCGCAGCGACACCCACCCCTTGCTCGGCCAATGGAGCAGCAACGAAGCGGCCTGGGCCGATGTCGAATACAAGGTGACGGCCAAGGGCGCCTCGTTCCAGGTTGTCGCCACCGACACCTACACGGGTGAGCGTGCCGAGATCAGCGAGGTGCTCTGGGACGGCATGACCCTTGCCTTTGCCGAGCGCTGGCCGTCCGGCCGTTCGGCCCGATGCATGCTGCGCATGGTCTCGGAAGAAGCCGCCGAGATCAGCCACACCTGTGTCGAGCATCACACGCTGCAGCGGCGGGCATTGACCATGCCGGCGGCTGTGGTGGCGCCTGCCCACCCCTCGTTCAGCGTGGGCGGCCATCGCTGGCGCGGCCGCTGAGCCGCCTCCCGGCAACACACACTACAGGAGGTGCGCCACCTCCGGGGCCGCCCCTCGAAGGTAGATCGTCGCGCCCTGCGCCGACTCGATCGTGTCGTGCAGGCTGCCTGCGCGGGCCAGGTGAAAGCCACCGGCGTCGAGCAGCAGGTGCCGGCCGATCTGCACCTGACCTTCAAGCACCACACATTCCTCGTCCATCGGGTGCCGGTGTGCCGGGATGCTGGCGCCGGGCTGCAGCCGCAACAGGTAGGCCATCACCTCGTCGGTGGCATGCAGCACCTTGATGTCCACACCGGCCAGGAAGGGCTGCCAGCCCGTGCCGTCAGGCGGGGCCGTCAGATGCCCCCCGGCCGGATCGGGCGGGCGGTGAGGCTGGGCCGCCACAAGCTGCATCACACGGCGCTTCAGCGCGGCGCTGCCGGATGCAGCCGGTGCCGGCAGCGGCGGGTCGCCGATCGCGTCGGTCAGGGCCTGTACGGTGATGTCGTCGAGGCGGGCCGAGGCATCGTCCGGTGCGTCACAGGAAGGGGCGGGCTCGGGTGTGTTCATGGTGGCAGGTCGGGTGCGGGTCGCACTGCGGCGGTCGTGGCGTCGGGGGTGCCCAGCACCTCGCGCAGCTTGGCCTGGGCCCGCAGGATGCAGGATTTCACCGTGCCCAGCGGCAGCCCGGTCGAGTCGCTGATCTGGGCGTGGGTGAGGTCGCGGAAGTAGGCCAGGCCCAGCAGCCAGCGCTCCTGGGGGGAAAGCCCGGCCAGAGCGGCATGCAGCGCACCGCTGCGCCGGGTGGCCTCGAGCAGGTCGGGCGGACCGGCCGCATCACTGGCACAACGCTCGGACTCCCGCCCGTTGTCGTCCTCGGCACATTCCGGGCTGGCCTGGCGGTGGCGCAGCAGGTCGATCGCCCGATTGCGCACGATGCACAGCAACCAGCTCACCGGGCTGCCTCGTTCGCAGCGGTAGCTGGCGCATTCACGCCAGACCTGCAGGTAGGCCTCGGCCAGCACGTCGTCCAGGTCGGCTCCGCGCAGCAGTCGGTGTCCGAAGGCCTGGGCCAGCGCAATGGTGGCGTCGTAGAAGCGCTCGAAGTCATCGGCCCGGCCGTTGGCTGCGCCGCTCAGCCAGGCTGCGAGTTGCCGGTCACGTTGCGCGCGCGCCTCGGCCAGACCCGCCGGGGCGGCGTCGCGGTTGGCCAGGGTGGGCGCGGTGGCGGAGGCGGAGGGGGTCAGGTCCACGGTGGCGGCGGGGCAACCCGGCGGGTGCCCGCGCCGGATGCGACGCGACCTGCCCCGCCATGCCGGTGACGTTAGCAGATGGCTGGCCGCCTGACCAGATGCGGCCGCGGCAGAGGATGGGGGCGTGCAGGCGTCGTCCATGAGGGCTCCTGCACCGAGTACGGCCGGCCGGTGCCGGCGGATGCATGGGGTTTGTCCGGTGAGCCGGCCTGCATCCGGGGCCGGCAGCGCGCCGTATTCCCGGGTGCCTCCCGCACCGTGCCGCCGGCCCGGGCGAGGACCCTCAAGAAGGAGACCGCACCATGAACCACCTGGCCACCATCTCGGAGATCTACGCCGCCTTCGGGCGCGGCGACATCCCCACCATCCTGTCGCACCTGGCCGATGACATCGACTGGGAATACAGCACCTTTCCCAACCCGGTGCCGTGGCTGCAGCCCTTGCAGGGGCGCGACCAGGTGCCGCAGTTCTTCGATGCCCTGCTCAGCCGGGTCGAGTTCACGCAGTTCGAGCCACGCGGCTTCTTCACCAACGACAGCAACACGGTGGTCGACCTGATCGACGTGAAGTTCATCGTGCGCGCCACCGGCAAGGAAGTGATCGAACCCGACAGCGTGCACATCTGGCACTTCAACGATCAGGGCAAGGTGCAGCGCTTCAAGCACCGTGTGGACACCTGGCAGAGCGCGATGGCGCTGCGCGCCGACCAGTAGGGGTCGTGCCGACGGGCCGTGCGGACGGGTCGTGCCGACAGGCCGGAGATCAGGACGGCGGCAGCGTCACGCGATCACCGTCGCGCCGCAGGCTGCCGCCGGCCTCGAGTTCTCCGATCAGTGCCAGACACCACTGCGTGAACGGCACGGCGGCGAAGTAGCGCTGGTGGATCAGGCTGAAGTAGGGCGTGTCCGCCAGCCAGGCCAGCATGCCCGCCAGGGGCTCGCTGCGGGTCTCCAGCAGGTGGAACACCAGCAGGGCCTTGCCGGCGTAGCGCCCGTGGCGCACCGGGTTGCGCTCGAAGCTGTCGAGCCGCGAGAAGGCGCGGGCAAGCGCATCGCCCACATCGGCAAACGGGCTGCCGTGCCCGGGGATGACCAGCCGGGCGTCGAGCCGGGCGATCAGCTCCAGCGTCGCGCGCACCTGCGGGTAGCCGGGTTCGCCCTCGATCTCGGGGAAGACCACGCCAAAGCCGTTGTGCCACAGCGCATCGGCCGAGATCAGGATGCCGTCCTGGGCGTCGAACAGCACCACCGAATGCGGGTCATGCCCCGGCGCGGCCAGCACCTCCCAGTGGCGGCCGCCAGCCATGCGGCGGGTGCCGGGCACCAGTGCGCCCTGGCAGGTGAAGCGCGGGCAGTGCTGTCCGGTGACGGCATAGGTCAGGCGGGACAGGTCCCAGTCGTGCACGGCCTGCACTTCGCTGGCCGGTACGGCCACCGGGCACCCATAGGCCGCCTGCAGCGCCGCATTGCCGCCGCAGTGGTCGGAGTGCAGATGGGTGTTCAGCACCTCGGCGAGCGCCTGCCGGCCGAGGGCATGCCGCACCAGTGCGACCGTCTGGTCCGCGTGGGTGGCGTAGCCGGTGTCCACCAGCGTGGCCGGCGCATCGACATCGGCGGCCTGCAGCAGCACGTTGTTCGACGACAACCAGCCGCGCTCGAAGACCCGCACCCCGGCGGGCAGGGGCGCCGGACTCAAGTCGTGGTGCTGCGCAGTTCGCGCCGCAGGATCTTGCCGACGTTGGTCTTGGGCAGATCGTCACGGAACTCGATGTACTTCGGGCGCTTGTAGCCGGTGAAGTTGTCGCGGCAGTAGTCGGCCAGGTCTTCCTCGGCCAGCGTCGGGTCCTTCTTGACGACAAAGAGCTTGACGGCCTCGCCCGACTTCGGGTCGGGCACGCCCACGGCGGCACACTCCAGCACCCCCGGGTGGAGGTTCACGACCTGTTCGATCTCGTTCGGGTAGACGTTGAAGCCCGAGACCAGGATCATGTCCTTCTTGCGGTCGACGATCTTCACGTAGCCGCGTGCATCCATCACGCCGACGTCGCCCGACTTGAAGAAGCCGTCGGGGGTCATGACCTTTTCGGTCTCGTCCGGGCGGTTCCAGTAGCCGGCCATCACCTGCGGACCGCGGATGCAGATCTCGCCGGGTTCACCCAGCGGCACGTCGCGCCCGTCGTCGTCACGGATGGCGATCTCGGTCGAAGGGATCGGCAGGCCGATGGTGCCGGTGAAGTCATGCAGGTCCAGCCGGTTGCTGGTGGCCACCGGCGAGGTCTCGGACAGGCCATAACCTTCGACCACCGGGCAGCCGGTGATCTTCAGCCACTTCTCGGCCGTGGCCTGCTGCACGGCCATGCCGCCGCCATTGCTCACCACCAGTTCCGAAAAATCGAGGCGCGCAAAGTCAGGGTCGTTGGCCAGCGCATTGAACAGCGTGTTGACCGCCGGGAACATGTTGACGCGGTGGCTCTGCAGCGTCTTGATGAAACCGGGGATGTCGCGCGGGTTGGGGATCAGCAGGTTCATCGTCCCCAGGCGGGCCCCCATCATGTAGCAGATGGTCAGCGCGAAGATGTGATACAGCGGCAGTGCGCACACCACGGTCAGCGGCTTGTCACCGAGCTGGTCGAGCATGGGCTTGAACCAGGCCTCGGTCTGCATGATGTTGGCCACCACATTGCGGTGCTGCAGCGTGGCGCCCTTGGACACGCCGGTCGTGCCGCCGGTGTATTGCAGGAAGGCCACGTCGGTCGGGCCGAGCTGCGGGCGCTGCAGGCTCTTGCGCGTGCCCTCGGCAATGGCCATGTTGAAGCGGGTGACGCTGCGCCCGCCGGTCATCGGCAGCTTGAACTCGGGCACCATCTTGCGCACGTGGCGCACGACGAAGTTCACCAGCAGGCCCTTCCAGAAACCCAGCATGTCGCCCATGGCGGCCACCACCACGTGCTGCACGGGGGTGCGCTCGATCACCTCCTCGAGCGTGGCCGCGAAGTTCTCGAGCACGATGATGGCCTTGGCGCCCGAGTCCGTGAGCTGGTGCTCGAGCTCGCGTGCGGTGTACAGCGGGTTGACGTTGACCACGACAAAACCCGCACGCAGCACGGCGGCGATCGCCACGGTGTACTGCAGCACGTTGGGCATCATCAGGGCCACGCGGTCGCCACGCTGCAGCCCCTTGGACTGCAGCCAGGCCCCCAGCGCGGTCGACAGCTCGTCGATCTGGCGGAAGGTGATGGCCTGGTCCATGCACATCGCGGCGCGACGGTGGGCGTACTTCTTGAACGATTCGTCGAGCAGGTCCACCAGCGAGTTGTAGGCCGTGACATCGATCTCGGCCGGGACCTTGGGTGGGTAGTTGTCGAGCCAGGGCTTGCTGACGGCCGAGGCGGGCATCTGGGCAGACAAAGGGGCGGACGCGATGGCGGACACGGTATCTCCAGACGGGATGGGTATCCCGTCATTGTTGGCGGCCCGCCAGGGGGTGCCTACGGTAATTGCACTAAGGCGGAGTCGCCTTGGCGACTGTTCGGGCCCCAAGTTGTCACCTGGGTGACAGCGTCGCCCGAAAAGAGGGCATCGATCAGGGCCAGTTCGCGTCGTTCGATGGTGCCCAGGAACTCGCTGGCGCCTCGCATGGCCTTGAAGGTGTCGAAGCCGTTTTCCAGGAAGCGCTGCAGCAGGTTCAGCCCGGCGGCCTGGGCAGGGCCGCGCATCATGCGCAAGGTGGTACGCAGCATCGGCATGCGGGCGTAGTCGTCCAGCGCCTGGCCGACCTTCAGGGTGAGCGTGACCTGCATCTCGCGCCCCTCCCGGTGGGCCACCGCCTGCCACGCCTGCACATAGGCCGGCGCATCGACCGACTCACCTGACAGGTGTTCGCCCATGCGGGTG
Source organism: uncultured Comamonadaceae bacterium (assembly GCA_946482595.1). The sequence continues at coordinate 37,025 of CAMLSD010000018.1, forward strand.
TCCAGCCGTTCGGACAATGCATGCAGTTCGGCCAGTGTCGTCACGGTGGAGACGATGCGCTCGGGAAACAGCTTCACCACCGCGGGCACGATGCGTGCGAACTGTTCGTCGCGGTCGCTGAAGTCGCCGGGGCCGTACAGCTCTTCAAGAAAGAAACGGGCCGCAGCCGCATAGCGCGGGTGGGCCAGCAGGTCGGCATAGGTGCGGCGAAAGCGCTGCTGCTGGTAGTGTTTCAGCCCCTCCACCCGGGCGGCGAGTGCGGGGTCGGCGCGACGTTGCTCTCGCTCGCGGCCCACCATGTTCAGGTGCTGGAGGATCAGATCGGCGTTGGTTCGCATGCGGGTTTCCATGGGCAGGAAATAGAAGCCTGCCCCTAAGGCGCTCAGGGTGAATGATGCAACACTGACCGGCGATGCAACGCAGAACCCTACTCAAACTTGGCGTCGCCTCGGCCGTGGTGCTTGCGGTGGCGGGCGGCGGCGTGATGATGCTTCGCCCGGGGCTGCAGGCCGGACACCTCACGCCGGACGCCCGCGCCGTGCTCGCGGCCTTTTGCCGCGCCGTGCTGGACGGCAGCCTGGCGTCAGACCCGCAGCAGGCCGCGCGCCAGATCGAACAGCAGCTCGATCGGCTGGATGCCTTTGCAGCCGGCCTGCCGCCGCATGCCCAGGCCGAGCTGTCCCAGTTGCTGGGGCTGCTGGGCACCGCCGTGGGCCGCCGCGCGCTGGCCGGCGTCGGCACCGACTGGCCGCAGGCCACGGTGGCCGAGCTGCAGTCCGGGCTGCAGTCGATGCGCCTGTCGGCGTTGTCGCTGCGCCAGCAGGCCTATCACGCGTTGCGCGACATGATCAACGGCACGTTTTATGCCGAACCGGCGCACTGGGCCCTGATGGGCTACCCCGGGCCAGGCGAGGTCTGACGATGAGCAAGCAGAGGGATCCGTTTCGCGAGGGGCTGGCGCGTGGCTGGAAGGTCACTGGCGGGCCACATGGACCGTTGCCCGCCAGCGTGCAGTGTGACGTTGCGATCGTCGGCACGGGGGCCGGTGCGGGCATCACCGCCGAACTGCTCACGCAGGCCGGCCTGGACGTGGTGCTGATCGAGGAAGGGCCGCTGAAGACCAGCACCGACTTCAACCAGCGCGAGAGCGAGGCCTATCCGACGCTGTACCAGGAGAGTGCGGCCCGCAAGACGGCCGACAAGGCCATCAACATCCTGCAGGGGCGGTGCGTGGGCGGCTCCACGACGGTCAACTGGACCAGCTCGTTCCGCACGCCCGATGCGACGGTGAACTACTGGCGCGAGCACTTCGGCCTGGACGGGTTCACCCCCGAGGCGCTCAGCCCCTGGTTCGCCCAGGCCGAGCGGCGCCTGCACGTGGGTGCGTGGCTGGTGCCACCCAACGAGAACAATGACCTGCTGCGCCGCGGCGCCCTGAAGCTGGGCATCGCGGCACCGGCCATCCTGCGCAACGTCAACGGCTGCTGGAACCTCGGTTCGTGCGGCATGGGCTGCCCCACCAATGCAAAGCAGTCGATGCTGGTCACGACACTGCCGGTGGCACTGGAGGCCGGCGCACGCCTGCTGGTGGAGACGCGTGCCCTGCGGCTCGAACACACCGCCGGGCGGGTGACAGGCCTGCTGTGCGCAGCGGTGCGTCCCAATGGCGCGCTGTCGGGCGGGCCGCTCACGCGCGTGGTCGCGCGACACTATGTGGTGGCCGGTGGCGCGATCAACTCACCGGCGCTGATGCTGCGATCGGAACTGCCCGATCCGCACGGCCTGCTCGGCCGTCGCACCTTCCTGCATCCGGTGGTGATCTCGGCGGCCCTGTTCGAGCAGAAGGTCGAAGGCTGGCAGGGGGCGCCGCAGACCATCTACACCGACCACTACCTCGAGACTCAGCCGATCGACGGGCCGATCGGCTACAAGCTCGAGGCCCCACCGATGCATCCGGTGATCTTTGCGTCCTCGCTGGCCGGGTTCGGCCAGCAGCAGGCCGAGTTGCTGGCGCAGTTCCCGCACACACACTCGCTGCTGGCGCTGTTGCGCGACGGCTTCCATGAGCAATCGCCAGGCGGGGTGGTGCGGCTGCGCGGCGACGGTTCGCCCGAGCTGGACTACCCGCTCAACGACTTCGTGCTCGACGGGGCTCGGCGCGCCATGCTCAGCATGGCCGAGATCCAGTTCGCCGCCGGAGCGCGTGGCGTGCTGCCGGTGCATGAGCAGGCCAGCTTGTATCGCAGCTGGAACGAAGCACGGGCCGGCATTGCCGGGCTCGCGATGAAACCGCTGCTCACGCGGGTCGTCAGTGCCCATGTGATGGGCGGATGCGGCATGGCCGGCGACGAACGGCGTGGTGTCGTGCGACCCGATGGCCAGCACTGGCAGGTCGACAACCTGAGCGTGCATGACGGTTCGCTGTTCCCCACCAGCATCGGGGCCAATCCGCAGTTGTCGATCTATGGCCTGGTCAACTGGCTGGCCACGCAACTGGCGCGGCGCCTGTCAGGCAAGGAGGTTGTGTTAGGGTCAGCGCACACGGCAACAGCCGGCGCGAACTGACCCCGGCCCGACCTTCATGCTCGCACGCCTGCAACGTTTCACGACCCTCTCGCTGCTGCTGGCCGCCCTGGCCTGGTCCACCTGGTTCCTGATGCAGGGGCGCCCCTGGCTGGCCGGCCTGGGTGCCCTGCTGATCGTGGCGGGTTATGCCGCCTTCATGGCCATCGAGTTCGTGCTGCTGGCCGTCGTCAACCGGCATGACCCGGCCCCGGCGGCCACGCTGGGCCAGTTGGTCGCCGCGTGGTGGGGCGAAGTCACCACGGCCCCCGCAGTCTTTTGCTGGCGCCAGCCCTTTTTTGCGGACGAGGTGCCCGATGATCCGGGTCGCCCCGGGCAACGCGGTGTGGTGCTGGTGCACGGTTTTGTCTGCAACCGCGGCCTGTGGACGCCGTGGATGCGGCGCCTGCGCGAGCGCGGCGTGCCGTTTGTGGCGGTCAACCTGGAGCCGGTGTTCGGCCGCATCGACGACTACAGCGCCATCATCGAGCGTGCGGTGCGCCAGCTCGAGGCTTCGACCGGCCTGGCGCCGGTGCTGGTATGTCACAGCATGGGTGGCCTGGCTGCGCGCGCCTGGCTGCGCGACCATGCGGCCGACGACCGCGTGCACCGGGTCATCACGATCGGCACGCCGCATCACGGCACCTTCCTCGGGCGCTTCGGCCACCTGCCCAACACGCGCCAGATGCGCCAGGGCAATGCCTGGCTGCAGGAGATGGCGCGCCAGGAGCCGTCAGGTCGCCATGCGCGCTTCACCTGCTTCTACGGGCACTGCGACAACATCGTCTTTCCGGCCTCCACGGCCATGCTCGACGGAGCCGACAACCGCCATCTGCCGGGCGTGGCCCATGTGCACATGGCGTTCTGCGACGAGGTGTTTCAGGAGGTGCTGACGTGGACCGAGGCGTCGTCCGGCAACGCCACCGGATCGGCCGGCGTGACGTCGAATCCGGCCGCTGGCGAGGCGCTGCGCACCGGGACGTCAGCCCGATAGGCCAGCCAGCCGATGCAGCCGGCCAGCGCCAGGTGATGCAGGGTGTGCCCGCTGACGAATCCGGTCGCTCGCATGACCGGCGCATCGATCGCCTGCAGGGCATGCGCTGCAGCAAAGGCCAGCAGGGCAATCAGCCAGTCGTGGCCGCTCACGCGTGAGCCCGGCAGGCTCCACAGGCCGGCAAGGGCCAGCAGCAGTGGCAGCAGGCCCAGCCAGAGCAGCGGGCGCAGATCCCCCTGGCCATCTGACCAGCTCGTCCAGGCCCACCACAGGCCACCCAGCAGGGCTGCGATCACCATGCCGGCCACCGGGTGGACGCCGCCCCAGCGGTCATCGACACGCTCGGCCAGGAACACCAGCAGCAGCAGGGCGCAGGCCGCGGATCGGGCCACCTGCGACAGCACGAAACTCGCATCGGCGGGTGCAACGTGATGCCAGGCACCGAGCAGCCCGGCGACAACGGTTGCCAGGAAAAACCAGCGCCAGGGGCGCCGTAAAGGGTCGGGGGCGGCCAGTTGCCGGATGCGCCAGGCACCCCAGGCACCGGCCAGGGCCACCGGCAGGTGGCTCAGGACGTCGGCAGCGTTGGGCAGGCCCAGCCAGTGGCGCTGGTCAGCCAGGCGGTGAGCATCCGTCGCCAGGGTGATGGGGCCGTACGCCAGCAGACCGGCCAGCGTGGCCAGGCCCAGTGCTGCAAGCAGCACGACCGTGCAGCGCTGGCTCAGGTCGGTGGTCATGGCGCTCCCCTGCGGTGTTCAGGCGGCCGCAGTGTGGCGCCGCTGACCGGGGGAGGCAATCGCTCCGATGGGGGCACCCGTTTTGGGGTGCCCGCCCCGGGCGTGGTCAGGCGACCTGGAACTCCGCCTCGCCCGGCAGCACGATGCCGGCTTCGAGTTCGCCGAGCTGCCGCACCTGCGCATACAGCGGCGTGAAGTCGGGCGCCGTGGCGTCGAACAGCTGCTGGAACGAATCGATCACGAAGTAGCCGGTCTGGTAGGTGTCGATCTTGTAGCGCGTGCGCATGATGCGCAGCAGATCGAAACCCACACGTCGGGGTTGCGGGTCGGTGACGCTGTAGCGCAACTCGCCGGCCGACGACAGGATGCCGGCCCCATAGGCCCGCAGTCCCTCGGGCGTGCGGATCAGGCCGAATTCGACCGTGTACCAGTACAAGCGGGCCAGCAACTCGCAGGCATTCAGGCGACTGGCTTTCAGGCCGCCGGCGCCATAGGCCTGCATGTAGTCGGCAAACACCGGGTTGAACAGCAGCGGCACATGGCCGAACAGGTCATGAAAGACGTCGGGTTCGACCACGTAGTCGAACTCTTCAGGCCGGCGGATCCACTCGGTCACCGGAAAGCGCCGCTCGGACAGCAGCTTGAAGAAGGCCTCTTCGGGAATGAGCCCGGGCACGGCAACGACCTCCCAGCCGGTGGCCTTGTGCAGGCGTTCGCTCAGCGCGTCGAAGCGCGGGATCTGGTCGGGCGCACCCAGGTGGCTGACCGCCTCGATGAACTCGCGGCAGGCCAGCCCGGGCAGTTGCTCGGCCTGGCGGGCGTACAGCCGGCGATACAGGTCATGGTCGGCAGCCGTGTAGGCCGACCAGTGCTGCTCGCAGGTGTAGTCGGCCCGCGCGCGGGCATAGTCGCCGCGGGGAGGGCGGTCGCCCTCGCCATAGGTCACCGGGGCCACGCCCTGGTTGATGCCGCTGTGGTGGTCGATGGTCTGGGCTTGCATGGCGTGGCTCCTCAGGCGCCCTGGCCGGCGGCTTCGGTCTTGAGCACGCCGCGGCGCATCTGGTCGAGTTCCATGGTCTCGAACAGGGCCTTGAAATTGCCTTCGCCGAAACCCTGGTTGCCCTTGCGCTGGATGAACTCGAAGAAGATCGGGCCGAGCTGGTTCTCGCTGAAGATCTGCAGCAGCAGCTCGCCGGGCACCCCGTCGACCAGGATGTTGCGCGCGCGCAGCCCGGCGATGTCTTCACCGTGGTTCGGGATGCGCTTGGGCAGCAGTTCGTAGTAGGTCTCGCTGGTGTTGAGCAGCTTCACGCCCGACATCTGCAGCGCATCGACCGTGTCGTACAGGTTGGTCGAGCCCATCGCGATGTGCTGGATGCCCTCGCCGTGATAGCGGTCGAGGTATTCCTGGATCTGGCCGGCCTTGTCGTTGCCTTCCTCGTTGATCGGGATGCGGATCTTGCCGCAGGGGCTGGTCATGGCCTTGCTCTTCACGCCGGTGGCCTGGCCTTCGATGTCGAAGTAGCGCACCTCGCGGAAGTTGAACAGGCGCTCGTAGAAGCTGGCCCACTCGGCCATGCGGCCCCGGTGCACGTTGTGCGTGAGGTGGTCGATGTAGGTCAGCCCATGGCCGACCGGGTTCAGCTCGGCGCCGGGCAGCGGCTCGAAGTCGACGTCGAAAAAGCCGATGTTGCCGATGTCGCCGTCCTTGGCGCCGTTCTTGCCGCGCCAGCGGTCGACCAGGTAGATCAGCGAGTCACCGATGCCCTTGATGGCGGGGATGTTCAGCTCGCCGGGGCCGGCCTGGTTGGCATACCCCCAGGCACCCAGCGACACGGCGCGCTCGTAGGCCGCCTTGGCATCCTGCACGCGGAAGGCGATGGCACACACGCTCGGGCCATGCAGGCGCGCAAAGCGCTGGGCAAAGGAGTCGGGCTCGGCATTGATGATGAAGTTGATCTCGCCCTGGCGATACAGCGTCACGGCCTTGTGGCGGTGGCGGGCGATCGGCTTGAACCCCATGCGCTCGAACAGGGCGCCCATGGCCTCGGGATCGGGCGCGGCATATTCAATGAACTCGAAGCCGTCGGTGCCCATCGGGTTGTCCCAGGGGGTGAATTGCATCTTTGTCTCCGTGGCAAATGCGGGGTGGCGAGGTGGGGCGGCGGCGCCTGGCCGGGATGGCTTGCGCTTGATCAAGACTGTAGGCGGCCGGGCGCGCATTTTTCATGCAAATTCCGTTGCAGATCGACCCAAAGCTGCATGAATCATGCAAAACTATCGCAATGGACACACCCATCAGTCTGGATGCGATTGATCGACGCATCCTTCGAGCGCTTCAGGCCAATGGCCGCATGACCTTTGACGAGCTGGCCGGCCAGGTCAGTCTGTCGGCATCGGCCACCCTGCGGCGGGTCCGCCGGCTGGAGGAGTCCGGCACCATCGCCGGCTACGTGGCCCTGGTGCCGCCCGAGAAGGTCGGCCTGGGCCTGACGGCCTACATCAATGTGCGGCTGGAAAAACACACCGAGACGCACAAGCGCAACCCGATGGATCTGTTCCGCGCTGCAGTACAGGCCTGGCCGGAAGTGATCGAGTGTGTGGCGCTGACCGGCGAGATGGACTACCTGCTGACCGTGGTGGTCGAAGACATGGGCCACTACTCGCGCTTCATCATGGACACGCTGCTCAAGCATCCCAGTGTCGAGGACTGCAAGACGAGTTTCGTGCTCGATCGTGTCAAGCACGCCTCGGCCGTGCCGGTGTGAGCGGCGGCGCGGGCCTGCGCCCTGCACTTTGTCTTGGTGGAATCACGGGGGCGCGACTGTCGCGCGTGTGACACCCGCAGCGGGCGGGGGGTCGAAGAATCGGAACGCCGCGCACGGTCGTGCGCCGGCTCAGTTTCGGACACCCACAACAGCGCCGGCATGACCGGCCGCAACTGGAGACACACCATGCACATTCCACGAAGCCGCCTGCTGCCGGCCCTGCTGGCGACCACCTTGCTGGCCGCCTGCGGCGGTGGCGACGACGGCCCCGAAGAAGTTCGCCCGCATGACAGCCGCACCTTCACCGTGAACGAGGCCGGCCTGGCCTTTGGCGCCTTGACCGGGGCCACGGTCGAGACCGATCGCTGGGTGGGTGTGCACAAGGGGGCGGGCTATCGCATCGAAGTGCCGAAGAACTGGAACGGCATGCTCGTGATGTACGCCCACGGCTATGCCGGCACCGGCCCGGCGCTCAACGTGTCGAACCCGGCGATCCGCCGCTACCTGATCGAGCGCGGCTATGCCTGGGCGGCGTCGAGCTACACTAAAAACTACTACGACGTGCGGGCCGGTGTCGAAGACACCAATGCGCTGGCGCTGGCGTTCAACGAGATTGCCACGGCCAATGGCCGCAACCTGGCCAAGCCCTCGAAGGTCTACATCACCGGGCACTCGATGGGCGGCCACATCACCGGCGCGGCCATCGAGGAAGAAACCTGGAAGACCGCCGTCAACCGCATCCGCTACAACGGCGCGGTGCCGATGTGCGGCGTGATGGGCGACACCGAGCTGTTCGACTACTTCGCGGCCTATCAGCTTGCTGCACAACAGCTCGCCGGCAAGCCGGCCACCGCCTTCCCGACCACCGACTGGGCCACGATCGGCACCTCGGTGCGCGACGCGATGTTCACCACCTTCTCGACCGTGCCGACCGAAGCCGGCATGAAGCTCAAGGGGGTGGTGATGAACCTCACCGGCGGCGCACGCCCGATCTTCGACCAGGGGTATGCCAACACCGGCCTGCAAGGCGTGGTGTGGGGCACCTTTGGCGGTGACGGCACGATCAACGGCGTGCTCACCCGCAACCCGATCGACACACGTGGCATCACCTACCAGTTCGATGCCGACCCGGCGGTCAGCGCCGAAGAAAAGGCCTTCAACGACGCGATCGTGAAGTCGGTGCCGGCCAGCGACGCCAACCGCAAGCGCTCTGATGGCCTGCGCTGGGTGCCCAAGGTCAACGGCGAATTCAAGATCCCGGTCGTGTCCATCCACACCCTGGGCGACATGTACGTGCCGTTCTCGATGCAGCAGATCTACCGCCAGCGCGTGGCCGCCAAGGGCAATGCCCAGTGGCTGGTGCAGCGTGCAGTGCGTGCCCCCAGCCACTGCGACTTCACGGTGGCCGAGCAGGAGGCGGCCTTCGAGGCGATGCTGCTGTGGGAGCAGCAGGGCATCAAGCCGGCCGGCGATGACGTGGCCACGCCGGCCACCGTGGCCAGCCCGGCCTACGGCTGCCAGTTCACCGTCAACACCGGCGGGCCGGACGACAACCCGACCACGGTGGCCGTGCGTGGCCTGATGCCGGCCTGCCCGGCGGCGAACTAGCCCGCGCAGGCCGTCAGGGCAGGGGCCCTCAGGCCGCGGCCGGCATCACGCGGTGGATCTGCGTGAGCGCCGGCACCGGCCAGCCGGCCTCCTGGCAGACCCGCACGATGGCCTCGTTGGTGTCGAAGTAGACCTGCCAGTAGTGGTCGGTGTGGGTATAGGGCCGCACCGCGATCACCGGGCCTTCGAGGCGGATGTCCAGCAGGTTGACCTCGGGCGCCGGGCTGGTCGCCACGTTGGGGATCTGCGCGATGGCCGCCTTGAAGCGCACGATGGCGTCCAGCGGATCCACGCCCTGGGCGAGCTGGGCCGTGCGCTCGACGCGCCGGGCCGGCAGGGCCGAGTAGTTCTGGATCGAGTCGGCGAAGATCTTGTTGTTGCCCACCAGCGTGAGCACGTTGTCAGGGGTGAGGATCGAGGTGGCGAACAGCCCGAGTTCGCGCACGGTGCCGGTGACGCCACCGGCGCTGATGAAGTCACCCACCTTGAATGGCCGCAGGATCAGCAGGAAGGCGCCGGCCGCGAAGCTGGACAGCAGCCCGCTCCAGGCCGCGCCGATGGCCACACCGGCGCCGGCCAGCAGGGCTGCAAACGACGTGGTCTCCATGCCGAAGTAGCCGAGGATGCCCAGGGCCAGTGCGATGTTCAGCGCCACGGCCATGATCGAGCCGACGTACTTGGTCAGCGTGGGGTCGACCGCATTGCGGTTCATCGCGGCCTGCATCACCGCGATGACGCGGCCGATCAGCCATCGGCCGATCACCCAGAACGCCAGTGCGGCAAGCACCTTCAGCGCCACCGAGGCCACCGTGGTGGTGAGGAACAACTGGATGTCTTCGAGTTTCATGAGCAGGCTCCCGTGCGCCCACCCCCTGCGGACGCGCAGGCGCCGGCGGGCGGCACCAATGTGACAGGAAACCGTGCATTTGTGGTGACGCTCGTCACCACGGCCCTGGCCCCGCGGCCGGTGCCTCAGGCGTCGAGTTCGCTCACGAGGTTGTAGGCGGCCGATTCCGAGACGTTCAGCAGCGCCGCAATGTCGGTGATGTCGTCGGGAATGGCCGGGTCGTCCCAGTCGTCGCGGGAATGGCGGGCGAGCCGGATCGCCAGCATCACGTTGCGCACCTGGGGCTGTGAGGCATGCCGGTCGTCGGTCATGCGCATCAGCACCTCGGGCAGATGCCAGGCCCGCATCAGCGACTGCTCCAGGTCCATCAGCTCGATGTTCAGCACCTGGCGCTGGGCCACTGACGAGCGCAGCTGCGGGTCCTGCTGCTGGCGCTGGCGGATCTCCAGGGCCAGCGTGGGGGCGTGGCACCACAGCAGCATCTCGGCAAAGTCGTGCAGCAAGGCGGCCTGCTGCAGCACCTCGGCATCGGGGTCGGCGCGGTGCACCGCAAAACCCAGCGCGAAGTTGGCGGCCCGGTGGGCACGCCGCAGCACGCGGTCCAGGCCGTCGATGGCTTGCGGATGGTCACGCAGCACCTCGTCGACGGTGACCAGCCGTGAAAACTCCCGGAAAAACGGCGAGATGCCCAGATACACCAGCGCGGCCGTCACCGTCTCGGCATCGGCCGGCAGACGGCCGGTGGAGCGGATCGCGGCCACATGGTTGAGCAGGCGCAGCGCCATCAGCGGGTCGCCGCCGATCACCCCGGCGATCGAATGTGCATCGACCGCATCCTCGTTGGCCGCCATGGCTGCCACCGCCGTGGCGGTGGAGCCCAGCACGGGGATCGGTGCCTCGCGGAACCAGGCGGTCCACGCGGCGAGGTCGGGCAGCGGGTTGGTAAGCATCCTGATCAGGTTGTCGGCGTTTATGTCGGATGCCGTACTAGGGAAACCACCAGGGTGCCCGCCCGACCGTTCATTTCATGTCACTTGCCGCCGAGCTTCGCCTTCACGTCCAGACCGACCTTGCGGTTCACGAACCGGGTGGTCACCACCTTGGACAGGTCGACTTCACCGACCTTGTACAGGCCCGCGCGCACCATCTGGGTATAGAAGTCGCGCACGCGGGCCTCGTTCATCGCGCCGACCCCCTGCGTGAGCGCCTCGCCCGAATCGACGATGCCCTGCTGCTTGATCAATGCCACCGACGCCTCGAGTTCCTCTTCGGTCATCTCGGGGTTGTCGCGGCGCATGGCTTCGTTGGCCGCCTTGCGGTCGCCATACAGATAGTTGACCCAGCCGAGGATCGACGCGTCGACAAACCGCTGCACCAGATCGGGTTGCTTGCGGACCGTCTCGGTACGCGCCTCGATGACCGTCGAGTAGGTCGAGAAACCGTGGTCGGCCAGCAGGTGCACCACCGGCTTGAAGCCGCCCTGCTTCTCGACATAGATCGGCTCGGCCACCGAATAGCCCTGCTGGACCGCCTTCTTGTTGGCCAGGAAGGGGCCGAGGTTGTAGTTGTAGGGCTTGAGCACCTCGTCCTTGAAGCCGTGCGTGGCCTTGAGCCACTGCCACCAGGTGAACTGGCCGTCCTTGGCGATCAGGGCCAGCGGAGCCGACTTGAGGGCTTCGAACTTCTCGTAGCCCTGTCCGGGATGGGCGATCAGCGCCTGCGGGTCCTTCTGGAACATCGCGGCGACGACCACCGTGGGCACACCGTTGCGCACGTTGTCGAACGAGTGCAGCAGGTTGCCGGTCATCAGGAAGTCGATCTTGCCGGCCGGCAGCAGGGGCCGGTTGTTCACCTGAGGCCCGCCTTGCTGGATGGTGACGTCCAGCCCGTACTTGCGATAGGTGCCGTCGGCCAGCGCCTGGTAGAAGCCGCCATGGGCGGCCTGGGCCTTCCAGTTGGTGGCAAAGGTGATCTTGTCCTGGCTGTGGGCCGGGCTGGTGCCCAGCAGCAACAGGGCCAGTGGGCCCGCGAACAGAAAGGCAGGTGCGCGTCGCTTCATGCGAGGGTCTCCGTGAATGGGCGGTCGAATGGGAACCGTCGAACTTTAAGGCAGCACGGCCGGCCCCGGGGCTCAGCGCGCGTCGTCGCGTGTGCTGGCATGCCAGCGCGACAGCAGGCGGCGCGACAGCAGGTTGAACATCACGAAGATCATCACGCCCGTCAGCGACACCAGCAGCAGCGCCGCATACATCTTCGGGATCTCGGTGCGAAAGCTCGCCTCGAGGATGCGCGAGGCCAGCCCCGTTTCACGCCCCGCCGCCCCCGCGGTGAACTCGGCCACGACCGCACCGATCAGGCTCAGGCCACCCGAGATCTTCAGCCCGGCCAGGAAGTAGGGCAGCGCAGACGGGATCAGCAGCCAGCGCAGCCGCTGCCAGCGGCTGGCACCGTACAGCGCGAACAGGTCGCGCAAGTGCGGATCGGCCGAACGCAGTCCGATCACCGTGTTCGACAGGATCGGAAAGAAGGCGACGATCCAGGCACACAGCAGCAGCGCCGCCGTGGTGCTGTCCACGTAGATCAGGATCAGCGGGGCGATGGCCACGATGGGGGTGACCTGCAGCACGATGGCCAGCGGAAACAGCGCCGCCTCCACCCAGCGCGACATCGCGAACAAGCTCGCCAGCAACGCCCCGCCGGCCGCGGCCAGGAACAGCGCCCCGAAGGTGATGCGGATCGTGAACCACCATGACACCATCAGCGAGCCCAGGTTCTGCCACAGCGTGTGCAGCACCAGGCTCGGAGCGGGCAGGATGTAGTGCGGTATCTCCGCCAGTCGCACCGCAAGCTCCCAGCCCACGGCCATCATGACCAGCACTCCGGCGGGCACAAGCGCCTGGCGCGGCATGCGGCGGGCATCGGACTCAGGGCGCATGGGCTGACTCCAGTGCCCGCGAAGCCATTGCGCACCACTGTGCATACCGCGTCGACGTTCGGAATTCGCTGGTGCGGGGATAGGGCTCGTCCACGATGATCTCGGCGGTGATGCGCCCCGGGCGCGCGCTCATCACGACCACACGTTGACTCAGGAACACCGATTCGAACACGCTGTGCGTCACGAACAGGGCCGTGAAACGACGCGCCTGCCACCATGCCAGCAGGTCGTCGTTCAGGCGAAAGCGCGTGATCTCGTCGAGGGCGGCGAAGGGTTCGTCCATCAGCAGCAGGTCCGGATCGGTCACCAGGGCGCGGGCCAGCGAGGCGCGCATCTTCATGCCGCCCGACAGCTCGGCGGGGTAGGCGCCGGCAAAACCGTCCAGGCCGACCGAGGCCAGCGTGCGTTCGATCAGCGCCGCGCAGGATGCGCGCGACTGCCCGCGGATGCGCAGCGGCAGCCAGATGTTGTCGGCCACGCTGGCCCAGGGCATCAGCGTGGGCTCCTGGAACACAAAGGCCGTGCGCGCGGCCGCCCCCTGGGCCTGCGGCACCTGCAGGCGGCCTGCGCTGGGCTGGTCCAGGCCGGCCACGAGGCGCAACACCGTGCTCTTGCCGCAACCCGACGGGCCGAGCAGGCTGACGAACTCGCCCTGGGCCACCCGCAGGCTCAGATCGTGCAGCGCCTGCGTGCCGTTGGCAAAGCGCTTGTGCACATGGTCAAGGGTGATCAGGTCGGACATCGGGTGCGATTGTGGCGGTTTCACGCGGTGTCGATCGGATACCCGGGTGTAACCGCAGTGGCGCGGCAGGCGTCCCCTGAAGCGGGGACAGCAGCGCGACAGCGCTTCGTTAGGATGCTGCGCTTGCCCGCGCCGACCTGAACCTCGTGTCTTGGACCGCTGCGCGATCGCGTCTTCCCGCATGGAGTCCGCACGATGAATCTCGTGACCCGCATCCGCAACATTCTTCTCAGTCCGCAGTCCGAATGGCAGACGATCGCCGACGAGCCGGACTCGGTGGCCGGCATCTACAGCCGCTATCTGGTCTTTCTCGCGGCCATCCCGGCCGTGGCCGGCTTCATCGGCATGTCGATCTTCGGCGTTGGCGGCTTTGGCATCACCGTGCGTGTGCCGGTGCTGGCCGGGCTGATGCAGATGATCGTGAGCTATGGCCTGTCACTGGCCATGGTCTATGTGCTGGCCTGGGTCATCGATGCCCTGGCCGCAACCTTTGGCGCCCACCGCGACCGGCTGCGCGCATTCAAGCTGGCCGCGTACAGCCTGACGGCGGCGATGGTCGCCGGCATCTTCGGCCTGGTGCCATCGCTGGCGATCCTGGGGCTGGTTGGCGCTGCATGGTCCGTGTGGCTGCTTTACCTGGGCCTCCCGGTATTGATGCGCTGCCCGGCTGACAAGGCCGTGCCGTACACGGCCACGGTGGTGGTGGCAGGCATTGTGGCCGGTCTGGTCGTCGGCGCCGTGGCGGCCCTGGTGCTGCCCACGCCCGCCGCGCAGTTCAGTGGCGGGGCAGGCACAAGCGTGGCAATCAGCACGCCCCAGGGTGAGGTGACGCTTGATACGTCGCGCATGGCCGAAGCGGCCCGGCGGCTGGAGGCGGCTGCCGCCTCGGGCGACGCGGCCCGTGCCGGCGAGGCGGCGGGCGCCATGGCGCAGGCGATGGGCGCCGGCAACCGAAAGCCGGTGGCCGCTGAGCAGCTCAAGGCGGCCCTGCCGCCTCAGGTGCAGGGCATGGAAAGGCAGTCGTTCGAGGCTCAGAACACGGCGGCGATGGGGTTCGCCACCGCGTCGGCGCAAGCCGACTACGCCGCGGGCGACAAGTCGCTTCGCCTGTCGATCACCGACACCGGGGGCCTGTCCGGTGTGGCGGCTCTGGCGGGCTGGACGCACATCACTGGCGAGCGCGAGGCCGACGGGCGCACCGAAAAGGTGTACCGCCAGGGAGCGCGCACCCTGCGCGAAGAGGTCGACAAGGAGGCTGGTCAGGTGGAATTCACGGTGGTGCTGGCCAACGGCCTGATCGTCCAGGCCGAGGGTTACGGCCTGGAACTTGCGTCGGTGCGACAGGCGGCAGAGTCGCTCGACCTGGCCCGGCTGGAGGCGCTGACCGCTCCGTGACCCCGGCAATGGGCGGACCGGGGAATTCCGGATGGTGGTTGCCTGTAGTTACAATCTGGAAGGGGTCGAGCGCGAATCCATGGCCATATTGCGGTCGAATGGCGACCCGGAAGCCAATTACCGCACATTGCAAGGATCACGAATGAGTTCGAGCACCACCCTGACGGCCGCAGCATGGCCGGCGCCAAGCGAGAGGATGGCCATCCCTCGGTCGGTGTGGTGGGTGGGTGCCTTGATGGTGGTGCTGATGCTGGCGTTGCTCGAAGGGCTGGCCAGCACGGCACCCGACCCGCGGCCGGTGGTCGACCTGCGCGCCGTGCGCCTGAACCCCCGGCCCCCAGTGCCGGCCTCGGGGCCGGTATGGCTGGCCACCGCGCCACCAGCCGCATCGACGGTGGCGCCCTGGTCGACTGCGGCCCTGTCCTCTCCCACGACCTGGCTGCCCGCTGCCCCGGTGCAGCCGGCGTGTCGCGCCTGTGGTGTGGTCGAGGCGGTCAAGCCGCTGCAGGCCGCCCGCGCAGGTGCTCTGTCGCAACCGGCGGCGCCTCGTGCGGTGTCTGCCGACGGCCACGCGGACGTGATGCGGTCCGGCAGCGGCGCAACGCCCGTGCCCATGTCGACTGAGCCGACCTCGGCGCCGTCGCGCTCCGTTCGGCGCACTGTCTATCGCGTGCACGTCCGCATGGATGACGGCAGCCTGCGCACCCTGACACAACGCAACGCGCCGGTCATCGGCGCCAGGGTGATGGTGGCCGGCCGCACGCTGCGTCCAGCCCGCAGCGACTCGGCGGCGTTGCTGGGCGCCTGACCTTCCGGGCCGGTCCCTCCGCCTGGCCGGACCTGCCGATTCCCTGCATCTCCCGTCTCGTCTCGACCAGCGGCTTCACCGGCGCCTGTGCCCGCGCCAGCACGACCGCATGCCTGTGCCGGTGAGTCCTGCACGTTCAGGGCACATCGCTTATGGTCGTGGCCATGACGCTGCCCCGACCCTCCCCGTCTGGCGTCCCGCCTCGCCATCTGCTGCCCGTGATCGTGCTCGCCCAGTTTGCGGGCACGTCGCTGTGGTTCGCGGTCAACGCAGTGATGCCCGACCTGCAGGCCGCGTGGCAACTGCCGCCCAGTGCCGTGGGCACGCTGACGTCGGCGGTGCAGCTTGGCTTCATTGCCGGCACGCTGGTCTTTGCGCTGCTGGGCGTGGCCGACCGACTGTCACCACGCTGGGTGTTCCTGGCCTGTGCCGCCGCGGGGGCCCTGGCCAATGCGCTGGGGGCCGTGGCGGCGCCGGGCGTCGAGGTCCTGCTGCTGCTGCGGTTTGCCACGGGGTTTTTCCTGGCGGGCATCTACCCGGTGGGCATGAAGATCGCTGCCAGCTGGTACCCGCAGGGTCTGGGCGCCGCCCTGGGCTGGCTGATCGGTGCGCTGGTGCTCGGCACTGCGTCGCCCCACCTGCTGCGCGCCTGGGGCATGAGCTGGTCGTGGCAGTCGGTGATGCTGATCGTCTCGGCCGTTGCGCTGGCCGGTGGGGTGCTGCTGGCCGTCAGCGTGCACGACGGCCCGCACCTGCCGCGCTCCAGCGGCCTGCGCTGGCAGGCCTTGGGCTCGATCTGGCGCGATGTGCGCCTGCGCGCTTCGGTGTTCGGCTACTTCGGCCACATGTGGGAGCTGTACACGCTGTGGGTGCTCGTCCCGGCGATCGTCGGGCTGCGCCTGCAGGCGGCTCAGGCCTCCCTGGCCTCGTTTGCCGTCATCGCACTCGGCATGGTGGGCTGCGTGGCCGGCGGCCTGCTGGCGCGGCGTTTTGGCAGCGCGCGTGTGGCGGGCGTGCAACTGGCTGCCAGCGGGTTGTGCTGCCTGGCTGCACCGGTGATGCTGACGGCACCGGCGCCGGTGTTTGCCGTGTGGCTGGGTGTGTGGGGGGTGAGCGTGGCCGGCGACTCCCCCCAGTTCTCGGCGCTCACCGCGCTCAATGCGCCGCGCGACGCGGTGGGCAGCCTGCTGACGCTGGTCAACAGCCTGGGGTTTGCGATCTCCATCGTCAGCATCCAGCTGTTTGCCTGGCTGGCGCACCACGCGTCGCTGGCCATGCTGCTGCCCTGGTTGGCTCTCGGCCCGCTGCTGGGCCTGTGGATGCTCAGGCCGCTGCTGGTGCGCAGGGCCTGAGCAAGGCGCATCAGGCGGCGCCAGCCAGCCGCTGTCCAGGCGGCGGCAGGGCCTGGGCGCGGCGGGCCTGGCTGCGGTTGAAGGGACTGTCGGGCCGCGACGCCAGGCGTTGGGCGGCCAGCGCATCCGCCAGGGCCCGATCACCGGCGCGAAGGGCCGCTTCGAGCGCCGTCAGGTGCAGCAGATCGCGCTGGGCGTGGCTGCCGCCGAAGCGGTGCGCCTGTGGCAGCACCGGCAGCAGGATCTGCGCGCAAAGGGCATGTTGTCCATCGGCAAACGCACGCAAGGCCATGGCCACCGGCAGCCCCACGTCGCGGGCCATTGCCGCATTGCTGCCCGTGCCCTGGGCGGCGCGCAGCAACTGCAGCTCGGCGCGGCGCGCGCTGGTGTCATCACCGCTGCCGATGAAGGCCATCATGCCGTGCACGTCATTGAAGGCGTAGAAGCCGTCGTCGACCAGCTTGCGCCAGCAGCCTGCAATCTCGCTCCAGCGCTGTGCCCCGGGTTCCACACCGCGCAGCCACAGGCGCCACAGCAGGGCCGAGGCGTCGACCATGTCGAGCACGACTTCGGAGCGACCGCCTCGCACCGCGCTGTCGTAGTGGGCCAGCACGGTGGCGGTGTCACCCCGTTCGAGGTGGTACAGCGCCAGGTGCCAGGCGTTGTGGACGGCCAGCATGTTGTCGGTGGACCAGTCGGCCCGGCGCTCTTCCAGCCAGCGGATGCCGTCGTCAAGGCGGCCTTCCATCTCGCAGACATGCGCCACCGCGTGGATGGCCCAGGCATCGCGGGGGTGGGCCGCGACCGCCTGGCGGCCGGTCGATTCTGCCCGGGCGTATTCGTTGCACTCTTCCAGGCCGAAGGCATACATCCCCAGCAGATGGCCGTGACCGGCGTCTTCGGCAGACCAGTGTGGCAGCAGGCGCGCGATGCGGTCGCGCAGTTGCGTCGACTGCCCCAGGTAGAAGTCCAGCAGGTGCGCCACCTGGGCCGCCAGCAGGTCGCGCGGCCAGTCGGTCAGGTGCCGCCCCAGGGCCTGGCTGGCGGCGTGGAAATGCTCGCCGGCAAACAGCCGGAATGCGGCGCCCAGCGAGCGCTCGCGGTCGGTGGCCGACGCGCCCAGGCGTTCGGCGCTGGCCACGCTGTCGCACACCTGAGGCATCAGGGTGCGTTCCATGCCGGCGATGAGCAGGCCGGCGCGCAGCAGGTGGCCCGACGTGAAGTCAGGGTGTTCGGCCAGTACCGTGTCGATGGCGGCCAGCGGGTCGACATCGTAGGCATTGAAAAGCGCCAGGGCCTGGTCGTGGGCGGCAGCGCACGCTGCGGTGGCGTTTGAGAGCTCGAGCCCTCGGGCGTCGCGGATGGTCATGTCGGCATCTCCTTGTTGGCAGGCTGCTCAGCTTCACGGCAGGGCGTGAATCAGGTGTTGGCGCCAGCGTGAATCCGCTGTTCAATCGCCGGCATGGACACGCTGGAAATCCGCTTGCTGGGCCGGCTGCAGGTACTGCGCGCCGGACGCGTCATCGACCTCGGACCCAGCCGCAAGAACGCCGCGTTGCTGGCCTGGCTGGCGCTGCATGCGCCGGGGTGGCCGCGCTCGAAGCTGATTGCGCTGTTGTGGCCTGACAGTGACGACGGCCGTGCCAGGGCCAACCTGCGCCAGGCACTGACCGCGCTGCGCCGCACCCTGGGTGGGGATGTGCTGGCCACACCAGGCGATCTGGTGGCGCTGGCGCCAGGCGTCCGGGTGGATCTGGCGGCTTTCGAGGCCGTGTCGCCGGCCGCGCCGCTGCAGGCCCAGTCGGCGGCGCTGGAGCTCGTTCGCGGCCCGCTGCTCGACGGCATCGAGCTGGGCGAAGAATCCTTCGACGATGCCGTGAGGGTGCAGCGCCACCGTGTGGCGACGTTGGTGGATCGTTTGCTCCAGCAATTGGCGATCGCCCATGCGGATGCGCCCCAGGCCCTGAGGGCGCTGGCCGAGCGCTGGATCGAACTCGATGCGACCAGCGAGCAGGCGTTTCGCCTGCTGATCGAGGCCTGTCGTCGACTCGGCGACAAGGCCGCTGGCGTCAAGGCCTATGAACAGTGCCGGCAGGTGCTGTCCAGTGCATACGGCGTGAGCCCGTCGGTCGATACCGAACGGGCGTACCGTGACCTGCTTCAGCACACCGTGCCGGTCGCCAGCGCGCCCGCCGAGGCGGCGAGCACCGTCGTGGTGCAGCCTGTGCGCCTTGACACGCCCGACGCCAGTCTGGCGGGTGTCGCGCGCAGCCTGGCTGAAGACCTGGTCGGCGAGCTGATGCGGTTTCGTGGGCTGAAGGTGTGGGCGGCCGCGTCTGCAAGCTCGTTCGGCGACCTGAATCCGCTGGAGACGGCGCGCGAGACGGGGGCAAGGTACATCGTGTGTTCCACCCTGCGGCCCGACCGGCCGCCGGAACCCCCGCTCAGGCTCACGGTGCAGCTGGTCGACGGTGGCAGCGGGCAGGCGGTCTGGAACGAGCGGCTCGTGCTTGACCCGCAGGCGTCGGCCGACCAGCGTGATGCGGTGGTGCGCGAGGTGGTGGCAGCGATGGTGCCCGCGCTCGAAGCGCATGCGCTGGCGCAGTCGCGCCGACGCGACGGGCCCTTGAGCGCCTACGAGCATTGCCTGCAGGGCATGACCTTGCTGCAGCAGGGCACGATCGAGGCGGACGATGCCGCACGTGCCGCCTTCGAGCGTGCGCTGGCCTGCGACCCCGACTACGCGCGGGCCCACACCGGCCTGTCGTTGTCGTGGTTCAACGAATGGAGCTGCCAGCACTGGGACCGCTGGGAGCTGACGCAGCGCGAGGCCCTGCGCCATGCGCGCCGGGCCTCGCAGCTCGATCCGGCTGACCATCTGGCCCTGTGCATCCTGGGCAAGATCCACCTGTATCGGCGCGAGTTCGAGCTGTCGGCGTCGCTGTTCTCGCGCGCGCTGCGGCTCAACCCGAACGATCCTGACAACCTGTCGCTGGTGGCTTCCGGTTATGCCTACCTGGGCCAGCCGGAACTGGCGCTCGAGCTGGGCGAGGCGGCGATGCGGCTGAATCCGCGGCATCCGACCTGGTATCACGTCGGCCGCTACGCCCCGCTGATGGCGCTGGGCCGCCACGAAGAGATGATTGCCGCCGCAGCGGCGGCCATCGGGGCCTTCGTCGACGTGCATGCCTTCATGGCCATTTCACATGCGCGGCTGCAGCAGCCCGGCCCGGCCGCGGCACATGTCGAGGCCTATCTGGCGGACTTTGCCCGTCTGATCACGCCGGGCAGGGTGCCTGATCGTGCCCAGGCCGGCGCCTGGCTGCTGGACGTGAACCCCTGGCAGCGCCCCGGTGACCTGGCAAGCTTTCGCGACGGGCTGACTGAGCTGGGGCTGATGCCGGCTTCAGCGGCGCCCTGACGCCACCCGCGCCCCTTGTGCACCCGCACGGCCGGCAGGGGCCATGCGCGCTGTGAATATCCGGCATCACGACACGCAAGTGGCAGCGACCTAGGGTTTACCCTAGGATCGCGTCATGGAAGTTCATCTTCCGCCTTGATTGAAAGGAATTGCCATGTCGACCCAGATCCTGTCCCGCGTTCCCGGTGTGGTTGCACCCCGTTCCGCAAGCACGGCCCAGGGCCCCGGCGTGTGGGCACGTGTGTGGCGTGCGCTGGAGCAGGCCGGCATGCGCCGTGCGCAGCATCAGCTCGACCAGCTGGCGAGCTTCTATGAGATCACGCGCCCGGAGCTTGCCCGGCAGTTGCGCGAAGCCGGCCGCCACGGCCTGGAAACCTGACCACCGCCGCCGGGACGGCGCCTCAGTCGTCGTCCCGCAGCTTGTACTGGCTGGCCAGCTGCTGCTGCACCGAGGGTGGCACCGGGTCATAGTGGCTGAACTCGATCGTGTAACGCCCCTGCCCGCCGGTCAGCGAATTCAGTCGTGACTGATAGCTGTTCAACTCCGACAGCGGCGCCTGACCCGTCACGGCCAGCCATCCGGGCTGCAGCGCATGGGTGCCGTTCACCTGGCCACGCCGGGTGGACAGGTCCCCGGTGATGTCGCCCATGCACTCTTCGGGCGCGCTGATCTCGATGTTCACGACCGGCTCCAGGATGATGGGTGCCGCCTGTTGCATGGCCTCGACAAAGGCCTTGCGGCCGGCCGTCGCGAAGGCCACTTCCTTCGAGTCCACCGAATGGTGCTTGCCGTCCAGCACGATCACCCGCACGTCCTTGACCGGATAGCCGGCCACCACGCCCGCGTCCATCGCCTGGCGCACACCCTTTTCCACCGCCGGGATGAACTGGCCCGGAATGGTGCCGCCCTTGACCTGATCGACAAACTCGAACCCTGAACCGCGCGGCAGCGGTTCGACCTTCAGGAACACCTCGCCGAACTGCCCGGCGCCCCCCGTCTGCTTCTTGTGGCGGTGATGACCGTCGGCCGCACGCGTGATCGTTTCGCGATAGGCGATGCGTGGCGGGCGCGTGGCCACCTCGCAGCGGTGCACTTCGACCAGGCGATCGAGCAGCACCCGCAGATGCAGTTCGCCAAGACCGTGCACGACACTCTCGTTGGTGACGGCCACATGCTCGACCTTCAGGCAGGGGTCTTCGTCGACCAGTTTCTGCAGGATGTCCCACAGCCGCTGCTCGTCACCGCGTCGCCGAGGCTCGATGGCCAGCCCGTGAACCGGCACCGGGAAGTCCAGCGGCTTCAGGTGGATGTGGTCGTCCTCGGGGGCGTCGTGCAGCACGGCGTCGAAGTGGAGGTCGTCCACCTTGGCCACCGCACAGATCTCGCCCGGGCCGGCACTGGGCACCTCGACATGGTCCTTGCCCTGCAGCATGAACAGGTGGCCCACCTTGAAGGGCTTGCGCGCAT
>CAMLSD010000019.1 GCA_946482595.1 uncultured Comamonadaceae bacterium
GCGATTTCGAGGTCGAACAGGATGAAGAGGATGGCCACCAGGTAGTAGCGCACATCGAACTTCATGCGCGCGTCTTCGAAGGCCTCGAAGCCGCATTCGTAGGGGGAGTTCTTCTCGGGGTCGGGCCGACGCGGGCCGAGCAGGAAGCCGAGGACCTGGGGCGCAACGCCGACGGCCACGCCGACCAGGATGAACAGGATGACAGGGAGGTACTGGTCGAGGCTCATGATGCTCTTGAACGCGTGGCTCGCTGTGTTGTGGACTTTGGCTGCGCGGAACTGACGACGATCCGGCCGACACAACGCCGACAAAAATAAGGCGCGCTGTCCTCAGCGGACACCCCCGCTGCTTCAGCACGCCATTCTTGCCCAGAGGCCAGACCACAGCCGCGGTGCACGCCCTGCAGCCACCCCATCCGGGGCGGGCCCGGGAGCACCGGATCAGGACTCCCGCAACCAGTCTTCTTGTGGTGCCGACGGCGAGACTCGAACTCGCACAGCTTTCGCCACTACCCCCTCAAGATAGCGTGTCTACCAATTTCACCACGTCGGCACGACGTAACGCTTACAAAGAGCTCTTCACGGGTTGAGGCACAGCAAGACTGCAGCGAATGATTGGCTTCATTCAGTTTCTACAGTTGCCCCGTGGAACAGCCTTGAATTCTAACTCGAAAGTGGCCTCATCTCAACGCATGATGCGGCCTGGACGCACTTAATTGGTCGGAATCTGTGCTGCACCGGAGGCAGGCGTGGCAGGCACGCTCGCTGCAGGCGCGACACCCGGGATCTGCGCGGCGCCAGAGGCTGCCGATGCTGCAGGCGCTGCCTGGTCCAGCACGCTGGTGCCCTGGCTGCTGCCAGCCTGGTCACGCGGCACATTGGTCATGAAAGCGAGGCCCAGCGTGCACGCAAAAAACAGCGTGGCGCACACCGCCGTGGCCCGCGACAGGAAGTTGGCGCTGCCGGTGGCGCCGAACAGGCTGCCGGACGCACCGCTGCCGAAGGAAGCGCCCATGTCGGCACCCTTGCCATGCTGCACGAGCACCAGGCCGATCATGGCCAAGGCTGCCACCAGCTGGGCAACGAGAACCAGCGTCATCATGAACTGCATGTCTTACTCTCCAGAAATCGAAAACGGTCGAAAGTCGTTGGAAGCGGTACGGGCCTGGCGCTCACACAGCGGCGCGACAGATGGCCACGAAGTCCGCCGCCTTGAGAGACGCACCACCCACCAGCGCGCCATCGATGTCAGGTTGCGCGAACAGGCTCGCAGCGTTGTCGGGCTTGACACTGCCGCCGTAGAGCAGGCGCATGGCCCCCGATTGCTGCGAAGCCGCATGCAGCTGGGCACGCAACAGCGCATGCACAGCCTGGGCTTGTTCGGGGGTGGCCGTGCGGCCGGTGCCGATGGCCCAGACGGGCTCATAGGCCACCACGACCTGGCTGATGCAGTGACCCAGGGTATGGATCACCGCCGACATCTGCCGCTTGACGACCTGATCGGTGTGGCCGGCCTCACGTTCGTCGAGCGTCTCACCCACACACACGATCGGCACCAGGCCCCGTGCCAGCGCCAGCTTGGCCTTGTCAGCCACCAGCTGGTCGGATTCGCCGTGATACGCCCGGCGCTCGGAGTGCCCGACGATCACGTAGCGACAGCCCACGTCGGCCAGCATGACGGCGGACACCTCACCGGTGTAGGCCCCCTGCTCGTGGACTGAACAATCCTGGGCCCCCAGCGCAACATGGCTGCCCTGCAGCGCCAGCACACAGGCCGCGAGGTAGGGATACGGGGCGCACACGGCGCTGTCGCACAGGAAGGGTTCGGCCGCACGGATGCCGGCCAGCAGCTCGGCATTGCTTGCCAGGCTGCCGTGCATCTTCCAGTTGCCGACTACGAGTTTGCGTCGCATGGTTTCACTTTCTTGTCAGCGTCGACTGCATTGATCCAGGTGTGTGAAGGGTGGGCTGCCAGCCGCCCTCACCACACCAGCGCGAGCTTGCCGATGTGCTGATTGGACTCCATCAGCGCATGGGCTTCGGCCGCCTGCGCCGGCTCGAAGGTGCGGAAGATCACCGGCTCGATGCGGCGCTGCGCCAGCAGCGGCCAGACCCGGCCGCGTAACTGAGCCGCGATGGCCGCCTTGAACGCCACGGGTCGCGGGCGCAGCGTCGAACCGGTGAGGGTCAGCCGCCGGCGCATCAACGCCGACAGATCCACCTCGGCCTGAGCGCCACCCTGCAGGGCGATCACGACCAGCCGGCCGTCGTCGGCCAGGCAAGCCAGCTCGCGCGGCACGTAGGGCCCCGCCACCATGTCGAGAATGACGTCGGCGCCCCGCCCTTCGGTCAGTCGCAGCGTTTCGGCGGAAAAGTCGGCGCTGCGGTAGTTGATCGCATGGTCGGCGCCAAGCTTCAGGCAGGCTGCGCATTTGTCGTCGCTGCCCGCCGTGGCAATCACGGTCGCGCCGAGGGCCTTGGCCATCTGGATCGCCGTCACGCCGATACCGCTCGTACCGCCCTGCACCAGGAGCGTCTCGCCCGGGGCCAGACGACCTCGGTCGAACACATTGGACCAGACGGTGAAATAGGTCTCCGGCAGGCAGGCCGCCTCGACATCGCTCCAGCCCTCAGGCACCGGCAGGCACTGGCCGATCGGCGCCACGCAGGACTCGGCGTAACCGCCTCCCTGCACGAGTGCACACACGCGCTGGCCCACGGAGAGCCCGGCCGCCGCCAACGCCGCCTCGTCGCCCGACACGATGGTGCCCGCGACTTCGAGGCCGGGGATGTCCGACGCGCCCGGCGGCACCGGATAGTGCCCTTTGCGTTGCAGCACGTCCGGCCGGTTGACGCCGGACGCCGCCACGCGGATCAGTACCTCGCCCACCCCGGCCACCGGCTCGGCGCGCTCGCCCAGCCGGAGCACCTCGGGGGCGCCATACGTGGTGATCTCGACAGCTCTCATGACCTTGCCCTCGCTGGCCGCCCCGGGCTCGCACCCGAGGCGGCGCACACGCCGGATTACTGCTGCTGTTGCTGTTGCTGCTGCGCCTGCTGGGCGTCAGCCTGACCGCCGTTGCGGTCGAGCAGCGCCTTCATGGACAGCTTGACGCGGCCCTTTTCGTCGGTCTCGAGCACCTTGACCTTGACGATCTGGCCTTCCTGCAGGTAGTCGGTGACCTTGGCCACGCGCTCGTGGGCGATCTGGCTGATGTGCAGCAGACCGTCCTTGCCGGGCAGCAGGTTGACCAGGGCGCCGAACTCGAGGATCTTGGTGATCGGGCCTTCGTAGATCTTGCCGATCTCGACTTCCGCGGTGATCTCTTCGATGCGCTTCTTGGCGATCGCTGCCTTGTCACCATCGGTGGAGGCGATCGTGATGGTGCCGTCTTCCGCGATGTCGATCTGGGTGCCGGTTTCTTCGGTCAGGGCACGGATGGTCGCGCCACCCTTGCCGATCACGTCACGGATCTTCTCGGGGTTGATCTTCATCGTGTACAGGCGCGGCGCAAACTGCGACACCTCGGTCTTGGCGCCACCCACGGCCTCGACCATCTTGCCCAGGATGTGCATGCGCGCTTCCTTGGCCTGCGCCAGTGCGACCTGCATGATTTCCTTGGTGATGCCCTGGATCTTGATGTCCATCTGCAGCGCGGTCACGCCCGCGGTGGTGCCGGCCACCTTGAAGTCCATGTCGCCCAGGTGATCTTCGTCACCGAGGATGTCGGTCAGCACCGCAAAGCGGTTGCCTTCCTTGATCAGGCCCATGGCGATGCCCGCCACGTGGGCCTTCAGCGGCACGCCGGCATCCATCAGCGCCAGGCAGCCGCCGCACACCGAGGCCATCGACGACGAGCCGTTGGATTCGGTGATCTCGGACACCACGCGGATGGCATAGGCGAACTCGTCCTTCGGCGGCAGCACGGCCAGCAAGGCCCGCTTGGCCAGGCGGCCGTGGCCGATCTCGCGGCGCTTGGGGCTGCCGACGCGGCCGGTTTCACCGGTGGCAAACGGCGGCATGTTGTAGTGCAGCATGAAGCGGTCGGTGAACTCGCCCGACAGCGCGTCGATGATCTGCGCATCGCGCTCGGTGCCCAGCGTGGCCACCACGACGGCCTGGGTCTCGCCACGGGTGAACAGTGCCGAGCCGTGAGTACGCGGCAGCACGCCGGTGCGGATCTCGATCGGGCGCACCGTGCGGGTGTCGCGGCCGTCGATGCGGGGCTCGCCGGCCAGGATCTGGCTGCGTACGATGCGGGCCTCGATGTCGAACAGCAGGCCGTCGACCTTGACCGGATCGAACTCGATGCCTTCGGCGCTCAGGGCCTCCTTGACGGCGGCATACGCCTCGCGGCAGGCCTGGGTGCGTGCCTGCTTGGAGCGGATCTGGTAGGCGGTGCGCAGCTTGTCTTCGCCCAGGGCGTTGACCTTGCCGATGAAGGTTTCGTCCTTCGCGGGGGCCTGCCATTGCCACTCGGGCTTGCCGGCGTCGCGCACCAGCTCATGGATGGCATTGATCGCGATCTTGCCTTGCTCGTGGCCGAACACCACACCGCCGAGCATCACGTCTTCGGGCAGCTGGTCGGCTTCGGATTCGACCATCAGCACGGCCGCTTCGGTGCCGGCCACGACGAGGTCAAGGCTGGACTGTGCCAGCTGCGTCTTGCCCGGGTTCAGCACGTACTCGCCGTTGATGTAGCCCACGCGTGCCGCGCCGATCGGACCGTTGAAGGGGATGCCGGAGATCGCCAGCGCCGCGCTGGAGGCGATCATCGCGGGGATGTCGCCTTCGACTTCCGGGTTCAGCGACAGCACATGGATCACCACCTGGACTTCGTTGAAGAAGCCTTCGGGGAACAGCGGGCGGATCGGGCGGTCGATCAGGCGGGAGGTCAGCGTCTCGAGCTCGCTCGGGCGGCCTTCACGCTTGAAGAAGCTGCCCGGGATCTTGCCGGCTGCGTAGGTCTTTTCGATGTAGTCGACGGTCAGCGGGAAGAAGTCCTGGCCCGGCTTGGCCTCGGTGCGTGCCACCACGGTGGCCAGCACCACGGTGTCATCCATGTTGACGACCACGGCGCCGGTGGCCTGGCGGGCCACTTCGCCGGTTTCCATCGTGACGGTGTGCTGACCCCACTGGAAGGTCTTGGTGACTTTGTTGAACATGCTCATGTGTGGTTCTCCGGTGTCTCAAAAGACAGGATGCGCGCAGTCGGCCGCGCGGAAGGCCCGGAGTCTGGGCACCGGAGCGGAGTGCCATTCCAGCACGACTCGGCGTGAATCGTCCCGGAATGACACAGCAACCCCCATCAGTGGCTTCGACTCCAAAAACAAAGAGCCTGTGCTGGAGGTCCCAGACAGGCTCTTGGTCATCTCTATGCGATTACTTGCGCAGGCCCAGCTTCTGGATCAGCGCGGTGTAGCGGTCAGCGTCACGGTCCTTCAGGTAGGCGAGCAGCTTCTTGCGGCGGTTCACCATCTTCAGCAGGCCACGGCGACCGTGGTGATCCTTGGCGTGGGTCTTGAAGTGAGGCGTCAGCTCGTTGATGCGAGCGGTCAGCAGGGCGACCTGCACTTCGGGGGAGCCGGTGTCGTTGGCGCTGCGTGCGTTGGCCTTGACGATTTCGGCGGTGTTCAGATCTGCAATGGACATCGTTGCTTCTTTCCATGGAGACCAGTCACCCAAGAGCCGGTGCGGCTGGGCGGTGGTCTCGTTTTCACTTGCGGTCGCGGGTGAAACCTACCTGCGCCGTGCCTGTTTCGCCAGATGACAAGGGTGATGTTCAAGACCCGAGCCCACGCCGGGCAAATGCCCGCTCGCAGGACGCGACCCGTCAGTCACCACTGACATTTCCAGCAAAACCGGCGGATTATACGCCAAGGAAGCGCCGCAGCCTCTCCACCCCCTGCTCCAGGCGCGCCGGGTCGCGCGAGGCAAAGCACCACCGCAGCCAGCCCTGGGCTTCATCGCCAAAGGCCGCCCCCGGCGCCAGGCCCACTCCGGCCTCGTTCACCAGGCGCTTGGCCAGTGCCAGCGAGTCGTCATGGCCGGCGATGCGGAAGAAGGCGTACATCCCGCCCGGGGCGGCCTGGACGTCCACGCCCGGCAGCGCGGCCAGGCGCGGCACCAGGGTGTCACGGCAGTGGTGCAGCCGACGCACCAGATCGGGCACGGTGCGGTCGGCATCGGCCAGTGCCGCCAGCCCGGCGCGCTGAACGAACACCGGCGCGCAGGACGTATTGAACTCGATCAGCTTGCCCAGGGCATCGAGCATCGACGCCGGGGCCACCATCCAGCCCAGCCGCCACCCCGTCATCAGGAAGCTCTTCGAGAAGCTGTGCACCACGATGAGGCGGTCTTCCGGCGTGGCCAGGTCCAGGAAGCTCGGCGCCGCCTGTACCGCCGTGGTGTTGCCGCTGGCGCCCGGCCCGTAGTAGAGCCGCTCGTAGACCTCGTCGGCCAGGACCCAGGTGCCGGTGCGCCGGCAGTGCGCCAGGATGGCCAGCTGCTCGTCGCGGGTCAGGGTCCAGCCGGTCGGGTTGTTCGGGGCATTGAGCACCAGCATGCGGGTGGTGGGTGTCACCGCCTGCAGCAGCTCGTCAAGGTCGAGCTGCCAGGCGCCGCGCACCGGCCGCAGCGACACGCGACGCACGCGGGCCCCGAGGATCGCGGGCTGAGCCGTGAGGTTGGGCCACACCGGCACGACCGCCACCACCTCGTCGCCGGCCCCCACCAGCGCCTGGTTGGCCAGCATCAGTGCATTCACGCCGGACGAGGTGACCGCGATGCGCTCGGGCCCCATGCCGCCGTGCAGCGCCGTGGTGTAGGCGGCGATCGCCTCGCGCAATTCGGGCAGGCCGAGGTTCTGCGCATAGAAGGTCTCGCCGCGGTTGATCGACGCCATCGCGGCGTCGCGCACCGGCTGCGGTGTGGGTTCGTCGCTTTCGCCGAACCAGAAGGCCAGCACGTCGTCGCGCGCCATGCCGGCATTGGCCACTTCGCGGATCTGCGAGGCGGGCAGGTCGAGGATCTGGGGTTTCATTGCGGAGTCATCAAGGGATGGATGGACCAGCCGGGTCAGGGCCGAGTCATCTGGCAGGTCGTGGGCTGTTCGGTCTGCTCAGCCGGCACACGGCGCAGCGTGGCGAACCCGAAGCCCGAGCCTTCATTGTCGAAGCGGGTGCCCTCGGAGCCCATGCGCTGCATCACGCTCACATACAGCGGCTGGATGAACTGATGGTCGCTGGCGCGCACGACACCCTGGTGGAAGCCGCCGAGGCTCGCACCATCGTAGCGATAACCTTCCATCGCGCGGGCGACGAGCAGCGGGTCGACACTGCGCGCCTTCTCGATGGAGCCGGCCAGCACTTCGATCATTGCCTGCATGCGTGCATGCACGTAGTCGTCGGCCGGGCGCGGAAAGCGCTGGCGAAACGACGCGTAGAACGCGTCGGACGCGGCCCCTCCTGCGTTCGGGTGCCATTCGGCCACGGCCAGCACCTGACCCACGCCGGCCTCGGCGATGGTGGCCGGCACACCCAGCGCGTTGCCATAGAAGGTGTAGAAGCGGGCGTCCAGCCCCACCTCGCGCGCCGCCTTGATCAAGAGGGTCAGGTCATTGCCCCAGTTGCCGGTCACCACCGCCTGCGCGCCCGAGGCCTTGATCTTGGTGACATAGGGCAGGAAGTCCTTGATGCGGCCCATCGGGTGCAGTTCCTCGCCGACGATCTGCAGGTCCTTGCGGCGGGCCTCGATCATCTCTCGACTCTTGCGAACGACGTGCTGGCCGAAGCTGTAGTCCTGCCCGAGCAGATAGACACGGCGCACCGAAGTGTCGGCGGCCAGCACGTCCATCAAGGCCGCCAGGCGCATGTCGGCATGGGCATCGAAGCGGAAGTGCCAGAAGCTGCACTTCTCGTTGGTGAGGATGGGGTCGACCGCCGAGTAGTTCAGGAACAGCGCGCGGCGCTGCGGCTCGCGCTCGTTGTGCTTGCCGATCGCGTCGATCAGCGCTGCTGCCGTGGCCGAGCTGTTGCCCTGCAGCACGAAGGACACGCCCTGGTCGGACGCCGCCTTGAGCATCGACAGCGCCTCTTCGGTGTTGCCCTTGCTGTCGAAGCGCACGATCTCCAGCGGGCGCGCCCCGCCGGGCAGGCGAACACCGCCGCGCGCATTCACTCGTTCGGCAGCCCACACCAGGTTGCGATGCACGGCCTCGCCTGCATTGGCGAAGGGCCCGGACAGGCCCTCGATCAGGCCCAGGCGGATCGGCTCGGCGCGGTTCTGGGCCTGGGCCACGGAGCCCAGCAGCACGAGGGAAAGCAGGCCGGCGGCCCGCAGCAGACGTTTTGCAATGCGCATGAGAAGGGGAATGGCAGGAACTGGGGACTTGAAATCGGCCGGGCCGATCCAAATGTTCGGTGACATGAGAAGCACGCAGCCAAGCCAGGCTTGGTGGTGCAGAGGTCCCACCGATTGTAGGAGTTCCCCATGTTGCTGATGCCCATGACCCGTTCACGACTCGTCCAGCCGCATGCGCTGCGTTCGATCGATCGCCTGCTCGACGACTCCCTGGATCGCCTGCTTTCGCGCCAGCCGGAGCCGCCCCAGACGGCCAGCCGCGCGCCGGCGGTCGACATTCGGGAGAACGCAACGGCCTATGTGCTGACCGCCGATCTGCCCGGCGTCGCCAAGGATCAGGTCCGCATCGATGTCGACGGACGCACGGTGAGCCTGGAGGCCCAGGTTCCGTCCGTCGCGCAGCCCGAAGGTGAACGCCTGATCTACAGCGAGCGCTCGACGACCCGGTTCGCCCGTCGCCTGACCCTGCCGACCGACGTCAACGAGGGCAGTGCAACCGCCTCGCTCGACAACGGCGTGCTCACGCTGACGCTGCCCAAGCGTGTGGTCAGCGGCCCGGTGCAGATCAGCGTGAATTGAGTTGAACGACGCCCGTCCGTGCGGGCGTCAGACGCTGGCCAGGTCCCAGCGTGGCCTGACGTCGAACTCGTAGTCGCGTCGGGCCTGCGCGCGCCCCGCCTGAAGCCGAAGTGCTGCGGCCAGGGCAATCATGGCACCGTTGTCGGTGCACAGATGCAGTTCAGGGTAGTGCACTCGCGCTTTGCGGCGGGCACACTGCGCGTCCAGCGTGGAGCGCAGCAGACGATTGGCCCCCACCCCACCGGCCACGACCAGACGTGACAGGCCGGTGGACTTCAACGCGGCCAGCGACTTTTTCACCAGCACGTCCACGATCGCCTCCTGCGTGGCCGCCGCGAGGTTGGCGCGGTCCTGCTCGCAGACCTGGGTGCCCAGCTTCTTCACCTGGGTCCACACCGCCGTCTTGAGCCCGGCGAAAGAGAAGTCGAGATTGCCACTGTGCAGCAGCGGGCGCGGCAGACTGAAGGCACCGGCGTCACCGAACTCGGCCATGCGGGCGAGCTGAGGGCCGCCGGGGTAGCCCAGTCCGAGCAGCTTGGCCGACTTGTCGAAGGCTTCGCCTGCCGCATCGTCGATGGTCTCGCCAAGCAGTTCGTACTGTCCCACCCCGTCGACACGCATCAGCTGCGTGTGCCCGCCGGACACCAGCAGCGCCACGAACGGGAACTCCGGCGGGTCGGCCGACAGGAAGGGCGACATCAGGTGCCCCTCTAGGTGATGCACACCGAGCACCGGCCGGTCGATCGCGGCCGCCAGTGCACACGCCACACCCGCCCCGACCAGCAAGGCGCCTGCGAGCCCGGGGCCCTGGGTGTAGGCCACGACGTCCACGTCGGCCAGTTCGACCTGCGCTTCGGCCAGCACCTGCCGGGTCAGCGGCACGACCCGGCGCACATGGTCACGCGAGGCCAGTTCGGGCACCACACCACCATAGGCCCGATGCATGTCGATCTGGCTGTGCAGCGCATGCGACAAGAGGCGCGGAATGGGCGTGCCCCCGGAGCGCACCAGGGCCACGCCGGTTTCATCGCAGGAAGATTCGATACCCAGTACCAGCATGCCCGGCAGTGTATCGCCGGCCTACCTGGGGCTTGCCGCAGTGTGCACGGGGCGGTGCACGATCGCGGGCAACCCAGGCGGCAGGCAGGCGCCGGCCAGATCCGGCAGTTCGATCGAGAAGCGTGCACCGCCGGCGGCCGAACGACCCGCGCGAGCCTGGCCGCCCAGGCGCTCCACGGCCGTCCTCACGATGCTCAGGCCCAGACCATGCCCCTCATGCGTGGACGCATGCAGCCGCGTGAACGGCTGGAAGAGCCGGTGCGCCTGCGCCTGGGGAAAGCCGATGCCGTTGTCCTCCACGTGCAGCACCACCCTGGCGCCGACGCGCTGCCCGCTCACCCTCACGCAGGCCTGATCCACGCCGTCGGTGAACTTCACGGCATTGACCAGCAGATTGCGCAATGCAGCCGCCACGAACTGGCGATCGGTGCACATCGACGGCAGCGCGTCCAGCTCGAAGCGCGGCCAGGCCGTCGTTCGCGGCATGCAGCGCAGTTCATCGAGCAGCGACTCGACCAGTTCGTGCAGGTCGACGGGGCCGGGTTCGAGCGGATCGCGCTCAAGATGGGCCAGCCTCAGCAGCGTTGCCACCAGTTCGTGGCATCGGAGCGCCTGGCCGGCAATCAGACTGACCATCTGCCGGGCACGCGGCACGTCACGCTGATCGAGTGCCTGAACCGCGATGTCGGCCAGCGAGCTGATGCTGCCGAGCGGCCCGCGCAGGTCGTGCGACACGGTGCGATTGAAGGCCTCGAGAGAACACATCGCGGCCTGAAGCTGGTCGAGCCGGTGCGAATCCTCGCGGGTGCCCACACACACCGGGCATGTGGAAGATCCATCGTGGTATTCAGCTCGCATGGAAAGACCCCTTCCTACAGCCTGGAGGCGCCATGCCATCGGGTACGCCTGACCCCATTATCGGAAGGGCCCTCCCCCGGCTCAAACAGGAATTTCCGGTCTGTGCCCATCGATTTTTCCGATGCTGCCGGCCACGTCCTGGCGCGGCCCGGGCACAGGTCTTGCGATTTGTCACACTTTTGTTTCAGGGTTTGTCCTGAATTGCCAGGGATTACCTTTGCACCGGAGCAGGGACCGGGTTACCCTGCGCACGCTTTACTTGTACCCAAGATCAAAGCGGTCACACCGCACCTGTTACGTCGTCGGGGATCATGAAGGAATACAAGCTCTCGGGCTGGCCGGAGTTGCCTGCCTCATTTCAGCGCACTGCCTACCAGCGCATGCTTCATCAGATGTCGCAGGACTTTGTGCCCCTCACCCAGCTGGTTCGCGCCAGCGGGCTCGGGCGGGAGTCGGTGCGGCAGTTCCTGCTGCATTTGAACCAGTACGGCGTGCTGGTCGAGCGCCCCCACGTGGCGCAGCCCGTGACGCTGGCGATGGCCAGCCGCAGCATCGCCTGGCTGAAACGCCGCTTTGGTGGCCAACCGGCCGGGCGCCGGGCCTGAGCGGCACCGGCCCCTCCACCCACGCCCCCACTCCGACCCCATCGTCTTTTGCCGCCCCTGCGCCGGGGGCTGCAGGTCAAGCGGCACCTCACGCCCCGCTTCGACGGCTCTGGCCTGAATGTTGCAGCGTGCACTGCATGGCCACGTCCAACACCCTGCGCATCGTCATCGTTGCACCGGAAACGCTCGTGCCGGACCCGGCCGACGCGCTGGCCGGCTGGCAGGCGGAGCGCTCGCGCAGCCTGCGCATCGGCCTGCTCGAGAGTGGCTACAACATCGTCGCGGTGCTGCCGGCCGACATCTTCCTGCCCGAGCGTCTGGCGCAGATCCAGCCGGACATGATCATCGTCGATGCCGAGAGCGAGGCACGCGACACGCTGGAACATGTGGTGATGGCCACCCGAGAGGCGCGCCGCCCCATCGTGTTGTTCACCGATGACAACGACACCAGCCACGTCCGGGATGCCATCGCCGCCGGCGTCACGGCGTATGTCGTGGCCGGGCTGGCACCCGAACGAGTCAAGCCGGTGCTGGAAGTGGCGATGGCTCGCTTCCAGCATGAAGAAGGACTACGTCAGGAACTCGCCGAAGCGCGCACCCAGCTCAATGACCGCAAGGTGATCGAGCGCGCCAAGGGCATCCTGATGTCGCGCCAGGGCTGCAGTGAGTCGCAAGCCTATGACCGCTTGCGCAAGACCGCAATGGACAAGGGGCTGCGCCTGGCCGAAGTGGCCCAGCGGGTGATCGACGTCGCCGACATGCTTGGTTGATGGCGCTGCGGCGGCCGTGCACCGCCATTGTGCAGCGCACAAGAATTCACCCACCCGACCGCCCTGGCGCACCGTCGAGGGTCGCAGGCCCGCCTCGGGTGGCCCTGGTGTGCCCTGGCGCGCCCTCGCGTGCCACCGCAACACCTGGCACAGCGCTTGCTTGATAACGCTTGCAGGGGTCAACGGCGATCCCTGCACAGACCCGGTGCCTCAAAGTCGAGGCCCCAGGCACAAGGACGAAGGCGTCCCCACCGGTTCCCGATGAGAACCGCGTGTGGACGCCTTTTTTGTTTGGTGCTCGACCATGAAGACGAGGTTGCGACGAATGAAAGCCAATGATCTGTTGAAGGCTCGCCTGAGCCGCCGTGCCGTGCTGAAGACCACCGCCGCCGTTGGCGCCACGAGCATGGTCCCCGGCCTGCAGACCGCCGTGTGGGCCCAGGGCAGCGACAAGCCCGAGAAGGAAGAGGTGCGCATCGGTTTCATCCCGCTGACCGACTGCGCCTCGGTCGTGATGGCCTCGGTGCTGGGCATCGACAAGAAGTACGGCGTGAAGATCATCCCGACCAAGGAAGCCTCCTGGGCGGGCGTGCGCGACAAGCTGGTCAACGGCGAACTCGACATGGCCCATGTGCTGTACGGCCTGATCTATGGCGTGCACCTGGGCGTGAGCGGCCCCAAGAAGGACATGGCCGTGCTGATGAGCCTGAACAACAACGGCCAGGCCATCTCGCTGTCGAAGAAGCTGGCCGACAAGGGTGCCGTCGATGGTGCGTCGCTCGCCAAGGTCATGGCGGCCGACAAGCGCGACTACACCTTCGCGCAGACCTTCCCCACCGGCACGCACGCCATGTGGCTCTACTACTGGCTGGCGGCCTCCGGCATCAATCCGTTCAAGGACGCGAAGGTCATCACCGTGCCGCCGCCGCAGATGGTGGCCAACATGCGCGTGGGCAACATGGACGGCTTCTGCGTGGGCGAACCCTGGAACCACCGGGCCATCATGGACGGCATCGGCATCACGGCCGTGACCACCCAGGACGTCTGGAAGGACCATCCCGAGAAGACGCTGGGCACCACGGGCGAGTTCGCGAAGAAGTACCCCAACACCTGCCGCGCCGTGATCGCCGCCATTCTCGAGGCGAGCAAATGGATCGACGCAGGGCTGCAGAACAAGCTGAAGATGGCCGAGACGGTGGCCGAGAAGGCCTACATCAACACCAGCGCCGACGCGATCAACCAGCGCATCCTGGGCCGCTATCAGAACGGACTGGGCAAGACCTGGGACGACCCCAACCACATGAAGTTCTTCAATGACGGTGCCGTGAACTTCCCCTACCTCAGCGACGGCATGTGGTTCCTCACCCAGCACAAGCGCTGGGGCCTGATCAAGGAGCACCCGGACTACCTGGGCGTGGCCCGCCAGATCAACCAGATCGAGCTCTACAAGCAGGGTGCGGCCGCGGCCAAGGTGAACGTGCCCAAGGACGTGATGCGCTCCAGCAAGCTCATCGACGGCGTGGTGTGGGACGGCAAGGACCCCGCCAAGTACGCCGACGGCTTCAAGATCAAGGCCTGACGGCAACCCTGCCCCAGCGCCCGCCCGGCCACCCCGCAAGCAAGCCCTGCACAGGAGAAAACCATGGTCAGTGCCGTCTTTCACTCCCCGTTGGATGCAGCCCCCGTGGCCGCACAGAATGCTATGAATACTGTAGCTGCAAGCGCAACATCCACTAGCGCAAGAAGCCCAAAAGCCGCAATATCTGCCCCCAAGGCACCTGCAGCGCCCGCCACGGCGGCCACTGGCCGCGACTGGTCGGCCCTCTCGCGCAGCTTCTGGCTGGCCGTGCTGCCGCCGCTGTGTGGCCTGGGCCTGCTCATCGGCCTGTGGGCGGTGGTCTCCACCACCACGGGCGGCAGCATCCCCAGCCCCAAGGACACCTGGCTGCAGGCGCTGGAGGTGTTCAGCAACCCCTTCTACCGCAACGGCCCCAACGACCAGGGCGTGGGCTGGAACGTGCTGATGTCGCTGGAGCGCGTGGCCATCGGTTTTGGCATGGCGGCGCTGGTGGGCATTCCGGCGGGCTTCGTGATCGGACGCTTTCACTTCCTCTCGCGCATGTTCAACCCGCTCATCAGCCTGCTGCGCCCCGTGTCGCCGCTGGCCTGGCTGCCCATTGGCTTGCTGGTGTTCAAGGGCGCCAACCCGGCCGCGATCTGGACCATCTTCATCTGCTCCATCTGGCCCATGATCATCAACACCGCCGTGGGCGTGCAGCGCGTGCCGCAGGACTACATGAACGTGGCCCGCGTGCTGAACCTGAGCGAATGGAAGATCGCCACCAAGATCCTCTTCCCCGCCGTGCTGCCCTACATGCTGACCGGCGTGCGCCTGGCCGTCGGCACCGCGTGGCTGGTGATCGTGGCGGCCGAGATGCTGACCGGCGGCGTGGGCATCGGCTTCTGGGTGTGGGACGAGTGGAACAACCTCAACGTCCAGCACATCCTGATTGCAATCTTCGTGATCGGCATCGTCGGCCTGCTGCTTGAACAGGCCCTGATCTGGGTGGCACGCCGCTTCAGCTACGCAGAGTGACCCAACGTTCCGACACCAGGAGAACCTCATGAATCACTTCATCGACGTCCAGCATGCCGAAATGGTGTTCAACACGAAAAAGGGCCGCTTCCACGCCCTGCACGACGTCAGCCTGCAGGTCGAAAAGGGCGAGTTCATCGCCTTGATCGGCCACTCGGGTTGCGGCAAGTCCACGCTGCTGAACCTGATCGCCGGCCTGCTCGAGCCCACCTCAGGCGTGCTGCTGTGCGACAACCGCGAGATCAGCGCGCCCGGCCCGGAACGCGCCGTGGTGTTCCAGAACCACTCGCTGCTGCCCTGGCTCACCTGCTTCGAGAACGTCTACCTGGCGGTGGAGCGCGTTTTTGCAGCGCGCGAGACCAAGGCCCAGCTGAAGGCCCGCACGCAGGCCGCGCTGGATCTGGTGGGCATGGCCCACGCCACGACCAAGCGCCCGCATGAGATCTCCGGCGGCATGAAGCAGCGTGTGGGCATCGCCCGGGCGCTGGCGATGGAGCCCAAGGTGCTGCTGATGGACGAGCCCTTCGGTGCACTGGACGCACTCACGCGCGCCCACCTGCAGGACGAGCTGCTCAAGATCGTGGCGCGTACGCACAGCACCGTCGTGATGGTCACGCACGACGTCGACGAGGCCGTGCTGCTGTCCGACCGCATCGTGATGATGACCAACGGCCCGGCCGCGACCATCGGCGAGGTTCTGCCGGTCGATCTGCCACGTCCGCGCAATCGCGTGGAACTGGCCGAGGATCCGCGCTACATCGCCTGCCGCAAGGCGGTGCTGGACTTCCTCTACACGCGCCACGGACACGTGGAAAAGTTGGCAGCCTGAGCCACGGCAAGCGCAGCATCGCCCGCTGCAGCGGTCATCTGGCACGCACCTTGCTGGTCGATGCAGGCCATGCGTGGCGATTGCTCCTTGTCTCCTCAGGGCCCGGCACCGGCACGGCCCTCCTCAACGGCCCGGCGGCATCCTGCCCCCGGGCCGCTTTTTTTCGCTCGGGCTCAAGACCGGGCGCAGACCTGCCGATAAGACGGAAGCGGCACCAGACGCGTCTTGCGTCTGCCGCCGGAGTACCGCCATGTCCGAACCCCTGAGTGTGCTGGTCGTCGATGACCAGGAATCGGTTCGAGCCGCCATCGCCCTGGCGCTCGACCGCCTGGGCCATCGTGTGTTCGAGGCACGCGACGCCGTCTGGGCTCTCGAACTGTTCGGCCGCCATCGCCCCGACGTGGTGCTGCTCGACGTGGAGATGCCCGGCCACGACGGCTACTGGGTCGCGCGCCAGATCCGCGAGGGCGAACAGGGTCACTGGACTCCGATCATCTTCCTGTCGACCCATCATGGCGACCAGGACCTGCTGCGCGGCATCGAGGCCGGCGGTGACGACTACCTGATGAAACCCGTCTCGGCGGTCGTGATCGCGGCCAAGCTGCGGGCAATGCAGCGGCTGCGCGACATGCAGCGCCGCCTGGTGACGATGGCCGAGGAACTGCGGCAGGCCAACCTGGAGCTGCGCCGCATCAGCGAGGCCGATGAACTCACCGGCCTGCTCAACCGGCGGGGCATGGAACGGGTGCTCGCCACCGAGCTGAGGTTCGCCCAGCGCGAGCGCCTGCCCATCAGCCTGGTGCTGTGCGATGTGGATCACTTCAAGGCCTACAACGACAACTTCGGCCACGTGCGCGGCGACGATTGCCTCAAGCGCGTGGGCGAACTGCTGCGCAAGACCTGCATGCGCCCGCGTGACGTGGCGGCGCGCTATGGCGGTGAGGAATTCGCACTGATCCTGCCCAACACGCCGAAGTCGGGCGCGATGACCTTCGTGCGCGGCCTGGCGCGGCTGCTGGAGCTGCATGCGCCCGAGCATCCGTTCTCGCCGGTGTCACCGCGCCTGACGCTGTCCGGTGGCATCACCACCTGCATTCCTGACGAGAGCACCACGCCCGAAGGCCTGCTGATGCGTGCCGACGAGGCACTCTATGCCGCCAAGGAGCGCGGACGCAATCGCTTCTTCAGCTTCGAGATGCAGCTCGACACCGAAGAGCAGCGCTGACTCCCGGGCGACGCCGCCGGCCGCGGCGCTGGCGTAGCATGCACGCACCACACACGTTCGTGTCTTGCACCAGGAGCCCCGAGATGTCCCTCCCCGAAGTGTTTGTCGTTTCGTCCGTGCGCACTGCCATCGGCACCTTCGGTGGCACGCTGAAAGACGTGCCCCTGCCCGAACTGGCCACGACCGCCGTCAAGGCCGCGCTGGAGCGCAGCGGTGCACCGCTGGACGCCGTGGGCCACCTGGCCATGGGCAACGTGATCCCCACCGAACCCCGTGACGCCTACCTCAGCCGCGTGGCGGCCATGCAGGCCGGGCTGCCACAGGAGGTGCCGGCCTTCAACGTGAACCGCCTGTGCGGGTCAGGCCTGCAGGCGATCGTCTCGGCGGCGCAGTCACTGCTGCTGGGCGACTGCCAGATCGCCGTCGGCGCCGGTGCGGAATCGATGTCGCGCGGCCCCTACCTCGTGCCAGCCGCCCGCTGGGGGGCCCGCATGGGTGACACGGCCATGCAGGACTACATGCTCAACATCCTGCACGACCCGTTTCACCGCATCCACATGGGCATGACGGCTGAGAATGTCGCCGAGGCCCACGGCATCACGCGCGAGCAGATGGATGCCCTGGCGGCCGAAAGCCATCGGCGCGCGTCCGTGGCCATCCAGGAAGGCCGCTTCAAGGGCCAGATCGTTCCGGTGGAGATCACCACCCGCAAGGGCGTCACGCTGTTCGACACCGACGAGCATGTCAAGCCCGACACGACCATCGATGTGCTGGCAAAGATGAAACCCGCCTTCAAGAAGGAAGGCGGCCTGGTCACCGCCGGCAATGCCTCGGGCATCAACGACGGTGCCGCCGCCGTGGTGCTGGCCACGGCCGACGCCGTGCGCACCCACGGCCTGAAGCCGCTGGCCCGGCTGGTGGCCTACGCCCACGCCGGGGTCGACCCCAAGGTCATGGGCATCGGCCCGGTGCCGGCCACACGCGCCGTGCTGCAGCGTGCCGGGCTGAACGTGTCGGACCTCGACGTGATCGAGTCCAACGAGGCGTTTGCGGCCCAGGCCTGCGCGGTCAGCAAGCTGCTGGATTTCAACCCGGCACGCGTCAACCCGAACGGCTCGGGCATCTCGCTGGGGCATCCGGTGGGCGCCACCGGCGCGATCATCACCACCAAGGCGGTGCATGAACTGCACCGCACCGGCGGGCGCTATGCCCTGGTCACGATGTGCATCGGCGGCGGCCAGGGCATCGCCGCGGTGTTCGAGCGGGTCTGACCGGGCCTGAGCAACCCGCCCGGCCGGTCGGCGCAGTGCTCAGCGCCTGCCCGGCTCGGCCTGGCGCCCGGCCCACCACCAGATCGCGACGCCTGCGGCCATCATCGGCACGCACAGCCACTGCCCCATGCTCAGGTTGAGGGCGAGCAAACCCAGGAAGTCATCCGGCTCACGGAAATACTCCGCCACGAACCGGAAGAAGCCATAGCCGATCAGGAACATGCCCGAGACCTTGCCGGTGGCCCGCGGCTTGCGCGCATAGAGCCACAGCAGAACAAACAGCAGCAGGCCTTCCAGCGCGAACTGATATAGCGGCGACGGGTGGCGCGGGATGTCGCTGCCCGATTGCGGGTAGATCATGGCCCAGGGCAGGCTGGCATCGGCCTGTCGCCCCCACAGCTCGCCATTGATGAAGTTGCCGATGCGCCCCGAGGCCAGGCCGGTGGGCACGCAGGGGGCGATCAGGTCGGTGACCTCGAAGAAGCGCCGCTTGCGCTTCCAGGCAAAGAGCGCCATCGCACCCAGCACGCCCAGCAAGCCCCCATGAAAGGACATGCCCCCCTTCCAGACCGCAAAGACCTCCAGCGGATGGCTGGCGTAGTAGCCTGGTTTGTAGAACAGCGCATACCCCAGCCGCCCGCCGATGATCACGCCCATCACGCCGAAGAACAGCAGGTCCTCGACGTCGCGGCGCGTCCAGCCCGTGTCGACATAGGGCGCCTGGCGCACCCGCACGGATGCCAGCCACAGGAACAGGCCGAAGGCCACCAGGTAGGTCAGGCCGTACCAATGGATGGACAACGGCCCCAGGGAGATCGCGATCGGGTCGAATTGCGGGTGCACCAGCATCAGGCGTCCTTGGTTCACGAGGGTATGGAAACTGCCGTGTGCGGCAGGTGGGCCCGCACATGGTCGATGAAGCGCGCCACCACGGGGTGGGCCGGCGTTGGCCAGACCAGGCTGGTCTCGCAATCGAGCGCAGCGTCAGGCACGGGTCGGTAGATCACGCCGGGGCGCTGCAGGCGGGTGACCGACTCAGGCACCCAGGCCACCCCGATACCGGCTGACACCAGGTTCACGATCGTCTGCATCTGGATGGCCTCCTGGGCGATGCGGGGTGCCACCTGGTGGGCGCGGTAAGCCAAAAGGACCGCATCATAAAGCGAGGGACTGATGGTGCGAGGGAAGATCACCATGGGCTCGTGCAGCACCTGTGCGAAACGCAGCGCCCCGCCTGCAGCCAGCGCATGATCAGCCGGCAAGGCCAGCACCAGCGGCTCGTCGACAACGACCACCTGCTCGAAACCCTGCAGACGCTCGCCGCGGGCATGCAGGACAAAACCGGCGTCGATCTCGCCGCTGGCAAACGCTGCGAGCTGGACATCCAGCGTGGCCTCGCGCAAGGCCAGCTCGACGCCGGGCACCTGTTCGCGAAAGCCGCGCAGCCAGGCGGGCAATGCGCCATAGCCGATGGTCGACACGAAACCGAGGCGCAGCCTCCCGACGATCCCCTGGGCTGCGGCACGCACGGTCGGGCCCAGCTCGTCGACCTGGCTCAGCAGCCGTCGCGCCAACGGCAGCAGGGCATCACCGGCCGGGCTGAGCGCCACCGAGCGGCGCGTGCGCACGAACAATTCGGTGCCGAGCAGCCCCTCGAGTTGCCGGATGGCCATCGTGAGCGGCGGCTG
Organism: uncultured Comamonadaceae bacterium; assembly: GCA_946482595.1. The sequence goes on from CAMLSD010000019.1 coordinate 19,842, forward strand.
GGTCATGTGCAGCCGCGCGGCGGCGCGCCCGAAGTGCAACTCGTCGGCCACGGCCACGAACTGCCGCAGGTGACGTAGCTCGATCATTGATACTCGATACGAATCAAAACCTATCAAAAGATATATTTGAGCACAGGCACGCTCCGTCGCATACTGCGAGCCTGTTCCGCCCCCCCACGAGACTCACGAAGGACGAGCCATGAGCTTCAACCGCCGCTCGAAGAACATCACCGAAGGTGTGGCCCGCGCGCCCAACCGCTCGATGTACTACGCCCTGGGTTACCAGGCCGAGGACTTCTCCAAGCCCATGATCGGGATCGCCAACGGGCACTCCACGATCACCCCGTGCAACTCGGGCCTGCAGAAGCTGGCCGACGCCGCAGTCGAAGGCATCCGTGAGGCCGGCGGCAACCCGCAGATCTTCGGCACGCCGACGATCTCCGACGGCATGGCCATGGGCACCGAGGGCATGAAATACAGCCTGGTGTCGCGCGAGGTGATCTCGGACTGCATCGAGACCTGCGTCGGCGGCCAGTGGATGGATGGCGTGCTGGTGGTCGGCGGCTGCGACAAGAACATGCCCGGCGGCATGATGGGCATGCTGCGCGCCAATGTGCCGGCCATCTACGTGTATGGCGGCACCATCCTGCCGGGTCACTACAAGGGCCAGGACCTCAACATCGTCAGCGTCTTCGAGGCCGTGGGCCAGTTCAGCGCCGGCAAGATGAGCGAAGAGGACTTCTGCGAGATCGAGCGGCGCGCCATTCCCGGCAGCGGCTCGTGCGGCGGCATGTACACCGCCAACACGATGAGCTCGGCCTTCGAGGCGCTGGGCATGAGCCTGCCGTATTCGTCCACGATGGCGAACCCGCACGACGAAAAGCTCAACTCGGCCCGAGAATCGGCCCGGGTGCTGGTCGAGGCGGTCAAGAAGGACCTCAAGCCGCGCGACATCGTCACGAAAGAAGCGATCGAGAACGCCGTGGCGGTCATCATGGCCACCGGTGGTTCGACCAATGCCGTGCTGCACTTCCTCGCGATCGCCCATGCCGCCGAGGTCGACTGGACCATCGACGACTTCGAGCGCATGCGCAAGAAGATCCCGGTGATCTGCGATCTCAAGCCCTCGGGCAAGTACCTCGCGGTCGACCTGCACAAGGCGGGTGGCATCCCGCAGGTGATGAAGGTGCTGCTGAAGGCCGGCCTGCTGCATGGCGACTGCATGACCATCACCGGCAAGACCGTGGCCGAGAACCTGGCCGACGTGCCCGACACCCCGTCGCCCGAGCAGGATGTCATCCGCCCGATCGACCAGCCGTTGTATGCCGAGGGCCATCTGGCCATCCTGAAGGGCAACCTCTCGCCCGAAGGCTGCGTGGCCAAGATCACCGGCTTGAAGAACCCGGTCATCACCGGCCCGGCACGGGTGTTCGACGACGAGCAGTCGGCGCTGGCCGCCATCATGGCCGGCAAGATCAAGGCCGGCGACGTGATGGTGCTGCGCTACCTGGGCCCCAAGGGCGGCCCCGGCATGCCGGAGATGCTCGCGCCCACCGGCGCGCTGATCGGCCAGGGGCTGGGCGAGTCGGTCGGATTGATCACCGACGGGCGATTCTCGGGCGGGACCTGGGGCATGGTGGTCGGGCACGTCGCACCGGAAGCGGCCGAGGGCGGCAACATCGCACTCGTCCATGAAGGCGACAGCATCACCATCGATGCGCACACCCTGACGCTGCAACTGCACGTGGCCGACGACGAACTGGCCCGCCGGCGCGCCGCCTGGACGCCGCCCGCACCGCGCTATACCCGTGGTGTGCTGGCCAAGTTCGCTAAGACCGCTTCGAGCGCCAGTTCAGGCGCCGTGCTCGACAAGTTCGAGTGACAACAGGGCGCGGGCGCCCGGCTCACCGGCGCTTGCGCTCCTCCTGACCCAGAGCGGCCATGTTCTTTCGGCGCCGCTCTTTTTTCTTCTCTTCGATCTTGTCCATCTCGCGCCGCTTGGTGTAACCGGTCGAATCAGCCCACGCCCACCACACCACCGCCGCGACAAACGGCGACAGGACCAGCCACCACGACCAGTTGGCCACCGGCCCGACTTCCAGCAGCTTCAGCACGATCAGCAGCAGGCCCAGCCCGATGAAATACATTCGAGAGTCTCCCCAGAAGTCACGACGGCACCAGGGTTGTGCGTCAACCAAGCGCCCTACAATCCGTTGATTCGAATGTAATCCAACCCCACGTTGATCGAAAGGACGCCATGAAGTACGTCGCCGCGCTCGCCGCTGCTCTCGGTGCCACCCTCACCGCCGCGCCGGCCCTCGCCAACCAGCAGCTCGCGCAGTCCAAGAACTGCATGGCCTGCCACGCCGCCGACAAGAAACTGGTCGGCCCGTCCTACAAGGACGTCGCCGCCAAGTACGCCGGCCAGAAGGATGCCGTTGACAAGCTCGCCCAGAAGGTCATCAAGGGCGGCTCCGGTGTCTGGGGCCCGGTGCCGATGCCGGCCAATGCCCAGGTCAGCGAGGCCGAGGCCAAGCAGCTGGTGCAGTGGATCCTGACGGTCAAGTGAGTCCGTCCTGACGCAATGCCCGGGCCACGAGCCGGGCAGTCAGCACATCAAGAAGGCCCCGCGATGCGGGGCCTTTTTTTGTTTCTCGTTGCGTGCCGTGCCGCGCATGGCGAGCACGCTCAGTCGACACGTCGCGCCGGAATCCACCCGCGCAGGCTGTTGATGAAAGCGATCTCGTCCACCCGCGGCAGGTCACTCAGGTGCACGACCTGCTCCACCACCCTGCCCTCGGCCAATGCCAGTTGCCGCCCCACACCGGCCAGCAGGCCGCAGGACGCAGGCGGGGTGACCCAGCGGCCGTCGATGTGCAGTGCCACGTTGCCCCGGGTGAACTCGGTGATCTCGCCCGATTCGTTCCACAACAGGGTGTCATGGAAGCCGGGCTCGGCCGGGGCGAGCGCCTCGTAGTGGCCGCGCCGCGTGGTCTTGTAGCGAACGAATTCGGCATGGAGATCGTCCATCGGCGCGGTGGCCAGGCGCACCACCATCGGGACCGGGTGGGGGTCGAGCGCAAAGGCCTCGGCGCGCACGGTGCCATCGGCCGCCAGCAGCAGGCGCACACGCCATGTGCCGGTCGGGTGAGCCTGCGCCAGGCCGACGAGACAGGCGTCGAGCCGCGCCTGCGGCCAGGCGAAACCGAAATGCCTCGCAGCCTGGGCCATGCGGTCCAGGTGGGCCTGCAGGCGCACCAGCTGCCCGTCCTGCAGGCGCAATGTTTCGAGCAATTCGAACGGCGCCCTGGCCCGCTCCAGGAAGGCACGCTTGCTGCGCCACTCACCCCACTCGCCTTCGGGCGTGGAGTCGATCGTGATCCCGCTGCCGATGCCGCAGCGCGCCTCGTCGCCGCGGACGCTCACGGTGCGGATCGGCACGTTGAACGTGACATGGCCCCCGGGGCGCACCACCCCCAGGGCACCGCAGTACCAGCCGCGATCGCCCGCTTCGAGCTCGTGGATGAGGCGCAGGGCCTGGATCTTCGGGGCGCCTGTGACCGAGCCGCACGGAAACAGCGCGCTGAAGATGTCCGCCAGCCCGACACCCGGGCGGGTGCGGGCATGCACGTCCGACGTCATCTGCCAGACGGTGGGCAGCGCCTCGGTGTGGAACAGCCGGGGCACCCGTACCGAATGGGGCTCGGCCACACGCGACATGTCGTTGCGGATCAGGTCGACGATCATCAGGTTCTCGGCGCGCTCCTTGTCGCTGGTGCGCAGGTGGTCCGCCTGTCGTGCATCGGCCACGGGGTCGGGCAGGCGGGCGGCCGTGCCCTTCATCGGGCGGCCGAGCAGCTTGCCATCGCACCAGTCAAAAAAGAGCTCCGGTGACACGCTCAGGACCTGTTCGCCGTCCATGTCGACGTACGCGGCATAGCCGCCCGGCTGTGCACGCTGCAGGGCGTGGAACAGGGCCTGTGCATCACCCTGAAACCGGCTGGTCAGCGGCGCGGTGAGATTGATCTGGTAGACCTCACCGGCTCGGATGGCGTCGTGAATGCGATGGATCTGGGCCTCGAATGCACTGCGTGTGAGGCTGGATGCCCATTCGAGTGAGGTTGCGGCCGGGCGGGCCGTGTCGTCAGGCCAGGGCTCGGCCTGGTCGTACACGGCAAACCAGACCAGCGGCCCACGCGCGGTATGGGTCTGAAAGGCAGGGTCGAAGGCGGCGGCCGCCTCGTAGCGCACACCGCCCACGCACCAGCGCCCGGCACGGGCCTCGTGTTCGACTGCCCGCAGCACCGGCACGACCTCGGCTACCGCCTGGGCCTGCAGCACCTGGCGCGGCTGCCCGAAGGCATGCCTGTGACGGCGTCGCGGGTCGGACGGGTCGGAAAAATCGATCAGCGCACTGAAGCTCTGCATGGCAGCACGATACACGGCAGCAAACGGGCGCGCAGTCTACCGTGCCGGGTGCCAGGCCAGCGGTGCGGGCATCCGCCTTTCGCGGCGTTGCCCGACCGGGACCGTGCTGAGCTCAGTTGGTCTGCGCCAGTTGCTCCAGGATCGCGGGGTTTTCGAGCGTGCTGGTGTCCTGCGTGATCTGCTCGCCCTTGGCGATCGAGCGCAGCAGGCGGCGCATGATCTTGCCGGAGCGGGTCTTGGGCAGGTTGTCGCCGAAGCGGATGTCCTTGGGCTTGGCGATCGGACCGATCTCCTTGCCGACCCAGTCACGCAATTCCTTGGCGATCTGCCGGGCTTCGTCCCCGGTGGGGCGCGGCCGCTTGAGCACCACAAACGCGCAGATGGCCTCACCCGTGGTGTCGTCAGGGCGGCCCACGACGGCCGCCTCCGCCACCAGTTCGGTGTGCGACACCAGGGCCGACTCGACCTCCATCGTGCCCAGCCGGTGGCCCGACACGTTGAGCACGTCGTCGATGCGGCCGGTGATCGTGAAGTAGCCCCGCTCGGCATCGCGGCTCGCGCCGTCGCCCGCCAGGTAGTAGCCACGCAGCTCGGGCGGGTAGTAGCTCTTCTTGAACCGCTCCGGGTCGCCCCAGATCGTGCGGATCATGCTGGGCCAGGGCTTCTTGACGACCAGGATGCCGCCCTGCCCGTTCGGAACGTCGCCGCCGAGCTCATCGACGATGGCCGCGGTGATGCCGGGGAAGGGCAAGGTGCACGATCCGGGCACCAGCGGCGTGACGCCCGGCAGCGGGGTGATCATGTGGCCGCCGGTTTCGGTCTGCCACCAGGTGTCGACGATGGGGCAGCGCCCACCGCCGATGTTGGCGTGGTACCACTCCCAGGCGGCCGGATTGATCGGCTCGCCGACCGACCCCAGCAGCCGCAGCGACGACAGGTCGTAGTTGCGGGGGTGCACCGAGGCGGTCGACTCCGCGGCCTTGATCAGCGAGCGGATGGCGGTCGGTGCGGTGTAGAAGATCGAGACCTTGTGCTGCTGGATCATCTTCCAGAAGCGGCCGGCGTCCGGGTAGGTCGGCACGCCTTCGAACACCAGCTCGGTGCCGCCGTTGGCCAGTGGGCCGTAGGTGATGTAGGTGTGGCCCGTCACCCAGCCGATGTCAGCGGTGCACCAGAACACGTCGTCGGGACGCAGGTCGAAGGTCCACTTGGTGGTGAGCGCGGCATGCAAAAGATAGCCGCCGGTGCTGTGCTGCACACCCTTGGGCTTGCCGGTCGAGCCCGAGGTGTAGAGCAGGAACAGCGGATGCTCCGCACCGACCCACTCGGGCTCGCAGGTCGCGCTCTGGGCGGCGGTCACTTCGTGCATCCATTTGTCGCGGGCCGTCCAGGCGATGTTGCCCCCCGTGCGGCGATAGACGATCACGTTGGCGATCGTGTCGCAGCCGCCCAGCGACAGCGCCTCGTCGACGATCGCCTTGAGCGGCAACTGCTTGCCGCCGCGCAGCTGTTCGTCGGCGGTGATGACCATGACGGCGCCGGCATCCTCGATGCGGTCACGCAGCGACTGGGCCGAAAACCCCCCGAACACCACCGAATGCGTGGCACCGATGCGCGCGCAGGCCTGCATCGCCACGACCCCCTCGACCGACATCGGCATGTAGATGACCACCCGATCACCCTTGCGCACGCCCATGGACTTCAGCGCATTGGCCATGCGGCAGGTGCGCTCCAGCAGCTCGCTGTAGGACACACGCGTCACCTGGCCGTCGTCGGTCTCGAAGATGATCGCGGTCTTGTCGCCGAGACCCTTCTCGACGTTGCGGTCGAGACAGTTGTACGAGACGTTCAGCGTGCCGTCCTCGAACCACTTGAAGAACGGGGCGTTGCTGTCGTCGAGCACCTTGGTGAAGGGCTGCTTCCAGGTCACGAACTCCCGCGCCAGCCGGGCCCAGAAGCCCTGGTAATCGGCCTCGGCCTCGGCCACCAGGGCGTTGTAGGCCTCCATGCCCGACACATGGGCGCCCTCGACGGCCGCCGCTGGGGGGGGATAGAGTTTGGTGGCTTGCTCGGACATGCGTGTCTCCTTACGAAGGGTGGATTCAAGTCGATCCTGTTGGGCGCAACCTTAGGCGCAGGCTCTTACGAAGCCCTTACTCCGGCCAAGAGGCAAAACCCGAGTGACGGGCTGCAGCACTAGAATCCGCGGCATCCGTAGTAACCCTGAACGCCGCCCATGGCCCAGATCCCTGATCCGACGTCCGCTCGTCTGCGTCCGCTGCCCAATCTGATCTTTGCCAGTCGCTGGCTGCAGTTGCCCCTCTACCTGGGCCTGATTCTGGCGCAAGGCGTGTACGTGATCCACTTCTGGGTGGAACTGTGGCACCTGATCGAGGCCGCGATGGGCGACCAGACCGCCCTGTCCAAGCTGGTGACCAGCATCGGCTACAAGTCGGATGCGCAGATCACGGCGCTCAACGAGACCATCATCATGCTGGTGGTGCTCGCGCTGATCGACGTGGTGATGATCTCCAACCTGCTGATCATGGTGATCGTCGGCGGCTACGAGACCTTCGTGTCGCGCCTGCACCTCGAGGGTCACCCCGACCAGCCCGAGTGGCTGAACCATGTGAATGCGTCGGTGCTGAAGGTGAAACTGGCCACCGCGATCATCGGGATCTCTTCGATCCATCTGCTCAAGACCTTCATCAACGCCGCCAACTACGACGAGAAGGTGCTGCTGTGGCAGACGGTCATCCACGTGGCCTTCCTGTTCTCGGCCATGGCCATCGCGATGGCCGACCGCATCATGGTCCACGCCAGCGGCAAGCCGCACTGACGGCCGGCTGGCGCGCGGCGTCGATGCCGGCCGCTCAGCCGCCCACATCGTCGGGCGGCCTCGCCTGTGTCGGCACGCGCAGATGCAGTGCGGCCTTGGCCATCAGGTTGGCCGACACCGGCGCCGTCACGAACAGGAACAGCGTGATCAGCAGCTCGGGCACGCCATAGTCGCCGCGCAGCCAGCTGGCCACCATGCTGGCGATCAGCACCCCACCCACGCCGAGGGTGGTGGCCTTGGTGGGAGCATGCAGGCGCATGAAAAAATCGGGAAAGCGCAGCAGGCCGATCGCACCCACCAGGATGAAGACCGCCCCGATGACGATCAATGCCGCCACGAGGATCTGCGCCGCCAGGGGCCAGGTGTCCATGGTTGTTTCTCCTGTCACTCGACCACGTCGCCGCGGCTGAGGTATCGGCCCAGGGCCACGGTCGAGACGAAGCCGAGCATGGCGATGATGAGAGCGGCCTCGAAGAGCAGGTCGCTGCCCTGGCGGATGCCCAGCACCACGACCAGCGCCACCACGTTGATGTAGAGCGTGTCCAGTGCGAGCAGGCGGTCGGGTGCGGTCGGCCCGCGCAGCAGCCGCCAGCCGCAGATCAGCATGGCCAGCGCAATGGCGCCAAAAGCGATGTCGAGTGCCCAAGCGATCATTCGAAGATCTCCCGCAGCGGTTGTTCGTAGCGTTGCTTGATCTGCGTGCTCATGGCCTGCGGATCGTCGCAATCGAGCGCATGCACCACGATCCGGCCGCGCTCATCGTCCACCACGCACGACACCGTGCCCGGTGTGGTGGTGATGATGGTGGCCAGCAGCGACACCCCCACCGGATCGCGCAGCTCAAGCGGCACCTCGACCCAGGCAGGCTGCGGTCTGGCCGTCGGCGACAGCACGATCCTGGCCACCGTCAGGTTGGACACCACGATGTCCCACAGCACGACAGCGGAGAAACGCAGCACGCGCCCCCAGCGATGCGGGCGGCTGCCACGCCCGAGGAAGGCCGCGACGAGCCGCGGCACGGCCCACCCGAGCACGGCTGCCGTGATGAGTTGCGGTACGGCCAGCGACTGCTGCAGCAGCAACCAGGCCATGGCGAGCAGCACGGACAACACGGGGTGAGGCCATTGCTGGCCTGGTGTGCCGGTCTCAGCGCGGGGCGGCATCGACGTCTCCTGTGTAGCGCCGGGTCGTGCCCGGCAGGTCCGGGCCCAGCACTGCGCGGGCATAGGCCTGCACATCGGTGATCTGGGCTGCGGCGGCGTCGGTGTAGCGCTTGATCGGCGAAGCCCACACCGCCATCGCGACGCTGGCGAGCAGCAGGCTCACCGTGGCCAGCACCAGCCGCACACTGGCTCCCGATGCGCCCCCCGAGTCCGGGTCGTGACGCACGTTCCAGAACAGGATGCTGCCGGCACGGGCCAGGCCAACCAGGGTGAAGAAGCCCGCGGAGAGCACCACCGTCCACACCCAGGCCTGCGCCGCGCTGTCAGCCGCAGCCTGCAACACCATGACCTTGCCCAGAAAGCCGGGCAACGGCGGCAGTCCCGCCGTGGAGGCCGCTGCAAGCAGCAGCATCAATCCCAGCAGCACGGGCTGGGCCACAGGCGGCGCCGACTCGAGCCGATCGCCGACGTCGCCCCGCTGGGAGGCGACCAGTTCCGACAGCAGAAACAGCCCTGCGATCGCCAGCGTGCTGTGCACCATGTAGTACAGCGCCGCCGACCACGCCGCGGTGGAGAACAGCCCGAACGCCGCGAGGATGGTGCCGACCGACGCCACCGTGAGCCAGGCCACGAGCCGTGGCAGGCTGCGCGCCGCGAGCGCGCCGCACACACCCGCGATGCCGGTCACCAGGGCCAGCGGCAGGATCCAGTCGGCAGCGGTGAAGGCGCTCGCGCCGGCTTCCGCACCGAAAATGACGCCGTGGACCCTGACGATGCTGTAGACGCCGACCTTGGTCATCAGCGCAAACAGCGCGGCCACCGGCGCACTCGCGGCAGCATAGGTGGCGGGCAGCCACAGCGTCAGTGGCATCAGGGCCGCCTTGAACCCGAACACGACCAGCAGCAGCAAGGCTGCAGCCTGCAGCACTGCTGCTTCCGGGCCCTCGACCTGGGCCACGCGCAGCGCCAGGTCGGCCATGTTCAGGGTGCCGGTGAGCGCGTAGATCAGCGCCACGCCGATCAGGAACAGCGCCGACGCCGACAGGTTCAGCACCACATAGTGCACCCCGGCGCGCAGCCGCTCGCGACCGCGGCCATGGGCCATCAGCACATACGAGGCAATCAGCAGCACCTCGAAGAACACGAACAGGTTGAACAGGTCGCCGGTCACGAAGGCGCCGCTCAGGCCCATGAGTTGAAACTGGAACAGCGGGTGGAAATGCCGGCCGTGAACGTCCCAGCCGCCGCAGGCATACAGCAGCACCGGCAGCGCGACAAGATGGGTCAGCACCAGCATCAGCGCACTGAGCCGGTCAACGACCAGCACGATGCCGAATGGCGCTGGCCAGTCGCCCATGCGATAGACCCGAAGCACGTCGTCGTGGGCCTCGATCGCCAGGCGCAGCGCCAGCACGAGCCCGAGCGCCACCGAGGCGATCGCCACGCGGCGTGCCCACAGCAGACGGCGATGCCCATGTGGCAGAGCCCCGCCGCTGCCCCCGTCGCCAAGCAACAGCAGCGCCATCGCCGTGACGGCTGGCAGCAGTACCACCAGCACCGGCAGGTGGGTATGAAGAAGTTCGCCCAGGTTCACTGCGTGGGCTCCTTGCCGTCGACATGATCGGTGCCGGACTCATGGCGGCTGCGCAGCGCCATCTCGATCACGAAGCCCGTGGTCGCAAATCCGATCACGATGGCGGTGAGCACCAGCGCCTGTGGCAGCGGGTCGGCCATCCTGGCGCCGTGGCCGACGATCGGCGCGGCATCGACCCACAGCCGGCCCATCGCGAAGATGAACACATTGACCGCATAGCCCAGCAGCGTGAGGCCCAGCACGACGGGAAAGGTCCTGCCGCGCAGCATCAGGTAGATGCCGCAAGCCGTCACCCAGCCGATGCCGCTGGCCACGAGGAATTCCATCGTCATGCTGTTGCTCCTTCCCGCACTGCACGGTCGACATCTGACCCGACCGTCGACCGCACCGCCACGCGCACCTGGAGGCTGTTGCGAGTCATCAGGTGGCCCTCCCCTGCCGCGCAGGCTCCTTGCTGGCCGCCCCGAGCACCGACAGCATCAGCATCGTGGCGCCGACCACCGTGATGTAGACGCCCAGATCAAACAGCGCTGCCGTGGCCAGCGGCAGTTCACCGAGCACCGGCACGCTGGGGTGACCATGCGCGCTCGTCAGGAAGGGCCGCCCGAAGACGAAGGCCCCCACGCCGGTGGCCGCGGCAATCAGCAGGCCGCAGGCGATCCAGCGGGTGAAGCGCCGCCCGCCCTGGGCATGCAGCGCAGCGTCTGCCTGCCCCTGGCCCAGCGCCATGTACTGCAGCACCAGCGCCACCCCCGTGACCAGCCCCGCGATGAAGCCGCCCCCTGGCAGGTTGTGGCCGCGCCAGAAGATGTGCACCGACGCGACCAGCGCCAGCGGCAGGATCAGCCGCGCAGCCACACGCAGCATCAGCGGCTGACGCTCGAACGACCAGGCCCGGCCGGCGGCATCGAACTCGGGGCGGCGCACCCGCCAGCCGTCCAGCAGCGCGAGCACCCCGACGGCCGCAATGCCGAGCACGGTGATTTCGCCGAAGGTGTCGTAGCCTCGGAAGTCGACCAGGATCACGTTGACCGCGTTCGTGCCACCACCGCCCGGCACCGACTGCTCCTGGAAGAACCAGGAGATGCTGTCGTGATCGCGCGTGAGCATCAGCCAGGCCAGCCAGCTCACCCCCCCGCCGGCGGCCAGCGCCAGCAGGGCGTCGCGCCCGCGGCGCAGGCCGCTGGATTCGCGCGGGGTGTGCTGCGGCAGCAGCGCCAGGCCCATCAGCAGCAGCACGGTCGAGACCACATCGACCGACAACTGGGTGAGCGCCAGGTCGGGCGCCGACAGGCCCAGGAAGGTGAGCGATGCCACCAGGCCCACGGCGCCGGTCAGCACGACTGCCCGGAAGCGCTCATGGTGCCCGAGCACGAGCGCAGCGCCGGCACCGAGCAGCAGCAGCCAGGCGACGATGGCCAGCGGCGGTGCCGGCAGGCCCGGCCGGTCGCCGGTCAACAGCGTTGCGCCGGTGCTGCTGAGCAAGGGCCAGGCCGCTGCGACCACGGCCGCCGCAATCATCAGGAAGACGTAGCGCTGCAGCGAGCCGGTTTCGAGCCGGTGGGTGATCCGCCCGGCCAAGGCGAATGCGCCGTCGATCAGGTGTGTGAAGACCAGCCGGCCGGTCCAGCCGCGGGGATGGTGCAGGTGCAGGTTCATGCGGCGGGCCAGCGCAAAGTACATGGCCACCCCGCCCGCCAGCGCCACGACGCTCATCAGCAGCGGCAGGTTGAAGCCATGCCACAGGGCCAGGTGGTACTCGGGCGGTGCCGTTCCCAGCACGGCCGTCGCCGCCACGTGCACGATGGGCCCGAAGGTCAGCGCCGGTAGCAGGCCGACCAGCACGCACAGCACCACCAGCAAGGCCACCGGCGCCTTCATGAAAAACGGCGGTTCGTGCGGATGCGGGTTAGGCAGGTCGCGAGGCTCACCATTGAAGAACACGTCGTGAATGAAGCGCAGCGAATACGCGACCGAACACACGCCTGCAAACGTGGCCACCGCCGGCACCACCCAGCCCCACGACGTGGCCGCCACCCCCACGGCCTCGGCAAAGAACATCTCCTTCGACAGAAAACCGTTGGCGAGCGGCACGCCGGCCATCGAGGCGGCCGCCACCATGGCCAACGTGGCCGTCCAGGGCATCAGCTTCATGAGGCCGGCCAGGCGCCGCATGTCGCGCGTGCCGGTCTCGTGGTCGATGATGCCGGCAGTCATGAACAGCGACGCCTTGAATGTGGCGTGGTTGAGGATGTGGAACACCGCTGCCACGGCCGACAGCGGCGAGGACAGACCGATCAGAAAGGTGATGAGGCCCAGGTGGCTGATGGTGGAATAGGCCAGCAGGCCTTTCAAGTCGTGCCGGAAGACAGCCACGTACGCTGCAAAGGCCAGCGTGACCAGGCCGGCCGTGCACACCACGACCTCGAACAGCCCGGAGCCGCCGAACACCGGATACAACCGCGCCAGCAGAAACACCCCTGCCTTGACCATGGTGGCCGAATGCAGGTAGGCCGATACCGGCGTGGGCGCAGCCATCGCATCGGGCAGCCAGAAATGAAACGGCACCTGGGCGCTCTTGGTGAAGCAGCCCACCAGCACCAGCAGCATCGCGGTCTCGAACCAGGGATGCGACTGGATCGCATCGACGCGCTGGAACATGACGCTCAGCTCGTAGCTGCCGGCCATCTGTCCGAGCATCACGATGCCGGCCAGCATCACCAGCCCGCCGCCGCCCGTGACCGCAAGCGCCATGCGCGCACCGGCTCGCGCGTCGGCACGATGGCCCCAGTAGCCCACCAGCAGGAAGGACGACACGCTGGTGAGCTCCCAGAACACGACCAGCAGCAGCAGGTTGTCCGACAGCACGACACCCAGCATTGCCGCCATGAACAACATCAGCAGGGTGTAGAACTTGCGGGCGGAGTCGGTGGGCCCCAGGTAGTAGGCGGCATACAGGATGATCAGCAGGCCGATGCCGGTGATGAGCAGCGCGAACATCAGCGCCAGGCCGTCCAGGCGGAAGCTCAGGTCCAGGCCGATTTCAGGCACCCACGACACACGCTGCAGCAGGGTCTGGCCGTCGAACACGGCTGGCGAAAGCCACAGCAGCAGCCCCAGCGCGACGGCCGTGACCAGCGCCGCCGCCCAAGCACTCAGACGGCGAGGAAGGGCTCCGTCGCCTCGGCCAAGCCAGAAGCACAGGAGCGTGCCCACCACCAAGGGCAGCACGATGACAAGAGCCAGCAGATTCATCGTGTGTCGGCCCGATGCGGGCCCGGATGTGAACGGCGCCGTGATTGTAGAAAGCGATGACTCAAAGCCTGCTGATAACCCGCTGTCGCAGCGCGATATGCGCAAAATGCTTGGCGTTCGGTGCGACTTGTGGAAGGACGCGCATTGTGCGGGCCTCGCACCCCCTGCTTCAGTACACTTCCGGGTGGCCTGCGCGCTGCACCGCGCCGGACGTTTCGCCCACTCCTACCCCCGATGCCCCATGAGCACCCAGATCCAATACGCCGACCTCGTCGACAGCGTCGCCGCCGCGCTGCAGTACATCAGCTACTACCATCCGGCCGACTACATCGCGCACCTGGCTCGCGCCTATGAGCGTGAGGAATCGCCCGCCGCGAAGGACGCCATCGCGCAGATCCTGACCAATTCGCGCATGAGTGCCGAAGGCCGCCGCCCGATCTGCCAGGACACCGGCATTGTCAACGTGTTCATGAAGATCGGCATGGACGTGAAGTTCACCGGCTTCCCCGGGTCGATCGCCGACGCGGTCAACGAGGGTGTGCGTCGCGGTTACCTCAACCCCGACAACATGCTGCGCGCCTCGGTCCTGGACGACCCGCTGTTCGCACGCAAGAACACCAAGGACAACACGCCGGCGGTGATCCACATGGAGGTCGTGCCGGGCAACACGGTGGACATCACGGTGGCAGCCAAGGGCGGCGGCTCCGAGAACAAGAGCAAGTTCGTGATGATGAACCCCAGCGACTCGCTGGTCGACTGGGTGCTCAAGACCGTGCCGTTGATGGGCGCTGGCTGGTGCCCTCCCGGCATGCTGGGCATCGGCATCGGTGGCACGGCCGAGAAGGCCATGCTGCTGGCCAAGGAATCGTTGATGGATGACATCGACATGTACGAGCTGCTGCAGCGCGGCCCGAGCAGCAAGCTCGAGGAACTGCGCATCGAGCTGTACGAAAAGGTCAACGCCCTGGGCATCGGCGCCCAGGGGCTGGGCGGTCTGACCACGGTGCTGGACATCAAGATCAAGACCTTCCCGACCCACGCGGCAAGCAAGCCGGTGGCGATGATCCCGAATTGCGCCGCCACCCGGCATGCGCACTTCGTGCTCGACGGCTCCGGCCCCAGCTACCTCGAGGCCCCCAGCCTGGACCTCTGGCCCGACGTGCACTGGGCCCCGGACTACAACAAGAGCCGCAAGGTCGACCTCAACACCCTCACGCGCGAGCAGGTCGCCAGTTGGAAGCCGGGCGACACCCTGCTGCTCAGCGGCAAGATGCTCACCGGCCGCGACGCCGCGCACAAGCGTATTCAGGAAATGCTCGCCAAGGGCGAGCCGCTGCCGGTCGACTTCACCAACCGGGTCATCTACTACGTCGGCCCGGTCGACCCGGTGCGTGACGAGGTGGTCGGCCCGGCCGGCCCGACCACCGCCACCCGCATGGACAAGTTCACCGAGATGATGCTGGCGCAGACCGGACTGATCGCGATGGTCGGCAAGGCCGAGCGCGGCCCGGTGGCCATCGAGGCGATCCAGAAGCACAAGAGCGCCTACCTGATGGCCGTGGGTGGCGCAGCCTACCTGGTCAGCAAGGCCATCAAGGGTGCCAAGGTGGTGGGCTTTGCCGACCTGGGCATGGAAGCCATCTACGAGTTCGACGTGGTGGACATGCCCGTGACGGTGGCGGTGGATGCCGGCGGCACCAGCGCCCACATCACCGGGCCGCGCGAGTGGCAGGCCCGCATCGGCAAGATCCCGGTCGCCGTGGCCTGACGGCCCCGCGGCGCAGGCGGGTCAGCCTGCGCACGACGTCCCCTCAAGCCCCCTTCGCCGGGGGCGTGTCCATGGCCGCTGCTCCGGCCTTGCCTTCGGGCATGTGGCGCACCACACGCTGCGGGAAGGGGATCTCCACGCCTTCTTCGTCCAGCACCCGAAGGATCGCCAGATTGACCTCGGAGCGCAGGTTCGCCTGCCCGTTGATCGGGTCGGCGACCCAGTACCACACCGTCAGCTCCAGCCCGTCGGCCGCGAAGTTGGTGAGGTGGATCGCGGGGCCGGGATCCTTCATCACGCGATCGACCGCCTCGATGGCCGCCAGCAGTTTGGGGCGCAACATCGGGAAGTCGGTGCCATAGGCCACCTGGAAGACCGTGCTGAGTTGCAGGCTGGTGTCGGCGAGCGACGCGTTCTCGACCCGCTGGATGATGAACAGCTCGTTCGGCACGATCGACTCGCGCCCGTTCGCTGCACGGATCACCGTGTAGCGCGTGTTGATGTCGGTGATACGGCCCTCGAAGTTGTCGACCCGGACCAGGTCACCGATGCGCACCGAGCGTTCGGCCAGGATGACGAAGCCGCTGACATAGTTCGAGGCCAGCTTCTGCAGGCCGAAACCCAGCCCCACCCCGATGGCGCCGCCGAACACCGACAACGCCGTCAGGTCGATGCCCGCGGCCGAGAGGGCCAGCATCAGCCCGACAAACAGCAGCAGCGCGCGCGTTGCATTGGCGGCAATCTTGCGGATCGACAGGTTGTCGCCCGCACCCTTGAGCAGACGGGCCTCGATCGCGGCGGAGATCCACAAGGCCCCCACCAGCACGACGATGGCACTGAGCGCCCCTTCGATCAGGTTGCGCAGCGTCACCGGCGTGGCGCCGATCTTCCAGCTGATGGCGTCGAGCTCCTCGAGCACCAGCGGCAGCAGCCCGGTCACCCACAGCACCGCGCAGATCCATGCAAACCACGATACGGAGCGTTCGATCACCCGGAAGAGCGACGAGGACGGGAAGGCCGCACGCAGCACACGCACCGTGACACGAATGGCCAGCAGCGAGATGAGGATCGGAACGGCCAGCTTGAATACCGCCGACGGCACCCAGGCCACCATCAGCCGGGCGGCGGCCATCGCAAATGCAAGCGCCAGCACCGGGAAAAGCACGCCGTCGATCAGGCGGTCACCGAACCAGATCGAGCCCTCGGGTCGCTCACGCCCGCGCAACAGGCGCACCACGAGCCAGGCCAGCATCAGGCACAGGGCCAGCACCAGCAGTTCGAGCAGGGCATTGACGCTGGTCAGGCGGACCAGCAGGTCGTCGAAGTCGGCAGCCGTCATCGGTTGCGCCATGGGAGGAGTCCTTGGGTGATTGCAGCCGCCACGCACGGGCAGCCTTCGGTTCGCTCGCCGGCACGCCGGCCGGGGCGTATTGTTTCAGAGCTGGATGTCAGGCCGCAGTTCGAGCCTTGCATTCACGCACCCGCCGCTCGGGCGGACAAGCAGGGCGTCACACACCGGCCAGCACGCGCACGTGCGTGGCCACGCTGCGCGCCAGCGCGCTCAGGTGGTAGCCGCCTTCGAGGCAGCTCACGATGCGCCCTTTGGCGTGCCGTTCGGCCACGTCCATCACGCGGCGGGTGATCCATTCGTAGTCGGCCTCGATCAGGCCGAGCTGGCCGAGGTCGTCCTCGCGGTGCGCGTCGAAGCCGGCGGACACGAAGATCATCTCCGGGCGGAAGGCCTCCAGGCGCGGCATCCAGATCGATTCGATCAGTTCGCGGATCTCCATGCCGCGCGTGTAGGCGGGCACCGGCAGGTTCACCATGTTGGGTGCGGAGCCGTCGGCCCCGCTGTAAGGGTACAGCGGATGCTGGAAAAAGCTCACCATCAGCACCCGCTCGTCGCCAGCGAGGATGTCCTCGGTGCCGTTGCCGTGATGCACGTCGAAGTCGACCACCGCCACACGCCTGAGGCCGCGCACATCCAGCGCATGCCGGGCCGCGACGGCCACATTGTTGAAGAAGCAGAAGCCCATGGCCTGCGACCGTGTGGCATGGTGGCCGGGCGGGCGCACCGCGCAGAAGGCGTTGTCGAGCTGGCGGTCGATCACGGCGTCGGTGGCTGCCACCGCGGCACCGGCAGCACGCAGCGCCGCGGCCCAGGTGTGCGGGCACACGATGGTGTCCATGTCGATGGCCCGGGTCTCGCCGGCCGCACCCACTTGCTCCATCAGGTCCTTCAGGTTGGACACATAGGCGACGTTGTGGGCCAGATGCACGTCGCTGAGCTGGGCGATGGGCGCATCGCGCCGTTCGAGCGCGATGTCCAGGCCGGTGGCCAGCAGGTGGTCCTCGATGGCGCTGAGCCGCTCGGGGCATTCGGGGTGCCCGCGCCCCATGTCGTGCCGCCGGCAATCCGGGTGGCTGAAATAGCCCGTCGCCATCGTGAACTTGTCCCCGTGAGGTCTTTGGAAATTCAGTTAATGTGCCGGCTCATGACATCCCACACGAGCCCGCTCATGCACCAGCAGCTGCAACGTCTGCTGGATCAGATTAACACGATCATCGTCGGCAAGCGCACGCAGGTCGAGGACAGCGTGGCCTGCCTGCTGGCCGGCGGGCACCTGCTGATCGAGGACGTTCCGGGCGTGGGCAAGACCACCCTGGCACATGCGCTGGCGGTGTCGATGGGGCTGCAGTTCTCGCGCGTGCAGTTCACCGCCGACCTGATGCCGTCCGACCTGGTCGGGGTGAGCGTCTACGAGCGTGCCCGCGAGGCCTTCGTGTTCCATCCGGGCCCGGTGTTTGCCCAGGTGCTGCTGGCCGACGAGATCAACCGCGCCGGGCCCAAGACGCAAAGCGCCCTGCTGGAGGCGATGGAAGAGCATCAGGTCAGCGTCGAGGGCGAGACACGCGCCCTGCCGACGCCGTTTTTCGTGATTGCCACGCAGAACCCGAACGATCAGCTGGGCACCTATTCGTTGCCCGAGTCTCAGCTCGACCGCTTCCTGATGTGCATCACCCTGGGGTACCCCGACCGCCGGTCCGAACGCGACTTGCTCGCCGGCCGGGACCGCCGCGACGCCATCGAGCACCTGACGCCGGTCATGACACCGATCGAGCTGCTCGACGTGCAGCAGGCTGTGCGTGCCATCCATGCCGCCGACCCGCTGCTCGACTATCTGCAGGACCTGATCGCCGCGACGCGCTCGGGTCAATGGTTTGTCGAAGGACTCAGCCCGCGCGCCGGCATCGCGGTGCTGCGCGCCGCCAAGGCCCGTGCGCTGCTCGCCCAACGCGACTACGTCGCCCCCGACGACGTCCAGGCCATCCTGCCCCAGGCGATCGCTCACCGCCTGGTACCGGTGCCCAGCAGCGGACGCGGCCGCATGGAGCAGGTGCGCGCCATGCTCGAGGCTGTACCCCTGCCTTGACTGCCGCCATGGCCGCCGCAATCACCGCAGCCATCGCCCGCAGGATCAGATCGTCGCTGAACCCGGCCGCCTGGCTGCGCCAGCGCTTTCGGGCATGGTGGCAGTCGCGCCTGCCGCTGTCGGACACCCACACGCTCACTCAGCGCAACGTCTACATCCTGCCCACCCGCCCTGGCCTGGTGTTTGCCGTCACGCTGATCACGCTGCTGCTGGCCTCGATCAACTACCAGCTCAACCTGGGCTACCTGCTGACCTTCCTGCTGGCCGGCGCGGGTGTCGTCGGCATGCACCTCACCCACGGGACGCTGCGCGGCCTGACATTGCAGCTCAAGGCGCCGGTCCCGACCTTCGCGGGCGACGCGGCACCGCTCGAGGTGAGCCTGGTCGAAGCCGCCGGGCGGCCGCGCTACGGCATCGGCCTGCGGGTCTATGACGAAGGTCGCGCCGGCACGACGGGCTGGACCTGGACGGACGTGCCAGCACTGGGCACGGCGATTGCACACGTCAGCTTCCAGCCCACCCGCCGCGGCTGGCACCCTGTGCCGCCGCTCACGGCCGAAACCCGTTTTCCGCTGGGCATCTTCCGTGTCTGGACCGTGTGGCGGCCGGCCTCCCGACTGCTCGCCTACCCACGGCCCGAGGCCTGGCCACCGCCCCTGCCACCGGCCCAGGCCGTGGCCGGCGGCCCGGCACAGGCCCGCAGCCGCGACGGCGGCGAAACCGACGGGGTGCGTGGATACCGCCGGGGTGACCCGCTGAAGCTGGTCGTCTGGAAAAAAGCTGCCAAGACCGACGAGCTGGTGAGCCGTGACACGGCATCGGCAGCACGCCTGGAACTGTGGCTCGACTATCAGGACACTGGCGGCCCCGACACTGAAGCCCGGCTGTCGCGCCTGACTGCCTGGGTGATCGCAGCCGACCGCGCCGAACTGCGCTACGGCCTGCGTCTGCCCGGTGTCGAACTGACGCCCGACCATGGCGAGGCCCACCGGCGGCACTGCCTGGAGGCACTGGCCCTGTGGTCCTGAACCCGCCACCTGCACCCCTGTCCGTGGCCTGAGGCACCCCATGACGACCCAGACAACGTTCACGCACCCCTTCGGCTCGCTGCGCGCGGCCTGGCCGGGCTGGGCGCATCTGCCACGCGACACACGCGACACCTTGTTCCTGCTCGGCGTGGTGGCCTGGGTGGTATCCCCCCACGTCGGCCACCTGCCCTGGTGGTGCACTGCGCTGGCGACCAGCCTGTTGATCTGGCGCGCGGTGCTGGCCATGCGCGGGGCGACACTGCCCGGGCGCTGGATCCTGGTGGCACTGCTGGTACTGGCCACCGCGGCGGCCTGGTGGACCCACCGCACCCTGCTGGGCAAGGAAGCCGGTGTCACGATGCTGGTGGTGCTGGTGGCCCTGAAGACGCTCGAGTTGCGTGCACGGCGCGACGCCTTTGTCGTGTTTTTCCTCGGGTTCTTCCTGGTCCTGACGAATTTCCTTTACTCGCAGACGCTGCTCGTCGCCCTGGCAATGCTGCTCGCAGTGTGGGGGCTTCTGGCCGCGCTGGTGCTGGCGCACATGCCGGTCGGCCAGCCGAGCCTGGCCCGTGCGGCTGCACTGGCCGCGCGCATGTGCCTGCTGGGCGCGCCGATCATGGTCGTGCTGTTCCTGCTGTTTCCTCGCTTCGGGCCCTTGTGGGGCCTGCCCAGCGATGCCACCGCAGGACGCACCGGCCTGAACGACCGCATGACGATGGGCACGCTGGCACAGCTGGCACTGGACGACGGTGTCGCACTGACGGTGCGTTTCCTGGGCAACGCGCCGCCCGCGCAATCCCTCTACTTCCGCGGCCCGGTGCTCGGCGAGTTCGATGGCCGCGAATGGCGCCCGATTCCGGGCAACGTGATGCTCACCGGCATGCGTTTGCCCGAGGTCCGCCCCATGGGCCGGCCGGTACCTTACGAGATCACGATCGAGCCAACCCGCGTCAATGTACTGCCGCTGCTTGAAACCACCGTTGACCCTCCAGCCGTCGACGAGTTTCCACTGCGCCAGCGCCCTGACCTGCAATGGCTGACGGGGCGCCCGCTGATCGAGCGGCAGCGCATCTCGGCCACGGCCTACCCGAACTTCCAGCACGGTCCGGTCCAGCCGGTGATCGGGCTGCGGGCGTTCGTCGAACTGCCGGCCGGCTACAACCCCCGCATGCTGGCCTGGGCGGCGGAACTTCGCGCTCAACCCCGCTATGCCCAGGCCAGTGCGGGTACCGTGGCGCGTGCGCTGTTCCAGCACATCCGCACTCAGGGTTACTCGTACACGCTCGCGCCGGGAAACTACGGAGATGCCCAGGGACGGCACGCGATCGACGAGTTCTGGTTCGACCGCAAGGAGGGCTTCTGCGAGCACTTTGCTGCCGCCTTTGTGGTCGCACTGCGTGCGATGGACATTCCGGCGCGCATCGTGACCGGTTACCAGGGCGCCGAGCGCAATCCGGTGGATGGCTACTACATCGTTCGCAACAGCTTTGCACATGCCTGGGCCGAGTACTGGGAAGAAGGTGTGGGATGGGTGCGTGCCGACCCCACCGCCGCCGTGGCTCCCGACCGCATTGCCAGCAATGCGAATCTGCGCGTTCCGCCCGGTCTCGTGGCGACGGCGTTCGGAGCCATCAACGAGGACCTGCTGCGCGCCTTCAGTGATCGCTGGACTGCGCTGAACACCGCCTGGAACCAGTGGGTGCTGAACTACTCACGTGGCCGTCAGCTCGACCTGCTCAAGAGCCTGGGCTTCCAGTCGCCCGGCTGGGAAGAACTTGCCCTGCTGCTCCTCGGGCTGGTGGTGGCTGCCGCCACCGTGGGCGCCGCCTGGGCCACCTGGGAACGCAGCCGCCAGGACCCCTGGCTGCGGGCCTATCGCCAGATGCAGCAACGGCTGGGCCGCGCCGGGCTGATCAGCGCGGCACATGAACCTCCGCGCACGCTGGCTGCCCGGGCCACCGCGCTGTGGGGGTCATCCGCGCAGGCAGTGGTGCAGAGCCTGCATCGGATGGACGCGATTCGTTACTCGCGCGAAGCGCCGACACGCCAGGGTGGCGCGGCTAAACTGGCGGCCTCCCTGAGCCGTGAATTGCATGCTGCGGCGGCGAGCCTGCCGGCCCCGCCGGCCAGTACCCCCCGTTCTCCCCCATGATCCTGTCCCGCTTTCGCTCCCTTCCTCCCCCACTGCCCCGAAGCCGCCCGCGCCGGACGTTCGCCGCCGCCGCCACCACGATCCTCGGGATCGTCGCCCTGGCAACCGGCCTGGCCGGCGCAACGCCCGCCTGGGCCAAGCAGGGCAAGACGGCCGTGGCCAGCGCCGAGCCGCCGGACATCGTCACCTACGGTGGCCGTGAGGACGTGATGGCCTTTGCCGACGCACTCGCGGCGCGGCGCGGCCTGGACGCCGCCTGGGTGCGCGAGAAGCTCGCGCAGTCGCGTTTCCTGCCCTCGGTGACCAAGGCGATCATGCCCCCACCGGCCGGTGTGCCCAAGAACTGGGCCGCCTACCGCGCGCGCTTCATCGAGCCGCGCCGCATCCGGGCCGGGCTGGCGTTCTGGGAGGAACATGCTCGCTGGCTCACGCAGGCTGAGCAGATGTACGGCGTGCCCGCCGAGATCGTCGTGGGCATCATCGGCGTGGAGACGCTCTACGGCCGCCACATGGGCAGCTTCCGTACCATCGACGCGCTGGCCACGCTGAGTTTCGACTTCCCCACCGGACGCAGCGACCGTTCAGCGTTCTTCCGTGACGAGCTCGAGCAGCTGTTTGTCCTCAGCCACAGCGAGGGTGTCGACCCGCTGTCGCTGCGTGGCTCGTACGCCGGCGCGATGGGCATGCCGCAGTTCATGCCGAGCAGCTGGAACAAATACGCAGTCGACTTCGACGGCGATGGCCACGTCGACCTGCACCGCAATGCGGCCGACGTCATCGGCAGCGTCGCCCACTACCTGGCCGAGTTCGGCTGGCAGAAGGGTCAGCCGACCCACTTCGACGTGACGGCACCGCTCGACCCTCAGGACCGCGCCGTGCTGCTGGCGCCGGACATCGTGCCGAGCTTCACCCCGGCCGAGTTTGCCGCGCGCAACGCCGGGCTGTCGCCCGAAGGGGCGGCCTTCGACGGCAAGCTGGCGCTGGTTGAACTGCAGAACGGCTCGCAGCCGCCGAGCCACGTGGCCGGCACGCCGAACTTCTACGTGGTGACCCGCTACAACTGGTCAAGCTACTACGCACTGGCGGTGATCGAACTCGGCCAGGCCATCGGGCGGCTGGCCCGGCGTTGACGACACCTTGCCCGTGGCGCAGCGCGCCACGCGGCACCCTGTCGGTTCAGGAGCGCGCCGCCTCGAAGAACTCGAGCGGCAGATCGCTCATTTCGACCACGTCCAGGCCTTGTTTCAGGTCAAGGGTGGAGTCGATCCAGGAGCCACCGTTGTCGCCGGCCCCTGCGCTGGGTGCGCCCGCCTGGGTGGCGTGGAAGCCTTCGAAGCCGCTGGGGCGCGCTTCGGGCTGTGTGCGCGACGGCCTTGCCGGGACTTTTGCTGCCTTGCTGGTGAACGAGAACATGGCGCCACCTTTTCCAACGACCACAGCTTCACTATCTGCCTGTGGCGGTCGGCGGATAACCCCCTGGGCAGGGGGTGTCGCCAGCAATCCGTGAACTACGTCACACCGGAGCACGCCCGACCGGGCTTTGCGTCGACGTACTCCCCGGACTGGGGGGATACGGTTCGCCGGCAGGCCAGACACTGACCTCGACGCTCAGGTGCTGTTCGCCACCGCCCAGGATCACGCCCCGCAGCGGCGCGACATCGCCGAAGTCATTGCCCCACCCAAGCACCACAAAACGCTCATCCGCCAGTGTGGCGTTGGTCGGGTCGAACTCCACCCAGCCGTGCTGCGGCGACCAGGCCGACACCCAGGCGTGAGAGGCATCCGCCCCCATCAGCCTGGGCTGCCCAGGGGGCGGCTTGGTCAGCAGATAGCCGGACATGTAGCGTGCCGGCAGGCCGTGGGAACGCAGGCAGGCAATCATCAGATGGGCAAAGTCCTGGCACACACCCTTTCGTTTGGTGAGCACCGTGTCCACCGGCGTGCTGACGGTGGTGGCGCCGGGCTCGAACTCGAAATCGGCATGGATGCGCAGCATCAGGTCACGCACCGAGTCGAACCAGTCGCGCCCGGCCTTCAGACTCTGAGCACCGTACTGGTGCGCCCTTGCCGACCATGGCAGCAGCAGCGAGGGCTCGCGCGCCTGTGCGAGCGACAGGTCCGTCGGCACCCTGGGCGGCAGCAGTTGCAGGCGGACGTCTTCCCAGGGTTCATGCTGGCCGGCGGCCCAGGCTGGCCGCGGGCCGAGCTGGACCTCGCAGGCCATGTGGGTGCGCAGCACATGGTGCGCCCGGTGCAATGCGAAGATCGTGACCTGGTTGCCGAAACTGTCCTGGCGGACATCGGCCTCGTCGGGCACCGGGTCGATCAGCAGGCGGTGCCAGACCAGCCGTTGCCAGGGCAACTCGCGCGGTGTCAGGCGGGCCAGCTGCCAGGACTCCGACACCGGGGCGCTGTAGTCGTAGCGAGTCTCGTGATCGATGCGGTAGGTCGGCATGATTCGTTCAATGCGTCGGGCAAGACGAAACACTCTGCGCGGTGTGCACCGACGGGGACGGGCAGGCAGGGCCGGACGTCACGCTGGCGTTCATGATGATTCAGGCCGCCAGGTGCAACATGCTGCGGGGCCGCGCATGCGCAAAGAAAGTCTGGGTGATCTCGTCGGACAGGCTGAAGGTGGCCTCGCTCAGCGCCTCGAGCAGTTCACGCAGCACCGCACTGTCGGGACTGAGGTCGCCCGGCTGCAGCCGTGCCAGTGCATCGACATGCCGGGCCAGCACATGGGTGCCGAAGGGGCCGTGCATCAGTTCGAGTCGACGCACGAAGTCGCTCACGCCGCGCACCTGGAAGGCGATCGAGCGGGTGTTCGATTCATCACGCACCAGCAGGTCCAGCACCGGCAGCCATTCGGGCGCGATCAGGTAGCGCGAGCGGTAGGTTACCGACGAATCGCACAGCTCCAGCAGCCAGTCCAGGCCGCTGTCCGGCCCTTCGGACAGGGCCGTCAGCATGGCACGACAAAGGAAGGACAGGCGTTCCAGGCGGCGCCCGATCGACAGAAAGCGCCAGTCGGTGCCGCGTGTCATGCCGTCGAGTGCAAAACCGGACAAGGTCATCAAGGTGACGACCGCACGGTCGAGCCAGTTCAGCGCCACCGGCAAGGACGCTGGCTCCCGGAAGACCGGATCATGGGCAAGCTGGTTCAGCGTGCGCCAGTTGTCCAGTGACAGCCGGTCGCGCAGGCTGAAGCCGGCCTGGGCCAGCTGGCGCAGCACCGCACCGAGCCCCTGGGCGGGGTCGGTGGCCGCCAGCAGCAGGTCAGCCACCGGGTCGTCCGGCCGGGGCAGCAGACCCCACTCGTGCGCCAACATCAGAGCCGCGGCCGTGCCTTCGTCCTGGGCTTCGGTTTCGGCCACGCAGCGCGTCAGCGCCACGCGCAGCAGGCGAGCCGTGCAGTCGCTGCGTTCGGCATAGCGACCGAACCAGAACAGGTTCTCGGCGGCCCGCGACGACAGGTAGGCACGCGAGGCGCGCAGGTCCTCGGCGGTGACGGTCGTGCGCAACAAGGTGAACGAGGAATTGACCGGCGCGTCGGACAGCACCCAGGTGTCCTTGGAGCCGCCACCGCGCTGCATCGCGATCACCTCGGTGTCACCGGCCGCCCCCATGCGGGTGAGTCCGCCGGGCATCACGGCATAGCCATCCGGCGTGGCCACTGCAAAGGCCCGCAGGCCCACGGGCCGGGCGCCCAGCTGCTTGGGTCGGTCGCGGTCGAGCACCGGCGCCTGCGACAGCCGCACCCATTCCTGGGCCACATACTTGTGCGGCTCGCACAGCACCTTGGCGCGC
This sequence comes from uncultured Comamonadaceae bacterium, assembly GCA_946482595.1. The sequence continues at coordinate 45,310 of CAMLSD010000019.1, forward strand.
AGGGCCTCCCGGGCCGCGGTGTCGAGCTTGTGGCCGAACACCACCGGCTCGCCGGAAAGCCGGTCCACCGGCTTGATGATCAGATCGTCCAGACGCTCCCAGGCTTCCTCGAAGGCGGCAGGCTCACCCAGCCACCAGGTGGCCACTGACGGCAGGATCAGGCTTTCCTTGAGCACCCTCTCACACAGGCCCGGCAGGAAGGCCAGCAGCGCCGGCGACTCGGTCACGCCGGCGCCCAGGCCGTTGGCCAGCAGTACCGTGCCCTTGCGCGCACACTCGGTGAGCCCGGGCACGCCGAGCGCGGAATCGGAGCGCATCTCCAGCGGATCGCAGTAGTCGTCGTCGAGCCGGCGCACGATGCCGTGCACCCGCCGCAGCCCCTCGACCGTCTTGAGCCAGACCCGGCCGCCGCGCACCGTCAGGTCACTGCCTTCGACCAGCACAAAGCCCAGGTAGCGGGCCAGCAGGGCATGCTCGAAGTAGGTCTCGTTGTAGGGGCCCGGCGTCAGCAGGACCAGCAGTTGCGGGCCATCACCACGCGGCGCATGGTGGGCCAGCGACTCTCGCCAGGAGGCAAAGAAGGCAGCCTGATGCTGCACGCCGAGGTGATGGAAGGCCTCGGGGAACATGCGCGAGATCATCAACCGGTTTTCCAGCGCGTAGCCCGCGCCCGAGGGCGCCTGCGTCCGGTCGGAAAACACCCACCACTGCCCGTCGGGCGAGCGGGCCATGTCGGCCGCATAGTGGAACAGATGAATGCCACCCGGCGGACAGATGTCCTTGGCCGGGTGCAGGTAGCTGCGGTTGCCGAACACCAGTGCCGGCGGCAGGAAGCCTTCGCGCATCAGCGTCTGCGGGCCATGGATGTCGGCCAGGACGGCATTGAGCAGGCGCGCGCGCTGCGCCACGCCGGCCTCGACATGCTCCCAGTCGGCGGCCGACAGGATCAGCGGAATCGGGTCGACCTCCCAGGGGCGGTCGGCACCCTTGGGGTCGGCATAGACGTTGTAGGTGATGCCGTGGTCGCGGATCTCGCGCTCGACCAGTGCCATGCGCTCGTGGATCTGCGCCGGCGAACTGGCCGCCAGCTCGGCCAGGAAACGCTGCCAGTGCGCGCGAGCGCGCTGCGGATCGGCGAGCAGTTCGTCGTACCGCTGCGGCGCCGGCAGATACCCCTCCAGGATGTTCGAAATCATGGGGCGAGTCTGCCACCGCGGACCGTGCGGCGCATGCGGCCGACTACCGATGCCCACGCACCGGCACCGTGCACGGGTGCCGGTGGGGGCCAGACACCGCGCCGGGTCTCACGCCGGCCATCACGTCCGGGCACGCCGCAGGTCAAGCGTGAACGGGAAGTCCGGGTTGCGCGGCTCCGCCCTGACTTCGGTCCGTCCCGGCGTGTGCCCCAGGCGGAAGAAGCGTGCCAGCCGCCGGGCTTCGGCCTCATAGGCGTTGACCGGAAAGCTGTCGTAGTTGCGCCCGCCCGGGTGGGCCACGTGGTACTGGCAGCCGCCCAGCGAGCGGTTCATCCAGGTGTCGACCAGGTCGAAGGTCAGCGGTGCGTCCACCCCGATGGTGGGGTGCAGTGCGGACGGCGGGTGCCAGGCTCGGTAACGCACCCCGGCGACGAACTCGCCGACCCGCCCGGTGGGCTGCAGCGGGACCGGCCGGCCGTTGCAGGTCAGCACATGGCGATCGTCGACCAGACCGGTGACATGCAGCTGCAGCCGCTCGACTGACGAATCCACATAACGCACCGTGCCGCCTGCCGCTCCTTCCTCGCCCATCACATGCCAGGGCTCCAGGGCCATGCGCAGCTCGACCTCGACGCTGCGCGCCGAAAAGTCGCCCAGCCGCGGGAAGCGGAACTCGAAGTGCGGGGCGAACCACTCAGGCTGCAGCGCATACCCATGGCCGGCAAGCTCTTCGAGGACGTCGCACAGGTCCTGCCAGATGAAGTGCGGCAGCATGTAGCGGTCATGCAACTCGGTGCCCCAGCGCTTGAGGCGCTCGGGCAGATACGGCTCGCGCCAGAAACGCGCGACCAGCGCGCGCATGAGCAACTGCTGCACCAGGCTCATGCGAGCATGCGGCGGCATCTCGAATGCGCGCATCTCCAGCAGCCCCAGCCGACCGGTGGGGCCATCAGGCGAATACAGCTTGTCGATGCAGAACTCGGCACGGTGGGTGTTGCCGGTCACGTCGATCAACAGGTTGCGCAGGCTGCGGTCGATCAGCCACGGCGGGCTGCCGTCCGGCGAAGCCAGCGCCAGCCGGCGCAGCTCGGCAAACGCGATCTCGATCTCGTAGACCGAATCGTTGCGGGCTTCGTCGATGCGCGGGGCCTGGCTGGTCGGGCCGATGAACAGGCCCGAGAACAGGTAGGACAGCGCCGGGTGGTTGTGCCAGTACGCAATCATGCTGGCCAGCAGCGACGGCCGGCGCAGGAAGGGCGAATCGCCCGGGGTCGCGCCGCCCAGCACGAAGTGGTTGCCGCCGCCGGTGCCGGTGTGCCGGCCATCGACCATGAATTTCTCGGTCGACAGGCGCGTCTGGAAGGCTGCGTCGTACAGAAAGGTGGCCTGGTCGACCAGCTCGTTCCAGTTCGACGCCGGATGGATGTTCACCTCGATCACGCCCGGGTCGGGCGTGACGCGCAACACGGCCAGGCGCGGATCGCGCGGCGGCTCGTAGCCTTCCAGCACGACCGGCAGCTTCTGCTCGGCCGCCGTGGCCTCGATGGCGGCAACCAGCTCCAGGTAGTCGAGCACGTCACTCAGCGGCGGCATGAAGATGTACAGCCGCCCGTCGCGCGGCTGGGCGCACATCGCGGTGCGCGTGATCCACGCCGCCGACTCGAAAGGCGTCGGGGCACGTCCGGCCGCCCCGTTCGCAGGCTCGCCCTGCGGCGCGTTGCCCGCCCCCGGCTGGAACTGCAGCGTGGCACCGCCCCCGCCCGCATGGCCCACGGCCAGCACCCCGCCCGAGGCCGGGCCCGGCAGTTGCGCCACCAGGCGCTGGTACGAGGGCAGCGGCCCGAATGGCTGGTTCGGATCGACCGGATGCAGATACGGCATGTCCTGGCGGGCGGCCCAGGGCTGGGAGTCGAGCGGCAGGCGATAGCCGATGGGAGAGTCCCCGGGCATCAGGTAGCAGCGCTCGCTGCGCAGGAACCACCGGCCGGTGCGCCAGCGCGCCGGGCCGCGTTCACTGCGGGCGATCGGCAGCACATGGCCGACGGCCGTGTCCAGCCCCTGGGTGAACACGGCGCGGATGCGATCGCGCTCCTGCGGATCATCCAGGCGCGCGTCGAAGGGGTCGACATTCACCGGCAGGCGCCGTTCGCGCCACAGGTAATACCAGACGTCCTCGAAGGCCGGGAACACATACTGCGCATCCAGCGCCAGACGCTGCGCCACGCCCTGCAGGAAGCGCCGGGCATCGGCCTCGGACACGCCGTACTGGCGGTGCTCGTCGGCAAACAGCGCCGGGTCGTTCCAGACGGGTTCGCCGTCGCGCCGCCAGAACAGGTTGAGCGACCAGCGCGGCAACTGCTCGCCGGGGTACCACTTGCCCTGGCCGTAGTGCAGCAGGCCGTTGTGGCCGTACTTCTGCTTCAGCCGCGCGAGCAGGTCCGCGCTCAACAGACGCTTGGTGGGGCCCATGGCGTCGGTGTTCCATTCGGCGCCATCCCGATCATCCACCGACACGAAGGTGGGTTCGCCGCCCTGGGTGAGGCGCACGTCCCCGGCCTGGAGGTCAGCATCGACCTGCTGGCCGACCTGGTCGATCGCCTGCCACTGCGCCTCGGTGTAGGGCCGCGTCACGCGCGGCGCCTCCCACACGCGTTCGACCTTCATGTGGTGCTCGAACGTCACCTCGCTCTTGTCGACGGCCCCGGTGACCGGCGCGGCCGACGACGGCTCGGGCGAACAGGCCAGCGGAATGTGGCCCTCGCCGGCCATCAGGCCCGAGGTCGGGTCCAGCCCGATCCAGCCGGCACCGGGCAGATAGACCTCGCACCAGGCATGCAGATCGGTGAAGTCCTGCTCCGGGCCGGACGGCCCGTCGAGCGCCTTCACGTCCGGGGTGAGCTGGATCAGGTAACCCGAAACGAAACGCGCGGCCAGGCCCAGATGGCGCAGCAGCTGCACCAGCAGCCAGCCCGAATCCCGGCAGGATCCCGAGCCCTTCACCAGGGTCTCCTCGGGGGTCTGTACACCCGGCTCCATGCGGATCAGGTAGCTGATGTCGCGCTGCACGCGCTGATTGAGCTCGACCAGGAAATCCACCGTGGCCCGCGGCTCACGCGAGACACCGGCCAGGTACTGCTCGAAGCGCGGCGTGAGCGGCTGGCGCACCAGGTAGGGCGCCAGCTCGTGCTGCTGGCTGCTGTCGTACGCGAACGGGATCTTCTCGGCATGCGGCTCGAGGAAGAAGTCGAACGGATTGAGCACCGACATCTCGGCCACGAGGTCGATCTCGATGCGCAGTTCGGTGGTCTTTTCAGGGAACACCAGCCGCGCGAGGTAGTTGGACTGCGGGTCCTGCTGCCAGTTGATGAAATGCTGCTCGGGCAGCACACGCATCGAATAGCTCAGGATGCGGGTGCGCGAGTGGGGCGCAGGGCGAAGCCGCACCACCTGCGGGCCCAGCTGCACCGGCCGGTCATAGCGGTAGTGCGTGACATGGTTGAGTGCGACGTGAATCGACATGGCTCCCTCCGGGCCCGGTGTGGTGTTGTGAAGCGCCTGTGCGGTGGCCCGGGCCGGGGTGTGCGGCCCGGGACCGCGTCAATGCGTGACCGGCACGAGGAAGTCGCGACTGATGCCCAGGCCCAGGTCGCCGATGCGGTCCAGGAACTGGGTCAGGTAGGCATGCAGCCCGGTGGCGAGGATCTCGTCGATGCGGCCATACTGCAGATCGGCATGCAGGCGACCGGCCCGGCGCAGCGTCTCGGCCGACTGCTCGTTCGAGACCATGCGCAGGTTGCCCATCACCTCGTTGACACACGCCGCCAGCGAACGCGGCATGTCGGCCCGCAGGATCAGCAGTTCGGCCACCTTCTCCGGGCGGATCACGTTGCGATAGACCTTGCGATAGACCTCGAACCCCGAGACGGAACGCAGGATCGCCGACCAGTGATAGAAGTCGTATTCCTGGTCCTTGGCCTCGGCCGTGCCGAAAAACTCGCTCTGCACGCCGTGGAACTTCACGTCGAGCAGCCGTGCCGTGTTGTCGGCCCGCTCGAGGAAGGTGCCGATGCGCAGGAAGTGGAAGGCCTCGTCCTGCAGCATCGTGCCGAGCGTCACGCCCCGCGACAGGTGGGAGCGGAACTTCACCCACTCGAAGAACTCGCCGGGGTCGCGCTGGAACTGGCCGGTGGCGATCTGGCGGTTGAACTCGAGCCAGGTCTGGTTCTGGGTCTCCCAGACCTCGGTGGTCAGCGCCCCCCGCACGGCGCGGGCATTCTCGCGCGCAGCACGCAGGCAGCAATAGATGCTCGACGGGTTGCGCTCGTCGCGCACCATGTAGTCCATCACGCGGCGGGTATCGACCTTGCCATAACGCTCGGCATAGTCGCCCGTCAGTTCGGAGATGCTCAGCAGCCCCTTCCAGCCCTGCTCGGCGGCCGCGGCCGACTGCGGCAGCAGCAGGGTCTGGTAGTTCACGTCCAGCATCCTGGCCGTGTTTTCCGCCCGCTCCATGTAGCGGGCCATCCAGAACAGATGGTCGGCGGTTCTAGACAACATCTTCAGCCTCCTCCTTCAAGCCTCGAGCACCCAGGTGTCCTTGGTACCACCACCCTGCGACGAATTGACGACGAGGGACCCTTCCTTGAGCGCCACACGCGTCAGACCGCCCGGCACCATCTGCACGGTCTTGCCGGACAGCACGAAGGGGCGCAGGTCGATGTGGCGCGGCGCGATGCCGTTCTCGACGAAGGTCGGGCAGGTCGACAGGGCCAGCGTGGGCTGGGCGATGTAGCCCTCCGGGTGGGCCTTGAGCTGGGCGCGGAAGGCCTCGATCTCGGCGCGCGAGGCGGCCGGACCCACCAGCATGCCGTAGCCGCCGGCACCGTGCACTTCCTTGACGACCAGCTCGTCGAGGTGATCGAGCACGTAGCGCAGGTCCTCCGCGACGCGGCACTGATAGGTCGGCACGTTGTTGAGGATGGGCTTTTCACCGAGGTAGAACTCGACCATCTTGGGCACATACGGGTAGATGGACTTGTCGTCGGCGATGCCGGTGCCGATCGCATTGGCCAGGGTCACGTTGCCGGCGCGGTAGACGCCCAGCAGGCCGGCACACCCCAGCGTGGAGTCGGGCCGGAAGGCCAGCGGGTCGAGGAAGTCGTCGTCCACCCGCCGGTAGATCACGTCCACACGCTTGGGGCCCTGTGTGGTGCGCATGTAGATGAAGTTGTCCTTGACGAACAGGTCCTGCCCCTCGACCAGCTCGACCCCCATCTGCTGGGCCAGGAAGGCGTGTTCGAAGTAGGCCGAGTTGTACATGCCCGGCGTCAGCACCACCACGGTGGGCTCGCTCACGCCGGCCGGCGCCACCGCCCGCAGGGAGTCGAGCAGCAGGTCCGGGTAGTGCGCCACAGGGGCCACGCCATGCTCGCTGAACAGTTCAGGGAACAGCCGCATCAGCATCTTGCGGTTCTCCAGCATGTAGCTCACGCCGCTGGGCACGCGCAGATTGTCCTCGAGCACGTAGTAGGCGCCGCTGCCGTCGGGGTTGGCCGCGCGCACGATGTCGATGCCGGCAATGTGCGAGTACACGCCGCCGGGCACGTCCACGCCCAGCATCTCGGGGCGGAACTGCGCGTTCTGGAAGATCTGGTCAGCCGGCACGATGCCGGCCTTGATGATCTCCTGACCGTGGTAGACGTCGTGGATGAAGCGGTTCAGGGCCGTCACACGCTGGGCCAGGCCCTTTTCCATCTCGCGCCACTCATGGGCGGGGATGATGCGCGGGATGAGGTCGAAGGGGATCAGGCGTTCGGTGCCGGCCCCGTCCTCGTCCTTGGCGCCGTAGACGGCGAAGGTGATGCCCACGCGCCGGAAGATCATCTCGGCCTCGGCGCGCCGGGCGGCCATCAGGTCACGCGGCTGACGGGCCAGCCAGCGGTCGTAGGTCTTGTAGTGATCACGCACCGTGGTGCTGGTCGGGTGCATCTCGTCGAAGCTGGGTCTCATCGGTATCCTCTCCGCCAGGAGGAGTTAGCAAGTTCCAGGCCAATCGCACCTTCACGGTGCACCTTGGGGCTCCACGACCCCATGGTGCCAGTAACGCCGCCGAAGGTCACGCTCGCATCGACCCTGCCCTTCGGTCCAGCGGTAGGCGCCGCACCGTGCGGTGGTGATCACGGCGATGCCATGGCGCTGGTAGCGGCTGAGCACGTCGGCGGCCGGATGACTGAACCGGTTGCGGTAGCCCGCCTGGAACACCGCCACCTCCGGCCGCACGGCGGCAAGGAAAGGCGGCGTGCTCGAGGTGCGGCTGCCGTGGTGCGGCACCAGCAGCAGGTGCGCCGCCAGGGCCTCGCCTTGCGACGCCACCAGGCGAGCCTCCTCACCGCGCTCGATGTCGCCGGCCAGCAGGGCCACCCGGCCCTGCGCCTCGATGCGCAGCACACACGACACCTGATTGGGCTTGAGCGGCGGCGCCGCATCGTGCGGGCCGGGATGCAGCACCGAGAAATGCACCCCGTCCCAGACCCAGGACTGCCCGGCCTCACAGCGCCGGTGCGCGACCATGTCCGAGCGCAGCGGATGATCCGGCTCGAGCGAACTGCTGACCGGGGTGTCGGGATACCGTGCCAGCACAGCCCGCACGCCCCCGACATGGTCGGCATCGCGGTGGGACAGCATCAGCAGATCGAGCCGGCGCTCCCCCAGCGCCTGCAGGGCCGGCACGACCACGCGGCGCCCCGCATCGCTGTCACGCGAGTACTGTGGACCGGCGTCGTACAGCAGCGTGTGGCGGGCCGTTCGCACGAGCACGGCCGTGCCCTGCCCCACGTCGAGCGCCAGCAGGTCGTAACTGCCGGGCAAGGGGCGGTCGGCCAGCGGCCACACCAGCGGGCAGATCAGCGGCAGTGCCAGTGCGCGCACGCGCCAGGGCAGCGGCAGGGTCAGCAAGGCGCCGCCCGCCAGCCCACAGGCCATGGCCCAGGGTGCCGCAGCAGCCGTTGTCCACTGTGCCCAGGGCCATCGTGCCAGCAGGCCCAGCACGGCGCTGAACTGCTCGACCAGCCAGGCCGCCATGGGCCAGGCGCCGGGCAGCACCACCCCGAGGATGCCCGCGGGCGTGACCACCAGCGTGATCAGCGGTATGGCCAGCAGGTTGGCCAGCAGACCCACCAGCGAGACCTGCTGGAAGAACACCAGCGACAGCGGTGCGAGGCCGAGGCTGGCGATCCACTGCGTGCGCAGACCCGCCACGGCGGCGCCCCGCCAGCGGCGCAGCCAGCCTGCCAGACGTGAGCCTGCCACGCTGGGCTCCAGGCTGGCCGCGGCCCAGCGCCCGCCATCGGCCGCCATCAGCACCGCCACCGCAACGAACGAGAGCCAGAACCCGGGCTGCAGCACGGCCCACGGGTCGAGCAGGCACACCAGCGCCGCGGCCGCGGCGAGCACCATCGGCCAGGGCCATCGCCGCCCCGACTGCGCCACCAGCACCACCACAGTGAGCATCCACACGGTGCGCTGCGCCGGAACACCCCAGCCCGAAAACACTGCATAGCCCAGTGCGGCGATCAGGCCGCCCCAGCGCGCAGCCACCGGTGCAGCCAGCCGCAGGCCCCAGCGGGGTTGCCAGGCCCACAGGCGGCGCAGCAGCAGCCCGACCACCCAGGCGAACATCGTCACGTGCAGGCCGCTGATCGACATCAGGTGGGCAACGCCGGTGATGCGAAAAAGGTCCCAGTCGTCCCGATCGATGGCCGACTGATCCCCGACGACCAGGGCCGACAGCACCCCGGCGCTGCGCTCATCGCCCACGGCCTCCTCGATGTCATCGCGCACCCGCTGCCTTGCCCGCTGCACCCAGTGGCCCGCCGGCGGTGCCAGACGCTGTGCCTGCGCACTGCGGCCTGAGCGGACGTAGCCGGTGGCGCCCAGGCCCTGCTCGAACAGCCACAACTCGAAATCGAACCCATGCGGGTTGAACGCTCCATGCGGCTGGCGCAGCCGCACGCGCAGTTGCCAGCGCTGGGCCGCCTTGAGTTCGGGGCCGGGGCCGGCAAGCAGCTCGCGGTCCTCCATGCCGGCATACCAGGACAGCAGGATGCGCGAGGGCAGCACGACCGCCTCGTCGCCCAGCCGGGCGTCCTCGGGCTCGAAGACAAAGCGCGACACACCCACGTCGTGCCGAGGCAGGCCTGCAATCGTGCCGGTGACGATGAGATCGCGCCCCTCGAGCGCTGGGTCAAGCCGGTCGCCCAGCCGATGGTGCGCCTGCAGGCCGGCCACCCCGCCGCCGAGCAGCAGCCCGGCCAGCACCCCACCCAGCCATTGACGCACCAGCCCCGCCGGCCATCGCACCAGCCCGGCCCAGAGGCACAGGGCCGTCAGCACCGCGCCTGCATACGCCACCACGGGCCACAACGCCGACTGCTGCACCTGCGCTGCCACGCCCGCCACGACGCACACGAGCGCACCCGCCCATCTGGCGCCCGAATGATTCACGCCCACCATCGCCTGCCCTGGATATCTTGTTTATGGGCGCGAGTGTAGGATTGCCGGTTGATTTCGAAGGAGCCCTGACATGTCTGTTTACAACCAGCTCAAAGACCTGAACATCGAACTGCCGCCCGTGGCGACACCCGCCGCGGCCTATGTGCCCTTCGTGCGCACCGGCAACCTGGTCTTCCTGTCCGGCCACATCGCCCGCAAGGATGGCAAGCCCTGGGTGGGCCAGTTCGGCGTGAACATCACGACCGAAGAAGGCAAGGCCGCGGCCCGCGCCGTCGCCATCGACCTGATGGGCACGCTGCATGCCGCTGTGGGTGACCTGAACCGCGTGAAGCGCATCGTCAAGCTGATGAGCCTGGTCAACAGCGCTCCCAGCTTCACCGAGCAGCACCTGGTCACGAATGGCGCCTCCGAACTGTTTGCCCAGGTGTTCGGCGACAAGGGCGCCCATGCGCGCAGCGCCTTCGGCGTCGCCCAGATTCCGCTGGGCTCGTGCGTCGAGATTGAACTCATCGCCGAAGTCGAGTAACCAACTGGCTTGAGTTGCCTGGAGTCCCCTTGAAGATCCGCCATACCGACCTTGCCCTGGCCGCCGTGGGCGTGCTGTGCCTGGCTGCCGTGGGCGCTGCGCTGGTGTCGCAGCACGCCTACGGCATGCTGCCCTGCCCGTGGTGCATCCTGCAGCGCGTGATCTTCCTGCTCGTGGCGCTGCTGTGTTTTGCTGCGCTGGCCGTGCGCTCGCTGCTGGCCAGCCAGGGGCTGGCGACGCTGGCCGCATTGGCCAGCATCAGCGGTGTCGCGGCCGCGGTGTACCAGAACCAGGTCGCAGCGCAGAGCTTCTCGTGCAACCTGACGCTGGCCGACAAGATCATTTCGGCGCTCGATCTCGAACGCATCTGGCCGTACATGTTCCGTATCGAGGCCTCATGCGCCGATGCGGCCGTCGACCTGCTGGGCCTGCCCTACGAGTACTGGAGCGGCGGCCTGTTCGCCGTGATCAGCGTGGTGCTGCTGGTGACCGTCTCCAAGGCGGCACGGGCCGGCTGAAAGGCCGAACCACACACCGCGCACGGGAAGCGAAGTGGACCACCTCTTCGACTCCCTGTCGCTTCGGCTCGGCCGGTCCTGGAAGCCACACAAGACCCCGACGGCCTCACGCGCCTATCGCTGCGACTGCGGCCGTCCGATCTTCTTTCGCAACAGCCAGTGCCTGGCCTGCGGCCTGGCGCTGGGCTACGAGCCGGGCCTGGGCCATGTGAGCCCGGTCGTCCCCGGCCCGCAGCCAGGCAGCTGGCAGTTGACCAGCGGCCGCGGCGCCGCCGGTCCGCTCTACCGGCGCTGCGCCAACTTCGACACGCCGGCCGGCTGCAACTGGCTGGTGCCGCAGGACGAACAGGGCGCGTGGCCCAACCCGCTGTGTGCCGCCTGCCGCCTGAACCGCACCATTCCCGACCTGGCCGATCGAGACAACGCCACACTGTGGCGACGCGTCGAGATTGCCAAGCGTCGCCTCGTCTCGCAGCTCCTCGCACTCGGCTTGCCGGTGCGCTCCCGGGTGAGCGAAGACCCGCTGCACGGCCTCGCGTTCGATTTCCTGCGCCCGGCCCCCGATGGGCAGCCCGTGATGACCGGGCATGCGGCGGGCATCGTGACACTGAACGTCGAAGAGGCTGACGACGTGCGACGCGAGCAGGCCCGCACATCGATGCATGAACCGTATCGCACGCTGCTGGGCCATCTGCGACATGAGGTCGGCCACTACTACTGGGACCGGTTGGTGCACGACACCCCGTGGCATGCACCCTGGCGCGACGTGTTCGGTGATGAACGTCAGGACTACCACGAGGCGCTGGCCCGCCACTACCGCGACGGGCCGGCACCGGACTGGCCGCTGCGCCACGTCAGCGCCTATGCAGGCAGCCACCCCTGGGAAGACTGGGCCGAAACCTGGGCGCACTACCTGCACATGGTCGACACCCTGGACACCGCCCTGAGCTTTGGCCTGGACGGCGATGATGTCGAACTCGACTACGACCGTTTCGGCGCGGATGCGCTGTACGACCCTCGCCACCCTGAGGCGGCGCGCTTCCTGTCTTTCGTCAATGCCTGGCTGGAACTGACCGGCGTGCTCAACGAGCTGTCCCGCAGCATGGGTGAACCCGACTTCTATCCCTTTGTGCTGCCCGCTGCCGCAGTGCGCAAGCTGCATCTCGTGCATCTGATCGTGAGCGACGCTGGCCGCGACGACAAAACCGGAGTAACTTAGGGGCTGTCTGACCTCACAAGGAAACGCCGGGCCGCCCCAAGTTTCCTTGACCCCCGCGGGGGGCGGGCTGGGCGCAGCCCGGCCCTGGGGGCGGTCTCAAGGAAA
>CAMLSD010000020.1 GCA_946482595.1 uncultured Comamonadaceae bacterium
CACCAGCACCAGCACCAGCACCAGCACCAGCACCAGCACCAGCACCAGCACCAGCACCAGCACCAGCACCAGCACCAGCACCAGCACCAGCACCAGCACCAGCACCAGCACCAGCGCCGGCACCAGCGCCGGCACCAGCGCCAGCGCCAGCGCCCGCTCCTTCACCGGCGCCTGCGGAACTGCAGTTGACCGCCTGTGAGCCCGGTTCCGGCCGCGACTTTCAGGTGGGCCCGAACGTCGGCCAGCTCAGCTCGCTGGACCAGGTGCCCTGGGAGTCGCTGGCCGCTGGCGACACCGTGCGCATCTTCCATCGCGCCACGCCGTACGCCGGCAAGTTCCTGATCGCTGGCAAGGGCACGGCCTCGGCGCCGGTGCGTGTATGCGGCGTCAAGAGCGCCTCGGGTGAGCGTCCGGTCATCACCGGCCAGAACGCCGTGACCCGTCGCGGCCTGGCCTACGGCAACATCGCGCATGAGCAGCGCGGCGTGATCATCGTGAAGTCGCTCTACACCGACGCCTACACCGCCGTGCCGACCTACGTGCAGATCGACGGCCTGAAGATCCAGGGCGCCACGCCCAGCAACAGCTTCACCGACAGCAACGGGCAGCGCCAGAACTACATGGAGTTTGGCGCCTGCGTGTGGGTCGAGCGTGGCCACAACGTGACCATCGCCGACAACGAGATCACCGACTGCACCCACGCGATCTTCAGCCGCTCGAACGACGAAGGCAGCTACACCGTCACCAAGAACCTGCGCATCGCCGGCAACTACATCCACAACAATGGTGTGACCAACAACTACACCATCCACCAGAGCTATGTGCAGAGCCAGGGTGTCGTGTATGAGTTCAACCGCTACGGCCCGCTGCGTTCCGGCGCCACCGGCAACGCCATCAAGGACCGTTCCACCGGTGTGGTGATCCGCTACAACCGCATTGAAGACGGCGCCCGTGCCCTGGACCTGGTCGAGGCCGAGGACATGCCCAACACCGCCAAGGCTGATCCGACCTACCGTGCGACCTATGTCTACGGCAACCAGATCATCAAGGACGGCCGCAAGGGCAGCACCATCCACTACGGAGGTGACCACCCCGGCAGCGAGAACAACTATCGCAAGGGCACGCTGTACTTCTTCAACAACACGGTGCGACTGACCGGCAACGACTATGCCGTGCTGTTCCAGCTTTCGACCACGGAGGAGCGTGCCGAGGTCTGGAACAACGTGTTCATGTTCGATGCAGCCATCCCCTACCCGCGCATGCGCGCCGGGCAGGACAACGCACCGGGCATCCCGTCGGGTGGCATCGTGAACCTGGGCCGTAACTGGATCGATGCACGCTGGAGCGATGCCGGGCCCTATCACACCGTGGGTGGGCAGCTGAACGGCGTGTCGAACCTGATCACGGGCACGGGTTACCCGGCTGATTCGACCTCGATGCTTCCGCTGTCCGGCTCGGCGTTGCTGGACGCTGCCACGGCGAACGCGCTGGCAGGAAGTCACACCGTGAGCTACCAGCTCGATTCGAATTTCCGGCCTGCCACCCGCAGCATCCGTGGCTCTGCCATGGACCTGGGGGCCGTCGAACGCTGATCCCGCTCGACACCGACTCGCAGGCACCCCCACCACGGGGGTGCCTGTTTCATTTGGGACTCACTAAGATGGCACCGCCAGCGGCGCGCGGCCACGGCCGCCTTCACGCATGACAACCGGCAAGACCTTGGCATGACACCTGGCACAAGCGTGCCCGTCCCTTCGCCCGCCTCCTGATCGCACCATGACCCCCTTGAGCCTCATGCATGTCGTCGACTCGCTTGAATTCGGCGGACTCGAACGTGTGGTGACCGACCTGGCCATTGCCCAGGCTCGCCGGGGCCACGGTGTGCGTGTGTTCAGCATCAACACCACCGCCGGGTTTGCCGCCGAACTGGCGGCAGCGGGCGTGCCGGTGATCCAGGGGAACAAGCAGGGCACGCTGGACTTCGGCGTGATTCGCAGCCTGCGCCGGCAGGTGCAAGACCATGCCGTACAGATCGTGCATGCCCACAACTTCGTGCCCAATTACTACGCCGCCACCGCATTGCTCGGTCTGGGCAGTCGCTGCATCCAGGTCGGAACGGTGCACGACATGGGCATGCGCCTGAGCCAGCGCAAACTGCGCTGGATGTATCGCGCCTCGCTGATGCGCACCGCGGCCGTGGCCATGGTCGGGCAGCAGGTACACGACCGCTTTGTCGGCGAAGGTTATGTGCCGGCACAGCGTGCCACCACGGTGCTCAACGGCATCCCGATCGACCGGTTCACGAACACCGAGGCGCGGCGTCTGCGAGCGCGGCAGCTGCTGGGCCTCGCCGCGGACGGGCTGGTGATCGGCGCCGTCGGCCGGCTCGTGCCGCTCAAGAACCATCGGCAGCTGATCGAATGCATGCCCGAGCTGGTGTCGCGCTTCAACGGGTTGCGGCTCGTGATCGTCGGCGCCGGCCCCCTTGAAGCTGAACTGGGCGCCCTGGTGGAAAGCCTGGGCATGAGTGGCCATGTGCTGCTGGCGGGTCAGCGCAGCGATGTGGCTGACGTGGCGGCAGGTTTCGACATCTTTGCCCAACCTTCGCTGACCGAAGGCCTCTCGATTGCCTTGCTGGAGGCCAGCGCGGCTGCGCTGGCGATCGTCGCGTCGCGGGTCGGGGGCAATCCCGAGATCATTCACCACGATCAGACCGGCCTGCTGGTGCCTGTAGGCGACCGCCCCGCCCTTGCCGCAGCCCTCGCCAGGCTGCTCGACGATGCCAGCCTGCGCAAGCGCCTGGGCGAACAGGCGGCAGGCTGGGTGGCGCGGCACGCCTCGGTGGACGCCATGGCCGATGCCTATGACCAGTTCTATCTGGCCAGCCGGCCCGGATATCCGGTGGCGGCCTAGCAGGCGGTGTCAGGCCGGCTGACCCGGCCTTGTTCAGGGGCCGTCTCGTTCAGGCCTTGCCGAGCTCGCTGCGCCAGTGCGCAAACGACTGCCTGAGGCCGTCCTGGGTGGACACCCGTGGCGACCAGCCGAGCGCCTTCAGCGCGGCGTTGCTGTACTTCAGCGGCGTGTACATCGACTTCACCACATAGGGCGTGAACACCGCAGGCAATTGACCTTTCGAGGCCTTGTGATAGCGCACGAGCTGCTTTGCCCCGAATCGGAAGGCCCATCCCGGCACCGGCAGCACACGCAGTCGCTGGACGTCATCTCGGTAGGCGCGCAGGTAGGCAGCGCAGGTGGGCAGCTCGTCGTCGACGACATTGAAGACGCTGTTGGCCTCGGCCTTCAAGGTGGCATGCGCGATGGCGTCCGCGCAGTTCTCGACATGGGTGAGCGGCAACAGCGCCGACCCACCCAGGCTGAAAAACACCCCCATGGCCTTGATGCCCACCCGCGGCGACAACGCACCGCCCCCCGGCCCGTAGATCACGCCCGGGCGCAGGAACACTGCGTCGAAACCATGTTGCTGCTGCCATTCGCGCACCAGTTGCTCCTGGCGCGTCTTGGCATAGCCGTAGGGACCCTTTTCGATTCCGACGGATTCGGTGGGCACCGATTCATCGAGCACCGCTCCTTCGTGCAGGTGCTCGGTGCGGTAGACCGAAAACGAGCTGACCAGCACGATGCGCTTCACCCCGGCGCGGCAGGCGGCTTCCAGCAGATTGCGTGTACCGATCACGGTGTTGGCGAACATGTCGGCCGCCGCACCCTTCATGCCGGCTGCCGCATGCACGATGCAGTCCGCCCCGGCGACCATGTCGTCGAGCGTGCCACGCGCCAGCAGATTGCCGGCAGCCGACGCGATGTGCGCGTCGGGGAACTCGGCACGCAAGGGGTCGAGCTGATGGGCCGGCGGATGCTGGCGGTAGTGCAGGCGCAGGTCGCTGGCGCCGAGTTGAAGCAGCGAACGCGCGATGCGCCGCCCCAGGAAGCCGCCGGCACCGGTGATCAGGATCTTCATGTGCCCTCCTTCGTGGCCTGCACGATCTGGTCGATCACCCGGCTCACGCCCAGGATCTGGCGCGCTGGCACCGGATCGGGCCCGCGGCCTTCGACGGCATCGTAGAAGCGCGACAGCAGCACCCGCATGCACTGGAAGTAGTGGAATTCGTAGTGGCGAAACTGCCCCAGGTTGCGCCAGCCATTGCGCATGAACTGGCGGGCCTGCACCCAGGGCGGGAACAACCGGCCGATGGCACTGGGCTGCGATTGACGCGCCGCCCGCACCAGGGTGCGCGCCGCATAGTCGAGCTCGACCGTGTCACGGGTGCCGACGACCTTCAACTGGTGCGACACCGGCCGCCCGTGCGCACTGATGACCGCCGTGGCAGTGACCTGCCCCCCGCGCAGCAGCACGCGCAGTTCGTCGGGCATCGCATCGACCGCTTCGTTGCCGGTGGCCGCGCGCCTGCGGAAGGAGATCACCTTGACGTCGATCTCATCGCCCAGGTGCGGCACCAGCTTGGCCAGCACGTGGTCGAGCACGTTGTGGAACAGCTTGCCCGGCAGCCGGTGCACCCAGTGCCCCGGGTCGGCCATCACCGCCATGCCGTAGTCGCCGGACAGGTTGTAGCCGTAGCTCGTGTCCAGATGCACCAGTTCACCGAGCTCACCGTCTGCCAGCATCCGCTCGAGCGCGAGACCGGGTGACTCGAAGTTGTAGAGGTAGTTGACGCCGACCTTGCGCCCGCAGGCTTCGGCCCGATCGAGGATCGAGGCGGTCGCCTGCGCGTCCAGGGCAAAGGGCTTTTCCATGAAGACATGGCAGCCTGCGTCGAACGCCGCCATCGCGATCGGCACATGAGAATCGGGCGGCGTGGCCACATGCAGCACGTCCAGGCGCTCCCGGGCCAGCATCTCGGCCATGTCGCTGTAGCGGCCCGGCACGCCCAGCCGCACCGCCAGTTGTTCGGCCATCAGGGGCTCGCGGTCGCACACGGCCACCACTTCGCCACGTCCGGTGGCGCGCACCTGCTCGACATGGCCGTCGGCGATCTTGCCGCAACCCACGATCCCGACTCTCAACACCCTGATTCCCCCATGCCGGGTCGTCCCGTGCAGTGCTTCATCTCGTTCATCGTGCGGTCCGGCGCCAGGACCCGCTGTAGCGGCCGGTCGCAAACTTGGTCGAGGCCACCAGAAAGGCCCAGTTCAATGCAAACAGAAAGGCGACGATGCGCAGCAGCGACGGCAGACGCCAGCCTGCGCGGCTCGCCGCATACAGCGCCGCTGCCGCGGCGATCGACCCGGCCAGCGCGGCCGCCAGCACGGCCCAGGTCGGTGAGGACCAGGCCAGCACCAGTGCGGCCGCCAGGGCCACCAGCAGCAGGTGCGGTGCCAGCCAGCGCAGCACCTTGTGGGACAGGTAGGCCCACACCGTGCCCACCGAGGTGCGCAACAGGTACTCGGGGTGCCGCCACAGGGCCTGGAAGTTGCCGATGCCGATGCGCACGCGGCGCTGGTATTCATCGCCAATCGAGGCGGGCGTGTCTTCCTCGGCCCAGGCGGTGGGCTCATACACCATGCGGTAGCCGGCCGCGGCCACGTTCATGCCGACACAGAAGTCGTCGCAGATGGTGTCGGGCGCCAGCGGCTTCCACAGCTCGCGCCGTATGGCATAGATGGCGCCGTTGGCGCCCAGCAGTCCGCCGATACGGGCCTCGAAGAACTTCAGCAATTGCTCGACCCGCCAGTACAGGCTGTCCTGGTTGTCGCCGGAGGCCCCGAGCAGCCGCAGTTCACCACTGACGCCGCCGACTCGCGGATTGGCAAAGTGCGGCAGCATCGATTTCAGGGCATCGGCAGCAAAGAAGGTGTTGGCGTCCGAGAACACGAGGATGGGCGCACTGGTGCGCGACACCAGGTCATTGAGCACATTGGCCTTGCCGCGGTTGACCTCGAACACATGGGCCTTGATGCGCGGGTCGTTGCAGCGCCGCAGGATGTCGCCGGTTGCATCGCGGCTGCCGTCCGAGCCGATGTAGACGCTCAGCAATTCTGCCGGATAGTCCAGTGCCAGCAGGTTGTCGATGCGCTGCTGGAGGTGGCGCTCTTCATTGAAGGCCGAGATGACCACAGCCACCTGTGGCAGGCCGCCACCCTTGCGCGAGCGACGGTCACGCTTGCGCACCACGTGGGCCACGTCGCGAAAGCCCTGGACCAGCGCGCCGGTGATCACCAGCAGCACCGGGTAGAGCACATAGGAGTAGACCACTGCGCCCAGACACAGCCACACGATCCAGGCCAGCACCGCACTCGTCTGCACGACTGGTCTGCCGCTTCAGTTGCTGGCTGCCGCCGGCTGGTAGTTCGGGCGCGGGATCAGGTAGTCGCGGTACTGCCCGGGCTCGCCGGGCTCGCCCGCTTCTGCGGCCTTGACGATGTTGTACATCTCGCGCGCGCTGACGTAGTGCAGCTTCCAGTCGACCCCGTCGTTGTACCGCGACTGCATGTACTCGAAGGCCTCACGCATCGGGCTGCCCAGGAGGGTGTCGACGTCACGCTCTTCAACGCCGTGTGTATGCACCTTGACGAACACCCACTCGGGGCGACCTTCGACATGAATGCCGGTGTCGACCCAGCCGTCGATGCGGCGCGGCGTGGGCGCGCTGGTCGTGCGCACGTCGGCATTCTCGATGCGAGGCAGCACACCGAACTTGCGGTTGTGCCACATGAAGCCCAGTGGCCCCTGGATGATCATCAGGTCGCCCCAGGGCTTGCCACCCATGCGCACGCGTTCACCGGTGTCATGCGACTTCGGCGCATGCGGGTCGTCCTTGGCGTAGTAGATCTTGTTGACCGTGCTGGTCTGGCAGGGCTCGGGCGCGGCCGGGAAGGTGAAGTCGGCATAACAGCCTTCTTCGCGCAGGATGATCAGCTCGTTGTTCACGCCGCAGCCGCTGCCATGCGGATGGGAATTGTCGAGCGCCCAGTTGCCGTGGATGAAGGCCCAGCGCGGCTGGCCGGTGGCGGGGTCGCGCGGCAGGGCGTCGTGGTCGTCGGCCAGGATGCGGGTGAAGCGGCGCAGCTTCTCGCGCAGGCCGGCGTCGGTGTCGTTGTCGTGATGCAGGTGGATCTCGATCTCGCCGATGCCCATGCGGCACATCTCGACCAGCGGCTCCAGGTGCTCTCGCCGGTACTCTTCCTCGGGGTAGAAGAAGGTGTGGATCGGTGCGCGGCCATCGGCGTCGCGCAGGCCTTCACACAGACGAGGGTAGTCGGTGCGCCAGCGGGCCACACGCGCCTTTTCGGTGGCGTAGTCGGGCCGGCCATAGCCAGGCTCGAAGTGGTCGACAAAGCAGAAGACGAGGTGCCGTGTGGTGCCCGGCGGCACGGGGGCACGCCAGTCCTGGCGCAGGTAGTTGCGCAGCCAGATGGCGATGTGCTTTCGACGGACCTCGGCGCCCACGGCCACCAGCACGGCAACCAGCAGAACGAGCAGGACGATCACGGGAAGCGACAAGGTCATTGTGAACTGCAACCGGGGTTCAAGCAACGGCAGACTGCGCAGCCATCGACCTTCAGGACGGCAGGTGACGCTGCTGCTCAGACGGGATCCCGACCGGATGGCGGCGGGACTCGGAAAAATGGTCAGGTCGCGGCGCAGTCTAGCATCGGAACCCCAGGGGAAACCCCTCCTGGCGGCGTCTCCCCCCCATTCGCGGGCCTCATGGCCGGCCCATGTGGCCCTCAGCGACCAAAGTTGTGGGCCACCACAAACGCATAGGTGGCCAGCACCGCACCGATCGACGCAAGCAATGTATGCAGCCCCCAGGACGGCAGCGGCAATGGTTGGCCCCCGGGCTGAGCTGCCGCTGCCCTGGAGCCGCAATGCCAGGCGGCTATGCACAGGGCCAACAGCAGGTACATCCCGGGCTGATAGGTGCGTGACAGAAACCATGCGCAGGTCAGGTAGCCCAGCAGCGAGGCGCGCAGCAGCGCCGCCATGCGGGCTTCGGTCCGACCGACACCCTCGGGCAGGCGGTCGGCCACCTGGTTGAGCCCGCGAAAGCTGATCACGATCAGACCCATCCAGGCCATCATGCCGAACATGCCAAGCTCGGCGAAACACAGCACGAAGGAGTTGTGGGCCGTCAGGTGATGGTGCTCGATGAAATTGAGGTAGCCCACCCCGAACAGCGGATGCGACTGCAGCATCTGCAGCCCGGTGCTCCAGGCCTCGATGCGGTCGGCGGCCGATTCCTCCTGGGACGAGAAGCCGCGCCCGCCGCCAAAGCTGGTGGCCAGGAAGGCCACCACCGCCAGGCCCATCAGGATGCCGGTGCGCACCGTGCCGATCACCGAACGCAGCCCGAACAGCATCATCGCGCCGATGCCCAGGATGGCACCGCGCGAGTGGGTGAGGTAGATCGCATAGACCATGATGCCGGCCGGCATCACGAACACCACCAGGTTGCGCAGCCACCGGCGCGGCCGCGTCAGGCCCCACAGCAGCGGCAACACCATCACCAGCGCCTGTGCAAAGTCGTTCGGATCATTCAGGAAGCCCACGCTGCGCACCCGGAACATGAACTTGCCCGAGGTGTCCTGTGCCGGTGCGGTCATGCCCTCCAGGTCGGCCAGCGTGCCGCCCAGACCGAGGTTCTGGAACAGCACCAGCTCCTCGACCATGAAGCCGTAGTGAAATGCCGCGATGGCGGCCAGCGCCAGCAGCAGCATGCACACCACGATCACGCCACAGGTGGCCAGCAGGCGTGGCAGCGTGGTCACGTTGAGCACGGCCAGCACCAGCAACGTCGTGGAGGCGTTCACATGGTTCATCGCGAACAGCGCACTGCTCACGCCCCCGTTGAACAGCCGCGACAGGCCGATGGCCACGATCAGCAGGATCAGCAGGCGGAAATGTGTGCCGCGTGCGGCCGACTCCCGCTTCATGATCGCCCGCCCGATCGACATCACCAGGGCCAGCCCGCCCAGCAGCAGCATGGGTCGCGACGCCGCCAGCTCGGGAAACAGCAGTTCCACCGGACGCAGGAAGGTCAGGGCGACGTACACCAGGAAAACGGCAAAGGTCATGTGTGCGCGACGTGCGGCAGGGCTCGAACGGGTGCGATCGTAAGGCGACCAGCGTCCGCATGGACCAGCGCCCCCGCAGTCGGGGGGGCCGTCGGGCGCGGCGCGGCGCGATGCACGCTCTATCATCGCCGCATCCCGCCACGGCCCTGCCGTGGTCCTGTTTCGCCGCCTGCGCGGCATCGGGCAGCCAGACCACCATGAGCCTCTCCAGCCTTTCGCAACACGTCAGCCGCGTGCTGTATCACCATCGCACGCAGGGCAAGGCGGTCGAAGGCGTGCACATCCGCGGCATCACCGATGCGCTGCGGGCCGAGGGTGTCGCCGTCGACGTCATCTCCTTGCCCGGCGCCGACCCTTACGCCACCCCCAAGGCCATGTCACCCACCCGCCAGGCCACGGGGCTGATGAAATTCGTGTCGCGCCTGCCGGAGCCGCTGTTCGAACTGGCCGAACTGGCCTACAACCTGGTGGCCGGCTGGCGCCTGCTGGCTTACCTGCGCCGCCACCGGGACGTGGGGTTCATCTATGAGCGCTATGCGCTGTTCATGTTCGTGACCGTGCTGATCGGCCGCATGCGCGGGTTGCCGGTCATCCTCGAGGTGAACGACTCTGCCGTGGTGGAGCGGGTGCGGCCGCTGTTTTTCCTGCGGCTCGCATCGGCGATCGAACGCTGGACCTTCCGCAAGGCCAGCGGGCTGGTGTTCGTCTCGGGCGTCTTTCGCGACCGCATCGAGCAGGCCCACGGCCACATCGCACCGACCATCGTGACGCCCAATGCGGCCAACATCGACAAGTTCTCGTACACACCGGCCCAGCGCGAGGCCGCACGCAAGCGCTGGGGTGTCGAGGATCACGTCGTGTGCGGCTACCTGGGTGCGTTTGTGCCCTGGCATGCGATCGACCGTTTTGTCTACACCATCGCCGACCGGCTCGCGCAGGCACCGCATCTGAAGCTGCTGCTGGTGGGGGACGGCGCGACCTTCGACCAGGTCGCCACCTTCGTGCGTGAACGTGGCCTGGAGCGCCAGGTGATCCTGACCGGGCGGGTCGCCCATGATGACGTGCCCGGCCTGCTCGCGGCCATGGACATGGCCGTGCTGCCCAGCGCCGGCGACTACACCTCCCCGGTCAAGCTGTTCGAGTTCATGGCCTGCGGCATTCCGCCGGTGGCGCCCGACTTCGCCCCGATCCGCGAGGTGCTGGCCGAAGGCCGCACCGGCTGGATGTTCAAGGCGCACGATCTCGAAAGCGCCGTGACGAACGTGCTGTCACGCAGCACCGACCTGGACGAGCTGCGCCGCGTCGGGGCGGCAGCACGTGCCTACATCGCCGCAGAAAGACAGTGGCGCAACAACGTCGAGCAGCTGGTCGAGTTCCACCTGCAGCTCAAGAACTCGGACACCCATGCTGCTGCTGGACGATCTGCGTGCTAAGCAGGCGCTGTACTCGCAGTACGGCGCCCCCTGCTCGCTCCTGAAGGCGGTGATGGCCGACGGCACGTCGGCCAATGCGCTCTACCGTCTGCAGTCGTGGCTGGCCCGCCTGGGCCTGGCCCCGCTGGCCCTGCTGCCCCACATCCTGAACAAGTGGTTCAACGGTTGTGTGATCGGCGTGCGCGCGCAGTTCGGCCCTGGCCTGGTGCTGATCCACCCGATCGGTGTGGTCATCAACTCCAGCGTGCGCGGCGGGCGCAACGTGTGGATCGAAAGCGGTGTGGTGATCGGCGAAAACCGCGGTCAGGTGCCGGAGCTCGGTGACGACCTGTTTGTCGGCTCGGGCGCCAAGATCATTGGCGGCGTGCGCATCGGCCAGGGCGCACGCATCGGCGCCAATGCCGTGGTGCTGCACGACGTACCGGACGGCGCCACGGCCGTTGGCATTCCGGCGCGCGCCCGCCCGCCGGCAGCAGGCCCCGCGCCATAGACCGCAAGGCCGGCGCGGGTCCGGCCCCGAGACCGATGTTCAGGCCATGGCTTCCGACATCACCCGGCCGGTCATGACCGGTGGCACCCCCAGCCCCATCAGGCTGAGCACGGTGGGCGCCACATCGAGATTGGTGCACTCGGGCAGATGCACGCCCGGGCGGATGCCCGCGCCATACAGCGCGAACAGGCCATCGATGTGGTGCATGCCCTGCTTGACGGTCGGTGTGTCGCAGGCAAACAGCTCGTCCATCGGCACGCTGGCCTCGGGCCGGCTCGCCGTGGCCGGGAACACATAACGCAGCCCGTCGACCTTGCGCGCCAGGCCCAGCGGCGTGAGAGTGAGGCAGTCGCCGGTTTCGCTGATGGCAAAGGCGGCTTCGTCGACGCCCGGTCCGACACGCCGCACGGCCTCGATCTGCCGCATCAGGGCCGTCCGGCGCGCGGGATCGGCCACATGCAGGTTCCACTGCGGCACCATCGTCGGCACCACTTCGCCGATGCCTTCGCGGCCGAGGATCTCGAGCAGGCGATCCATGTTGCGCACCCGCACCACGATCTTGCCTTCCTGGTATTTGTCGCTGATGTAGGGCTGCTGGCCCATGCTGGAGGCCACGGCCAGCACGGTGTTGTCATCCAGCAGGTCCATCGCCCGCCCGAGCAGCTCATCGCACAGCCGGTAGCCCGACGGCACGGCTTCACCATACTTGCTGCGCTCCTCCGCGGTCGATTTCACCGGGAACTTGGAGTCGTCCCAGGCGCGCCAGTAGTGGTGCATGTAGTGGGCGGCATGGTTGCTGTGCCACGTGGCGAAGTCGGGCCGGTTGGTCCGATACAGCTTGGCGAAAAAGTCGAAGTTGAGCTGCGGCTGCAGGCTCACACGCCGCCAGCGGCTATGCGGTGCCATGCGCTCGCGTGCCAGCTGGCTGGCGATGCGCACGCAGGTCGAGGGCCGCAGCCCCATCCCCAGCAGCCGGGCGCCGGTGCGCAGGTTCTCGACCAGTCCCGGCGGCCGGGTCGTCTTGTTGTGCACCTGGGTGTAGCGACGGTTGATCGCCTGCACCGGCTGCAGGTCGGCCGGGTAGGTGTCGTCGCTCGGCGCAAACGGGCCGGGCACGACAAACCCCTTCACCGGGAACGGCGGATACGCGCTGATGCTGCCGAACACACCAACCGACCGACCGGCCTCGCTCACATAGTGCCAGGTGCGCTTTGCCTTGATCGTTTCGGCGTCCTGCTCGAGCACCGAGGCACCATGCACCGAGGGCGGCACGCCGGTGTGCAGCGTCACCCAGGTGATCCAGGGGTCAAGCAGGGGCGGGCGCTCGACGGCGGACTGCACCGCCCAGGCGCCGTGCTGGCGCAGCCGGGTGAAGTTCGGCAGGTAGCTTTCGCCGTGATCGCGGATGAGCTGGTCGATCACTCCCCAGTTGACCTCGTTGAACTCCAGCAGGAGAACCTTCTTGGGGCTGTTCATCTGAATGCACTCCTTCGTTCAGGGACGCCGGGCGGCCAGCACGGCCTCGCAGACGTCCAGGGTCTCTTGGGCCACGTCGTCCCATGAGCGCTGCATCGCGGCCGCGATGGCCGGGTGGTCCCAGTCACGGGCCAGGGCCTGCGACAGCGCGGCCTGCAGCCGGACCGGGTCGCGTGGCGGAATCAGGATGCCGTTGTGGTCGCCAAGGATCTCGCGGGTTCCGCCCACGTCGGTGGCGACCACCGGACGACCGCAGGCCAGCGCCTCGACCACCACGTTCGGGTAGCCTTCGGACCAGCTTGGCAGCGTGAGCAGGTCGCTCGCGCAGATCCAGCGCGCCACCTGCTCCGGCGGCATGCCACCCGGCACCAGGATGCGGCCGGCGACATCGGCGCTGCGCACGCGCTCCATCAGGCGCTCCTTCATCACACCGTCACCGATGAAGGCCAGGCGTACCCGGCCATCCTGGCGTGCCAGTGCCTCGAAGGCGGTGATCAGCTCGTTCAGGCCCTTGGCTTCGACAAACCGGCCGACATAGACGATCAGCCGATCGTCCGGTGCGATACCGAACTCGGCCCGCGCCGCCGCCTGGTCGCCGGGACGGAAGACCGAGGTGTTGAAACCGTTGACGATGGTGTGCACCCGATCGGGCCGGGCGGCAAAGTCGGCGATGGCGGTCTGGCGCATGGCTTCGCTGACCGTCAGCAGCGCATCCGCCCCTGCGATGGTGCGCCGGGTCATGCTCGCATTGAAACCCGAGCGCACATGGATGTCCGAGCCCAGCGCCCCCACCACACAGGGCACGCCGAGCTGCCGCGCAACGCGCAGTGCGGCGTAACCATCGGGATAGACCCAGTAGGCGAGCACGAGGTCGGGGCGAAACGCCTCGACGCGCGGCCGCAGCACGCGCCCGGCGATCACGCCATTCAGGGCCCGCGACAGCACCGGCACCGCGGGGTAGCCGAACGACTCGACCTCGATGCCCGGCAACGAGAAATCTTCGCTGACGTCACCGTACAGATAGCTGCGCGGCGCGAGGCCCGGCACGCGGGGATAGCGCAGCGTCTGGAAGAACACCCGCACCTGGGCCAGCCGCGACAGCGAGCGGGCTGTCTCGTGGATGTAGCGCCCGCGCGTCATGTCGTGCGGCACGGGCAGCATCGGCGTGACCAGGGCGATGCGCAGGCCGCGGCCTGCCGCAGCGGCCGCGTGGCCGGCCGGGATCGGCAACGCGCCCGCGCCACCGGACGAGGCGCCGGCGGCAATGCGGGCACTGAAGGCTTGATCCATCGGGGGTTCCACGAACTTGACTGTCCGGCATTGTGCGTTCGTCACAAGACTTTGCAGCGACGCCTTCCCCACCCACATGAGGGGGTTCGCGCCCGGCTTGCGTCTGGTCAACTTCCGGACGTGAGGCGAGGCACCCCGTCGGCGCCCGCCTGCACTCACCATGACGATACGCCATCGCTACCACGAAATCGACCTGCTGCGCGGCATCGCCTGCCTGATGGTCGTGGCCTTCCACTTTCTCTATCGTGGACAGAAAGCGCACTGGCTGAGCGAGTCACCCACGGAGCCGGTGCTGACGCTCGCCAGCTACGGCTACCTGGGCGTGCACCTGTTTTTCATCATCAGTGGTTTCGTGATCTTCATGTCGGCCGAGGGAGCCAGCGTGCGCTCGTTTGCGGTCTCGCGGGCGGCCCGGCTGTATCCGGCCCTGTGGATTGCCGCACCGCTCACGGCGCTGGTGGCCGTTGCCTTTGCCAGCCCGCACTTTCAGGTGTCGGCGGCGACCGTGCTCGTGAACATGACTCTGACGCCACACTGGTTCGGGGTGGACTTCGTCGACGGCGCCTACTGGTCACTGGTGGTTGAACTGCATTTCTACATCCTGGTCGGCCTGGCTGTGGCCACCGGGCTGATCCGGCGCGCGGAATGGCTGCTTGCCGGCTGGCTGCTGGTGTCGGCGGCCAACGTGGTGCGGCCAATGTTCCCGGCCGAGTTCTGGTTGGCTGCCAAGTGGGCGCCGTTGTTCACCGCCGGCGCCTGCGCCTACCTGATCCGCAGCCGGGGCGTCACGGCAGCGCGCACAGGGCTGTGGGTCGCTGCCTACGGTCTGTCGCTCGTGTATGCGCTCAAGCCCATCTTGCTGAACGAGGGCGGCGACGGCGACGGCGCCTCGACGCTGGCCACCGGGGTGCTGATCACGCTGTTCCACCTGCTGTTCCTGGCCATCGCGACCGATCGCTGGCGCATGGCTGCCTCACCGCTGACGCTGTGGGCCGGCCTGCTCACCTACCCCGTGTACCTGGTGCACCAGAACCTGGGGTATGTGGTGATCGAGGCGATGGCGCCGGTGCTTCAGTCATTTGCACTGCGCGTGGTGCTCACGACCCTGGTCGTGGGGCTGATCGCCTGGGCGATCGTGATCCTGATCGAACGCCCCGGATCGCGCTGGATCCGCCAGTCCATGGCCCCCCGGCCCGCCTGACCGACCGTCATTGCGGCCCGCTTCGCCGGCGATCTCGACAACGCACGGCCGGGCCGGGCGGCTGTGTTGCCGGCGCGACGCTTTCACCCATTCAGGGGGAGGCCCGAAGCGGGCCGCATGCCCATAATCGATGGCACCAACGGTTACATGCAACGCGGTCCGGCGGGAGGGCTGTGGTTCCAGGAGCATTCAATGCCATTGCCTGAGTCTTCGCCTGCCGCACCGGCAGCAAGCGAACCCGCGCACATGCTGTCGCACTGGCTGGTGACGGCAGCAATCCGTACGCCGGATGCCATCGCGATCGAGGACGCCAGCGCAACGCGGCGCGGCAGCGAGCCGGCAGGCGACGGTGTCGTTCGTCTCAGCTATGCCGGGCTCGCGGCACGCACCGATGCACTCGCCGTGCGCCTGCATGAAGCCGGCATCGTTCGCGGGGACCTTGTCGGCATCGCCGCAGATCGCGGGATCGACGCCATCGTGGCGATCCTCGCCTGCGTGCAGATGGGTGCCGGCTATGTGCCGTTTGACCTTGGCTATCCGGCCGACCGCCTGCGGGCCATGCTCGACGATGCCCGCCCACGGGTGGTGCTCGGCAGTGCGCAGGCCCTGGACCGACTCGGCGAACTGGTGGGCGAGCTGCCCTCGCTGGCGCAGCCGGCGCCTCGTTCCACCGCGACTCAGGACCTCACCTACGTCCTGTTCACGTCCGGCTCCACCGGCCGACCCAAGGGTGTGGCGATGGGGCCACGGCCGCTGGCGCACCTGATCGACTGGCATGCCGCTCATCCGCTCCTGGGCAAGCCGGCCCGCACGCTGCAGTTCGCGCCGCTGTCCTTCGACGTGCACTTCCAGGAGATCTTCTCGACCCTGGCCTGCGGCGGCACGCTGGTGCTGATCGCCGACGCCCAGCGGCGCGACCCGCGCGCGCTGCACGAAGCGTTGAACCAGCATCGCGTGGAACGGGTGTTCATGCCCTACGTGGCGCTCCAGATGGTGGCCGACGCCTCGCGGGATCAGGTTCCGGCCTGGTTGCGTGAGGTCATCAGTGCGGGCGAGCAGCTCCAGGTCACGCCCGCCATCCGCTCGCTGTTCCGCCGCCTGCGCGGGGCCAGCCTGCACAACCACTACGGTCCGACCGAATCGCATGTGGTCACCGCCCACGAGCTGACCGGCAACGTGGACGACTGGCCCGACATTCCCCCGATCGGCCGGGCCCTGCCGCACGTGGCGCTGGCGCTCGGGCCCACCGAAGCCGACACCGACAGCGGCACCGGCGCGCCGGACGGCACCCGCACCGGCGAGTTGTTGCTCGGGGGCGACACCCTGGCCCATGGTTACCTCGGTCGTGACGACCTGACGGCCGAACGCTTCCGCACCGACCCGCCCGGGCTGAGCGGACGCTGGTATGCCACGGGTGATCTGGTGCGGATGGACGCCTCGGGCTGTTGCACCTACCTTGGCCGCATCGATCAGCAATTGAAGGTCGACGGGTTTCGCATCGAGGCCGGGGAAGTCGAGCTGACCCTGATGCGCCACCCCGCCGTGCGCGAAGCCGTGGTCACGGCCCCGGAGCTGCCCGGCAGCGGCCGCCAGCTGGTGGCGCACCTGGTGCTGAACGAGGGTGCCGACCTGGGCGCGTCCACGCTGGCCGGTGAGATGCGACGGCACCTGCGCGGGCGGCTGCCGGATTTCATGGTGCCGGT
Organism: uncultured Comamonadaceae bacterium; assembly: GCA_946482595.1. Next base: position 16,645 of record CAMLSD010000020.1, read on the forward strand.
CCGTTATGTCTGCCTGGAGCGCCTGCCCACGACCCCCAGCGGCAAGATCGACCGGCGCGCCCTGCCGGCGCCGGTTGTCGCGACATCGCGCGAGCTGCCGCAGGCCGGCGTGCCCGAGCAGATCCGGCTGATCTGGCAGGAACTGCTCGGCCAGGACCGGATCGACGACCATCGCAACCTGTTCGACCTGGGCGCACGCTCGCTGCTGGTGATGCGTTTTGTCTCCCGGCTGCGTGACCTGGGCGTCGAGCAGATCTCGGTGGCTGATGTCTACGACCGCCCGACCCTGGCCGCATTGATCGAGCGCGCTCGCGGGCGACACGGCGACACGCCGGCGGCCGGCACCGCGCGCCGCAAGGTGTCACGCACCGAGGCGCCGGATGCCCCGATCGGCATCGCCATCGTCGGCATGGCCGCACGCGCACCGGGCGCCCGCAGCCTGGACGAGTTCTGGAGCAACCTGCTGGCCGGCCGCGAGGGCATCCGTCACTTTGCGCCGCACGAGCTTGATCCCTCGGTGCCCGAATCGCTGCGCAGCCGCCCCAACTTCGTCGCGGCCCGCGGGGTGCTGGACGACGCCGACCGATTCGACGCGGCCTTTTTCGGCATCTCGGCCCGCGAGGCACTGATGCTCGACCCGCAGCAGCGTGTGCTGCTGGAAACCTGCTGGACCGCACTGGAGCATGCCGGCATCCGCCCCGACCAGCCCGGCGGGACGGTGGGCGTGTTTGCAGGCACGGCCAACAACAGCTATGCCCCGGCGCTGCGCGAAGCCCGGCCCGAGCTGGTGCAGCAGTTCGGCGAGTTCGCCGCGATGCTCGCCAGCGAAAAGGACTACGTCGCCACCCGCATCGCCAACCGGCTGAACCTCAAGGGCCCGGCCATCAGCATCCACACGGCCTGCTCGACCGGCCTGGTGGCCGTCGGCCAGGCCTGGCATGCGCTGGCCAGCGGTCAGTGCGATGTGGCACTGGCCGGTGGCGCCACCGTGGTGGTGCCGCAGCAGGGCGGTTACCTGCACGTCGAAGGTGCGATGGAATCGGCCGACGGCCATTGCCGCCCCTTCGATGCCCAGGCCTCGGGCACCGTGTTTGCGAGTGCGTCGGCCGCCGTGGTGCTCAAGCGCCTGGACGACGCCCTGGCCGACGGCGACACGGTCCATGCGGTGATCCGCGGCGTGGGCATCAACAACGATGGTGCCGACAAGGCCAGCTTCACCGCACCCAGCGTCACCGGGCAGGCCGAGGCCATCCGCATGGCACTGGACCATGCGGGCGTCAACGCGCGCAGCATCGGTTACGTCGAGGCGCACGGCACCGGCACTGCCCTGGGCGACCCGATCGAGATCGCCGCCCTGACCCGTGCCTGGCAGCCCGACACCACCGACCACCAGTTCTGCCTGATCGGCTCGGCCAAGAGCAACATCGGCCACACCATCGCAGCGGCCGGCGTGCTCGGGCTGATCAAGGCAGCGCTGTCGCTGCATCACGAATGCATCGCACCGACGATCCACTTCCGTGAGCCGAACCCGCAACTCGACCTGGCCCGCTCGCCGTTCAAGGTGGTCGACCGGCTGACGCCCTGGCCGCGCGGCAGCCAGCCGCGCCGCGCCGCCGTCAGCTCCTTCGGCGTGGGCGGCACCAATGCCCACGTGATCCTCGAAGAAGCACCGCAGCCGCTTCGCGCCCATGCGGCCGACATGCCGCCGGCCAGTGCCCTGCCCTGGGTGCTGCCGCTGTCGGCACGCACCGCCGAGGCGGTGCGCCGGCGAGCAGCCGATCTGGCCGATCATCTGCAGGCTCACCCTGAGCTTGCACTGACCGACGTGGCCGCCACGCTGATGCGCGGGCGCCAGGACATGGCCCGGCGGCTGGCCGTGGTGGCCGCGGACGCCCCTGCAGCGATACAGGCGCTGCGCTCGGTATCGAGTGCCACTTCGGCACCGATGGCCGCCTGGCGGGATGCCCGCCTGGTCTTCCTGTTCCCCGGGCAGGGTGCCCAGCATCCGGGCATGGCCCGCGGACTGCACGGCCAGTTCGGCGCGTTTCGCGATGCGTTCGATGCCGTGCTGGCAGCAGCCGGCCCCGAACTCGCCGCCGACCTGCGTCACTGGATGGTCGAATGTCTTCCCGACGACGACGTCGCCGCCAAGGCACTGGCCGACACACGCCATGCCCAGATCGCCCTGTTTGCGATGTCGTATGCCCTGGCCGTCTGGCTGGACTCGCTGGGCGTGAGGCCTGCAGCGATGATCGGCCACAGCATCGGCGAACTGGCCGCCGCCTGCCGCGCCGGCGTGTTTTCGCTCGACGATGCCGTCAGGGCGGTCGTGGCGCGGGGCCAGGCCATGGGGCGTCAAGCTCGTGGCGGCATGCTGGCCGTGCGCTGTGGCGTCGCCGCCCTGCCGCACGACCTGCCCGCCGGGCTCGAGATCGCAGCCGAGAACGCCCCCGGCCTCACCGTGCTGGCCGGCCCGCTGGACGCCATCAGTGCCGCCCAGGCCGTGCTGGAGTCGCGCCAGATCGGCTGCACCGCCTTGCGGGTGTCGCATGCCTTCCACAGCGCCGCGATGGACGGCGCCCTGCCCGAGTTCACGCAGGCCCTGACGCCGATGGCGCTGGCGCCGGCGGCCGTGCCGGTGTACTCGTGCGTCACCGGGCAGCCACTGACGGCCGCACAGGCCACTAACCCCCACTATTGGGCGCAACAGATCCGCGCCACCGTGCGCTTCAGCCAGGCACTGCAGGCCGAGCTGGGCGCCGGGCCGGTGGTGCTGGTCGAGGTCGGTCCCGGTCAGGCCTTGTCAGCGCTGGTTCGCCAGCATCGCCTGCCCGACGGTAGCGTGCCGCGTGTGGTGCCGCTGCTGGCCCAGGCCACGGCCGCGGGTGACCCGGTGCACCACGCACTGGCAGCCCTGGGCAGCCTGTGGTGCGCCGGCGTGCCGGTGGCCTGGCCCGTCCCGGCGTCGGCCCGGCGTGCGTGCCTGCCGACCTATCCGTTTGCCGGCGAGCGCCACTGGTTCGAGCCCGCCGCCGCTGCGGCCTCCCCTGTTTCCGCGGCGGCCCTGTCGGCCCCCGCCTCTGCTTCGATCGAGGTTCCCCCCATGAACAGCCGCCTGCCCCGTCTCGAACTGGAGCTCAAGCGCATCCTCGGCGACGTCTCCGGCCTGAGCCCTGACGAGCTCGCCGGCGATGCGAGTTTTGTCGACCAGGGCCTGGACTCCCTGTCGCTGACCCAGGCCACCCTCGAACTGGAACGTGTGTTCGGCCTCAAGCTGCGCTTCCGGCGCCTGCTGGAAGACCTGGACACCATCGCCAAGCTGGCCGGCCACCTCGATGCCGAACTGCCGGCCGATCGCTTCCGGCCTGCCGCCCCGGCGTCCACCTCCGCACCCTCGCCCGCGGTCACGGCCACACCGGCTGCGGCCCCGGCCGCACCGCAGGCGGTTGCCACGCTGGCGCCAATGGCCATGGCACCCGGGGCCAGCCTGCCCGGGCTGCAGCAACTGATCGCCCAGCAGATGCAGTTGATGTCGCAGCAACTGGCGCTGCTCGCCGGTCAATCCGTGCTGCCGCCCGTCGACGCGATGCCCGCCGCCGTGTCCACCGGGACGATGGCACACCCGGCCACGGTCCAGCCGACCCAGGCATCCGCACAGGCCGCGGTGGAGCCGCCTGCCGCCACCAGTGTCCAGCCCGCAACGGCACCAGACGGCGAGACCACCGAGCCCGGCACCCGCGCGCTGGTCGACAAGCCCTTCGGCGCATCGGCGCGCATCACGCTCAAGCCGCTGCAGCACATGAGCACGCCGCAGCAGGCCTGGCTCGAGGCCTTCATCGAACGTTACAACCAGCGCACCGGCCGCTCCAAGACCTTCAGCCAGCAGCACCGCCGGCTGATGGCCGACCCGCGGGTGGTCACCGGTTTCAACCCGCTCTGGAAGGACCTGGTCTACCCCATCGTGGTCGACCGTTCCAAGGGCGCTTCGATGTGGGACATCGACGGCAACGAGTACATCGACCTGCTGTCGTGTTTCGGCGCCAACCTGCTGGGCTATCAGCCCGATGAGCTGGTGCAGGCCATGAAAGCCCAGCTCGACGCGGGCATCGAGGTCGGCCCGCAGCATCCGCTGTCGGCCGAGGTCGCCGCACTGATCAGCGAGTTCACCGGCATGCCGCGCGTGGCGTTCTGCAACACCGGCTCCGAAGCGGTGATGGGGGCCATGCGCATCGCCCGCACCGTCACCGGCCGCAAGACCATCGCGATCTTCACCAACTCGTACCACGGCATCTTTGACGAGGTCATCGTGCGCGGCACGAAACAGCTGCGCTCGCTGTCGGCCGCACCGGGCATCCTGGCCAATGCGGTCGAGAACGTTCTGGTGCTCGACTGGGCCAGCGAGGACTCGCTGCGTGTGCTGCGCGAGCGTGGCCACGAGCTGGCGGCCATCATGACCGAGCCGATCCAGAACAAGTACCCCACGCTGCAGCCGCGCGAGTTCGTGCAGGCGCTGCGTCGCATTGCCGACGACAGCGGCTGTGCGCTGATCTTCGACGAGGTCGTGACCGGCTTCCGCGTGGCGCCAGGGGGTGCCCAGGAGTTCTATGGCGTGCGCGCCGACATCGCCACCTACGGCAAGATCATCGGGGGTGGCCTGCCCTTTGCAGCCATTGCGGGGGGCGAACGCTGGCTGGACGCCCTGGACGGCGGGCACTGGCAGTACGGTGACGAGTCCTACCCCGAAGCGGGCGTCACCTACTTTGCCGGCACCTTCGTGCGCCATCCGCTGGCGCTGGCCGCGGCCCGCGCCTCGCTGCTGCACCTCAAGCGCGGCGGGCGCGAGCTGTACCGCACGCTCAACGGCCGCACCCAGCACCTGATCGACCGCCTGAACACGGCCTTCGCGGTGCGAGGCGCGCCGGTCAAGGCGGTGCACTGTGCCTCGTTGTGGCGGCTGCAGTGGGACGACGACCAGAAGTACGTCAGCCTGTTCTACTACCTCGTTCGCCACCACGGCCTGCACCTGTACGAGCAGTTCGGCCACTTCGTGACCGAGGCGATGGACGAGCCGGTGCTCGAGCGCATCTTCAGCGTGTTCACCGATGCGCTGGACGAGCTGATGGCACTCGGCTTCATCACCCCGCGCGAGGGCAGCACCCCGCCCCCGGCCGGCCCGGGCGGCCCGGGGGCCGACCGCGACACCGGCGCCTCACCGGCCGACCCCGCGCCGCTGACGCCGGGCCAGACCGAGCGCTGGCTGGCCGCCAGCTTTGACGAGAATGCCCGCCGGGCGCTCAACGAGTCGCTGTGCCTGGAGCTCGAAGGGCCGGTCGACCACGCCTCGCTGGACGCCGCACTGATCGACGTGATGAACCGCCACGAGGCGTTCCGCATCCGCTTCGATGCCACCGAGCCCCTGCAGTCGCTGGCCGTCACCACACGCCCCAAGGTGCATGCGGTCGACCTGAGCGATCAGCCCGATGCCCAGGCGGCGCTCGACCAGTTCTGCGAGCAGGCCAGCCTGCATTGTTTTGATCTCGACCAGGCTCCACTGGTGCGAACCTCGGTGCTGCGCCTGGCCGGTGGGCGCACCGTGGTGCACCTGGTGATGAGCCACCTGGTGTTCGACGGCTGGGCCACGCCGGTCTTCCTGCAGGACCTGGCGACCGCCTACCGTGCCCGCAGTGCCGGCCTGACCCCGCAGTGGCCCGCAGCCGAGTCGCCCCGCCGCTTTGCGGCCGATGAGCAGGCCCGCTGGGACGGGCCGGAAGGGGCGCAGTCGATGGCGTACTGGCGGGAGCAGCTGCGCCAGCCGCCGGCCCCGCTGACCCTCGGCGACCGTGAACCGCCGAGCCCGCGCCAGTTCAGCGGCGACACCCTGCGCGAACGCATCGAGGGCGAGCTGCTGGCGCAACTGCAGCCGCTGGCACGGCAGCACAAGGCGACGATGTTCCAGCTGCTGCTGGCCGCCGTCACCGAGGCGGTGTACCGGCGCACCGGCCGGGACGACTTCTTGATCAGCATCCCGTTTGCGAGCCAGAGCCTGGAACGCCACGGCCCGCTGATCGCCGATGGGGTGCTGGACCTGCCGCTGCGGCTGCGCCGGGGCACGGGCGCGACATTCAGCGAGTTGATCGCGCATGTGCGCAACCAGTTGATGGATGCCCTGGAGCACCCGCTGGCCACGCAGGGCAGCGTCGCACGGGCCGTGGGCGTGACCAGCGTGGGCAGCCGCCCGCCGCTGACGGGCGTGTTCTTCAACCTCAACCCACGCCTGGACGTGCGCGGCTTCGAGCCGCTGCAGGCACGTGTGCATGAAGGCCGCAAGCTCGGCCTGCTCGGTGAGGTGATCTTCAACTTCTACGAGACGCCGGACGCCCTGACCCTGGATCTGCACCACAGCACCGAATTCTTCAGCCCGCAGCGCGCCCGTGAACTGGTGGACGCGCTGGTCGACGTGCTGCGGGAGGTGAGCGGCAGCCACGTCCAGGCACCATCGCCCGCATCACCCTTCGCATCGCCATCAGCCCCCTCACCTGCATCGACACCGGCAACCGCAGCGGGCGGTGTCAGTGCCGACGACCTGGTCCGCCTGGCGCGCTGGAACGCCACCGACACCGCCTACGAGACCGGCCTGCGGCTGGGCGACCTGATCGCCCGCACGGTGGCGGCCACACCTCAGGCCGTGGCGGTGCGCTTCGAGGGCCGCAGCGTCAGCTACGCCGAACTCGACCGCATGGCCTGGGCGCTGGCACACCGCCTGCGTGCACAGGGCATCCGTCCTGGCGATCTGGTGGGCGTCTGCCTGGAGCGCAGTGTCGAACTGGTCGCGGCCCTGGTGGGCGTGATCTACAGCGGCGGCGCCTACGTGCCGCTGGACCCGGCCTATCCGCGCGAGCGCCTGACCCACATGTGCGAAGACGCCCGCATGCGGGTGGTCGTGACGCGCGAGGCCGAGCTCGCCAAGGCCGGTGCCGCCTTTCCGGCCGGCACCGAAGTGATCCACATCGACGGCGGCCTGGGCCTGTCGCCCACCGCGGTCAACACGCTGGTGGGCACCCCGGACGACCCGGCCTACGTGATCTTCACCTCGGGCTCCACTGGCCGGCCGAAGGGCGCCATGAATGCCCATGCGGGCATCGTCAACCGGCTGCAATGGATGCAGCAGGAGTACCAGCTCACACCCGCCGACCGGGTGATGCAGAAGACCCCGTACAGCTTCGACGTGTCGGTGTGGGAGTTCTTCTGGCCGCTGATGACCGGCGCCACGGTGGTGGTCGCCCGCCCTGAAGGACACCGCGATGCGGCCTACCTGGCGCAGCTGATTGCAGACGAGCAGGTCACGGTGATGCACTTCGTGCCCTCGATGCTGCGGCTCTTCCTGGAGGAACCGCGCGCCGACCAGTGCCGCTCGCTGCGCCAGGTGGTGTGCTCGGGCGAGGCCCTGCCGCTCGATGCGGTCGACCGCTTCTTCGAGACGCTGCCGCAGGTGAAGCTCGGCAACCTCTATGGCCCCACCGAGGCGGCCGTGGACGTGACCTGCTGGAACTGCATTCCCGGCGATCCCCGGCGCCTGGTGCCCATCGGGCGACCGATCGCCAACACGCGCATGTACGTGCTCGGTGAACAGCTCGAGCTGCTGCCGGTGGGCCAGGAGGGCGAGCTCTACATCGGGGGGGTGCAGGTGGGCATGGGCTATGTGTCACGGCCCGACCTGACCGCCGAGCGCTTCCTGCCTGACCCGTTCCACCCGGGCGGCCGCATGTACAAGACCGGCGACGTCGGCCGCTGGCTGGACGACGGTGTGATCGAATACCTCGGCCGGGCCGACCATCAGGTCAAGCTGCGCGGGTTCCGCATCGAGCTGGGCGAGATCGAGGCGCAGCTGATGAGCTCCCCCGCCATCAGCCGGTGTGTGGTCGTCGCGCGCGACTTCGGAGGCGGCGACCACCGCCTGGTGGCCTATGTCGTGCCGCGCCTGGCCATGCCCGATGCCAGCGAGCTCAAGGCCCATCTGAGCCGGGCGCTGCCCGAGTACATGGTGCCGCAGATCTACGTGCCCATGGGTGACATCCCGCTGCTGCCCAATGGCAAGATCGACCGCAAGGCGCTGCCCGCACCGCCGCTACCGAGCCTGCCGTCGGGCAGCGGCACGCAGGCCTTGCAGGGCGACCTGCAGCACACCCTGGCGGCGATCATGACGCCCCTGCTCAAGCTGCCGGCCATCGGCCCGTCGGACGACTTCTTTGCGCTCGGCGGCCATTCGCTGCTGGCCGCGCGCGTGATCGCCCAGGTCAACAAGCAGCTCGGCACCCAGCTCACGCTGCGCTCGCTGTTCGAGGCGCCAACGATCGAGAAGCTGGCCGCCGCAATCGAGGCACAACGCGATTCGACCCAGCCGGCCCTGGTGCGCGAGCCCATCGTGCACCGTGCAGAACAGGGCGACGCGCCGCTGACGGTCGCCCAGGAGCGCATCCGCTTCATCGAGGAGCTGCACCCGGGGCGGGTGGTCTACAACGCCCCCTCGGCCCACCGCCTGACCGGCCCGATCGACCCGGCCGCCTTCGACCAGGCGTTTTCCGAGATGATCCGCCGCCAGCCGGTGCTGCGCACGGTGATCGTGCGTGACGGCGCGCAGTCGGTGCAGCGGGTGGTCGACGTCAAGTTCAGCCTGCTGCCGCTCGAAGACCTGAGCATGCTGCCCGCCAGCGAACGCGAAGCCGTGCTGATGCAGCGCCTGGAAGCCCTCACCGCCCAGACCTTCGAGCTCGACCAGGCGCCGCTGTTCAAGGCCAGGCTGTTCAAGCTGGGCGACCACGAGCATGCGCTGTTTTTCATGACGCATCACATCATCTGGGACGGCTGGTCCTTCGACGTGCTCTACGCCGAGATCTCCGCCCTGTATGAAGACGCGCTGGCCGGGCGTGCCCCCTCGCTGGCGCCGCTGCCGGTCACCTATGGCGACTACGCGGTATGGCACAACCAGTGGCTCAAGGGGCCCGAGCTTGCCGCCCAGGTGGCCTGGTGGAAGAAGCAGTTCGCGCAGGGTGCGATGCCGCGTCCTGCGCAAGGCGACTTCCCGCGTCAGCTGGCCACACGCGGGCGCGGCGCGACCGAGTGGATGCACATCGACACGGCCCAGGTGGAACGTGTGCGCGAGCTGGCCAAGCAGACCGGCAGCACGCTGAGCATGGTCGTGCTGTCGGTCTATGCCGCGCTGATGTCGCAGTGGCTGCGCGACCCCTGCCCGGCCATCGGCATGCCGGTGCGCGGTCGCACCCAGGCCGAGCTCGAAGGGGTGATGGGCTTCTTCAACAACATGCTGCCGGTGCGCCTGCCGGTCGACACCCGCCTGAGCGGGCGCGACTGGATCCGCAAGGTGCGCGAGATCATGGTGGGCGCCTTTGCCTGCCAGGATGCGCCCTTCGAACTGCTGGCCGCCGAGCTGGACGCCGGCGCGGCCAACGGGCCCACCCACCTCTACCAGGTGATGTTCTCGTTCCAGGATGCGCGGGCACGCCAGACCCACTGGGGCCCGCTTGCACATGAACGCATCCCGCTGCTGCAAAAAGGGGCCACCGAGGACATCAACCTGTGGATGGTGGAGATCCCCAGCGGCATCGAAGGGGGGGTGCAGTACAACGCCGACCTCTTCCTGCCCGGCACGGCCGCGCTGCTGCGCGACCGGCTGCTGGCTGCCGTCGAGGCCCTCGTGGCCGATCCTGACCGCCCCGTGGCCGATCTGCTGCAGGCCTCGGCCGACGACCGCCGGACATTGCAGGACTGGGCTCGGCCGCAGGGCGCCGCCCTGCCCTGGCCTGCGCCCCTGCCTGACTTCGACGACCTGCAGCAGGTGGTGCTGGCCGATGGCCACCGCACCCTGCGGGCCAGCACCCTGCGGCAGGCCCTGGCCGCGGGTGAACAGGCCCTGCGTGCCGCCCTGCCCCAGCCCGACGGTCTGCTCCTGATCGATGGCCGGGACCGGCTGATGGCGGCGGTGGTCGAGCTGGCCGCGTTGCGGGCTGGCGTCAAGCAACTGGCCTTTGCCCGGCACGGCCTGCCGCAGGCCGACTCGACCCGTCCCTCCGATGTGCGCGTGGCCGCCGTGGCCGGTGCCGCGGGCGCCACCGCCGGCTGGAGCGCCCGGGCCGCACTGATCGACCCCTGGACCTGGCCGGGCCTGGCGGCCGCGCTGGGTGAACCGCCCGTCGCCCCCCCCGCCGCGGGCGAGGGAGTGGCGTGGCCGGCCATCGAGACCGTGCACACGTCGGCGCTGGCCCAGGTGCTGGGGTCGCTGGCCACCAGCGTGCGGCTGCTGCCCGGTGACACCGTGGCCTGCCCTGACGCCCTGCCCGGTGCGATGCGGCGACTGTGGCTGCAGTTTGCGCTGCAGGCCCAGGCCCGCTGCCTGCTGGGTGCCGATGCCCTGACCGCCGATGCCACCCGCTTTGCCCAGGCCGTCGAGTTCGAAGGCCTGGCGCTCGCCCAGCTCGACGGCCCCACTTGGCGGCAACTGCTCCAGGGACGCGGCAGCAAGGCCCTGCCGATGACCGCGGTGGTGAATGTGGCCGAGCTCGATGTCGATCTGGTCGAGGCCCTGCAGGCCGCCGGCGCCACCGTGCTGTCGTTCGGCAGTGGCCCGGACGCGGCCGCGGGCGGGCTGCCGCTGGCTGCGATGGTCCTGAGCGGTGCGAGCGACGCGTTGGTCTTCGGCCGGCCGCTGCTCGACGGCGTGGCGGTCTGCGATGCCCAAGGGCAACCCGTGCCACCGGGCGTGCCGGGCGAACTTCGCCTCGCGGGGGTCGCCACCGGCATGCCGGTGCGCTGGCGCGCCGACGGCAAGTTGCAGTACCTGGGTGAGCCCTCCGTGCCGGACACGACCCGTCCCGCAGCACCGGCGCAGGCGGGCAGCCGTCAGCCCGTGGCGGCAGGCGCAACGGCCACGGTGACGTCCGCGGTCAGCCCGACCGAAGCGGTGCTGATCGAGGTCTGGCAACAGGTGCTGGGTCTGCGCGACATCACGCCAGCCGACAACTTCTTCGACCTGGGGGGCACCTCGCTGCTGGTGATGCAGGCCATGAACCGGCTGCAGGCCCGCCTGGGCAGGCAGGTCACGCCGCGGCGTTTCGTGTTCGAGACGCTGGGCCAGATCGCAGCAGCCTATGACGGCGGCGAGCCGCCGGCCGACGCGGCCGCCGCGGCCGACGCACTCGGCTCCTCGCCTGTGCCCACCCCCCCGGCGGCGCCGCGCAGCATGATGCGGCGCCTCGCGGAACTGGTGCGCCGGTCATGAGGTCAGTCGTAAGAACTGGAGCACATCCGACACGATGACCATCGAGCCCGTCCGTATTGGCAACCCCGGCCGCGAGCAGGTGGGGATGTGGCTGCAGCCCCCCGGCCCTGCGGTGGCGGCCTGGCTGCTGTGCCGGCCCATCGGCCTGCAGGGCACGCGCAGTGCCTCGATGTACCGTGTGGTCGCGGAGCGTCTGGCGCGCAAGGGGTGTGCGGTCCTGTGTTTCGATCTCCACGGCACCGGCGATTCGCCGGGCGAAGAAGATGCGCAGACGCTGGCCGACTGGGTCGCCGACACCGCCGCGGCCCAGGCCTGGCTGGCGGCTGCAGCACCCGCCCAGGTGCCGGTGTCATGGTTCGCGATGGGGCTGGCAGCCCATGTGGCGCTGCGCGCCGCCCTGCGTGCCGCGCCGGCCGTGCGGCATCTGCTGATCTGGGAGCCCAGCCTCGACGGAGGCGAGTACCTTCGCGATCTGCTCGACGCCCACCGTGCCGAGCTGTCACGCGAATTCGGTCACCCATGGCCCCGGCTGATCGCGCAGGGCCGGGCGCATGAGCCGTCACTGCCAGGCGACGTGCTGGGTTTCGACTATGGCAGCACCCTGGCCAGCGAACTGGCCAGCCTGCCGCTGCTGCCGCTGGCCCCGGTGCTGCGCCGCGGCACCGCGGTAAGCTGTGCGGTCCGAGCTTCCCAACGCCCCTTGCTCAGCATGTTCGAACAGACCCCCGGCCTTGCGCTGCACACGATCGACGCACCGACCAACTGGATGTCCAGCCAGGCGATGGGCAGTGCGATCGTGCCGCCTCAGGTGCTTCAACTGCTGGAGTCGTGCATGGAGCAGCAGCCAGCGTGAGGGAACATACCTTGACCTGCGGGCGCGAGCAGCAGCTCGTGGCCACACTCACCTGGCCGGTGCGCGAGGACCAGCGTCCCGCCACCGTGGTCGTGCTCACCAATTCGGGGGTCATCCCGCGTTCCGGGCCGCAGCGCATCAATGTGCAGCTGGCGCGCCGGCTGGCCACCCTGGGGCTGGCCAGCATCCGCTTCGACATGAGTGGCCTGGGCGACAGCCGGCGCGCATCCGGCCAGAAGCCGATGCTCGAACAATGGACCGCCGACACCCGCGACGTGATGGACGTGGCCCAGACCCGTTTCGGATGCGACCGCTTCGTGATGGTCGGATTCTGTTCGGGGGCCGAGGTGGCCCACCTGGCCGCACTGGAAGACCCCCGCCTCCACGGCGCCGTGCTCTGGGATCTTTACGCCTACCCGACACCCGAGTCCCGCCTGCGGGCCCTGCTCTACCGCCTGCAGCGTGCCGGTGTGTCGGGCCTGGTGCGCAAGCTCTCCCGCATCGTGCGCAGCGCCGAGGCGCCGCCGGCGTCCGCGCGGGCTGCCACACCCGCCGGCCAGTCGGCCGACGCCGGCAAGGTGCCGCCCGCAGCCGAATACGCACGCCGGCTGCGCACACTGAGCGAGCGAGGCGTGCGCCTGCTGGTGATGTACAGCGGCGGTGAACCGCAGTGGTACAACCATGCCGACCAGTTCAGGAAGATGTTCGGGCCACATACCGTGCCGCCCGCCGTGCAGTGCGACTGGTTGCAGATGAGCGATCACCTGTTGACCCGGCGGGCCTCCCGCGAGGCCTTCATCAGCCGGGTCACTGCCTTCATCGAGCAGGGGGGGTTCCGCCACCCGTGAGCGCCCCCGGGCCGTGCGCCTGGGCCATGGTGTCGAGCGTGGGCAGCTCCAGTGCCGACACCGCACCGCCCCCATGGTGGACACGTGTCCGGGCCACGATCGGGCGGGACTGCGCGCGGTTGTCGCCGCCTCCGTGCAGATTGCGCTCCAGCCGCGGAAAGCTCGACCCAGCCACCTGCAGCCGCAGCCGGTGGCCGGCCGGCACGAGATAGGCGATCGAGCGCAGGTTCACCGTGACCTCATGGCGCTGGCCCGGCACCAGCGGCCGCGGTACGTCGAAACCGTCGCGGTACTGCAGGCGCAAGGCGCCTTCCTGGATGCTGGTCGATCGGCCGTCCGGCCAGACATGGGTGAGCCGGGCCACCACGTCGGTGTCGACGGCCGTGGACGACACGTCCAGCCGCAGCCGGATCGGCCCGGCGATGCGCAACGGGCGCTGCAGGGGCGCAGAGGTATAGACCAGCACATCCTGGCGCTGCTCGACCTCGACCTGGTCGACCGGCCCGGCACGCTGCGAGGGATCGCCGGTGCAGCACACCGGCCCCCCGCGCGAAGGCACCGGTGATGCGGGATCATCGACCAGTTCGTCGAAGCGCTCTGACGATGTCGGTGCCTGCAGGCTCAGCACCCCGTTGCCGCTGCGCCCATTGGCAGCTCCTGCACTCGACACGTGCCAGTGTTGCACCACCGCCTGCTCGGGCGGCCAGCTTGCGGCGCTCAGCCAGCGGTCTTCGTTGAGCACATAGAACAGATACCGTGGCAGATCGGCCAGCGCATCCGGCTGGCCGCGCAGCCAGTGGTCGAACCAGCGCGCGTACCAGTCGCGGTAGGGCTGTGTGGCGCCCGGCCCGAGTGGCAGGTCACCCAGCCGGCCGGCGGCCAGGACTTCCTCGTGCTGGCAGTGTGTGCCGGGGGCCAGGATCATGTGCTGGCGCGCAGACCGGTTCTGTGCCGCCAGCGCCAGGGCGCCATCGAGTGACTGGTCGTACCAGGTGTTGATCGTCAGCGCCGGCACGTCGATCGTGTCGTCCGGATGCACGAAGTCATGCACACGCCACTGTGGGTCCTCGAGTGCGCGCCCGACAAACTGTGCATAGGCATTGGGCTCGGCCGTGTGGCGCGCGACCAGTCCGCTGACCGGCAGTTGCTTCAATGCCTGCGAGATCGCCACCCCTTGCGGGGGCGGTGTGTGCGGGTCATGCTGCCCGTTGTCGAGAAACCAGCCCAGGGCCGAACCGAGTTGCAGCACCCCGCCCTCGTAGAAGCCGAAGTGAGGGTCGCGTGCCCAGGCACCGCCGGCGTCGATCGGCACCATCGCCGCCAGGGCCGGATGCCGGGCCCGGGCCAGCGTGTATTGCAGCTCGCCCAGGGCCGAGCAGCCGATCGTCCCCACCTTGCCGTTCGACCAGGGCTGCGCCGTGATCCAGTCCAGCGTGGCCGCACCATCGGCCGTCGAGCCCTGCCAGGGTGAAAACAGCCCGCCGGAATCGTGCTTGCCGCGGATATCCTGCACCAGCACGGCATAGCCCTGGCGTGCGAAGAACATGCCGAAGTTCATGCCTTCGCCATAGACCTTGCGGCCATATGGCAGGCGCACGTAGACCGTGGGCAGTTGCTTGTGGTCGCCCGCGGGCAGGTACAGGCTCGCGGCCAGTTCGACGCCGTCGGCCATGCGCAGGCGCAGCCCGTGGTCGATGTCGATTCCCTCAACCCAGGCCCGCGCACCGGTACGCCAGTGCAGCGGGATGTCACGCCGCCACACATAGACGGCCTCGAGGGCCAGCCACAGCAGCACGAGCAGCACGCCGCCGATCAGCAGGTGTTGGCGCCGGCGCAGGATCCATTCCATCGCGCACCCCGGTGTTGGAAGGCCACGCAGGATAGCAAGCGGCGGCGGCGCCTCCCACCCCAGGGTCGCGGGGTCACGGGGTCGCCAGGGCGTCTGTCGGGGGTCGGGTTGTTGTCAGGCCGGTTGCCGCCAGGCCACCGCTGCCAGGCGGTCGTTGCCCAGTGCCACGGTGTGCAGTTGCACCCGCGCGGGCTGAGCCGTGCCCGGCAGCGCCAGCAGCACCTCGCGGTCCTGCGCGGCCAGCCCGGCGTGGAAGGTGTGCGGCGCCACCGACAGGCCGCTGCCGATGGCCTTCAGGCAGGCTTCCTTGCGGGTCCAGCCCTGAAGGAACAGCCCGCTTCGCGCGGTGTCGTCCGCTGACTGAGCCAGTTCGACCTGCTCGTCCGCGGTGAAGTTGTGCCGCGCCAGCGCCGATGCGTCCTGCATCTCGCGCAGCAACTCGATGTCCACACCCAGTTCGTGCGAGCGGCACACACCGATCAACCCCGCGGCGCCGCTGTGGCTCACGTTGAAGTGCAGCCCGGCGAGCGCCGGCGCAGAGGGCTTGCCATGTGGACCCTCCGTGAACTCGATTGCCCGCGGGGTCACACCGCAGGCCTCGGCCAGCACCCGGCGCAGCGCCAGGCGGCACGCGGCATGGCGCCGCCGATCGCGTTCGAACACGTACCGCTGTACGCGCTCCAGCTCCTGCGGGTGCAGTTCGTGCAGAGGCAGTTCGTCCCAGGGCAGCGCGTCGAGGTCGACCAGATGCAGCTCGGTCTCGAACGGGCCGGTCAGCATCAGGCGGCCCGTGGCAGCTGAGGAGGTGCAGTCGCGCATGACACGATGGTAGTGTGCGCCGCGCCCCCCTTCGATCACCTGCCCCACCCGGTCAGCTCGAGCCGTGCGCCAGCGCCAGCGATCGCCGTGCCAGGTGAATGAAAAAAGCCCGCGAGGCACAGTGTGCGTCGCGGGCCTGTCGGAGCCCTGGCCGGGTGGCCAGGGTCGAGGCGTCGGCTCGTCGTGGATCAGCGCTCGACGGCACCCAGATCCAGGGCGTTGCCGTTCACCGTGCGGGCCTTCGGGCGGAAGCCGGTGTCGAGCTGGAACTGCACCTTGTAGCTGCTGGCTGCGCTCGGGCCGGCCAGGGCGGTGTCGATCACGGAGCTGCCTGCCAGCGGGATCATCGTGCCCATGTCGATCGGCGGGGTGGTGCCGGTGATCATGTTGGCGCTACCGTTGAGCTGGCCGGGGACCGGATGGTACGGGTCGGAGTCAGCCCAGTTGGCGTTGATCCAGTTGCGGCCCAGGTTGACGATGCCACCAGACGTGTAGCCGGGCGCATTGTCTTGCGTGGCACGCATCGACGGGTAGGGAATCGCGGCGTCGAACACGAAGATGTTGTTCCACACCTCGGCCTTCTCTTCCGTCGTCGACAGCTGGAACAGCACGCCGTAGCCATTGCCGGTCAGGTGCACCGTGTTGTTGAAGAAGTACAGCGTGCCCTTGCGATAGTTGTTCTCGCTGCCGGGGTGGTCACCTCCGTAGTGGATGGTGCTGCCCTTGCGGCCGTCCTTGATGATCTGGTTGCCGTAGACATAGGTCGCACGGTAGGTCGGATCAGCCTTGGCGGTGTTGGGCATGTCCTCGGCCTCGACCAGGTCCAGGGCACGGGCGCCGTCTTCAATGCGGTTGTAGCGGATCACCACACCGGTGGAACGGTCCTTGATGGCGTTGCCGGTGGCGCCGGAACGCAGCGGGCCGTAGCGGTTGAACTCATACACGACACCCTGGCTCTGCACATAGCTCTGGTGGATGGTGTAGTTGTTGGTCACACCATTGTTGTGGATGTAGTTGCCGGCGATGCGCAGGTTCTTGGTGACGGTGTAGCTGCCTTCGTCGTTCGAGCGGCTGAAGATCGCGTGGGTGCAGTCGGTGATCTCGTTGTCGGCGATGGTCACGTTGTGGCCACGCTCGACCCACACGCAGGCGCCAAACTCCATGTAGTTCTGGCGCTGCCCGTTGCTGTCGGTGAAGCTGTTGCTGGGCGTGGCGCCCTGGATCTTCAGGCCGTCGATCTGCACGTAGGTCGGCACGGCGGTGTAGGCGTCGGTGTAGAGCGACTTCACGATGATCACGCCGCGCTGCTCATGCGCGATGTTGCCGTAGGCCAGGCCGCGACGGGTCACGGCGTTCTGGCCGGTGATGACCGGACGCTCACCCGAGGCGCTCTTGACGCCGCATACACGCACCGGCGCCGAGGCCGTGCCCTTGCCAGCGATCAGGAACTTGCCGGCGTACGGCGTGGCGCGATGGAAGATGCGCACGGTGTCGCCAGCGGCCAGCGACTCCCAGGGCACCTGGTCCAGCGAGCTGAGCTGGCCGACGTTCGGGCCCACCTGGAAGTCACGGCCAGAGCCGGGGACGCAGGCTGCCAGTTGCAGTTCGGCGGGAGCGGGAGCGGGAGCGGGAGCTGGGGCAGGCGCGGGGGCCGGTGCGGGCGCAGGAGCCGGTGCGGGCGCAGGAGCCGGTGCGGGCGCCGGGGCCGGTGCGGGAGCCGGGGCGGGTGCAGGCGCCGGAGCCGGGGCCGGGGCCGACGCCGTGGTCGTCACTTCGCACGACTTCAGGACACCGTAGGCCGGGTCGCTGCCAAAGAAATAGCTGTTGCACTGTGCCGCGCCGGAAACCGTCTTCTGGATCCACTTGTCGCCAGCACCGAAGCGGGCGGTGAGCGCCGTGGTCGTCGAGAAGGTTCCCCATTCGCTGGCGACCTTGGTCCAGCTGCCGGTCGGGGCCGGAGCCGGAGCCGGAGCCGGAGCCGGAGCCGGAGCCGGAGCCGGAGCCGGAGCCGGGGCCGGGGCCGGGGCCGGGGCCGGGGCCGGAGCGGGAGCCGGGGCCGGAGCCGGGGCAGGTGCCGGAGCGGTCGTGGTGGACCCGCTGACTTCACAGACCTTGACCACACCGGAGGCAGGGTCCTTGCCGAATTCGTAACGGCTGCAGGTGGCGTCGCCCGTCACCGTCTTGGTGACCCACTTCGTGCCGGCACCGAAACGCACGGTGCGCGCGGAGCTCGTCTTGAAAGCTTCGTGTTCGTTGGCTATCTTTGACCAGGTCTCGGTGGCTTGAGCGGTTTCACGCTCGCCTTCAGCCACATCGGCTGCCTGGATCGTTTCAGAGTCGTTGACGCCCCCGCCGCATGCGGCGAGCAGGGCGCAGGACGCCATCAGTTCGGCCAGGATGGTCAGGCGGGATTGATTGGTTGCTTTCATGGCACTCTCAAGTAGATAAAGCTCGTCCATCCCGGCGGGCCACGCGAAGTCGGGCCTACAGGGCGCTGTAAAGGCAGTGCGGAAAGCAAGGGAACCGACAAAGTCGGTGTGACGAGAACCGTGGTACTGCGTTGGCACTGCGTCCTGGCTTGTCAGACCGGTGTCTGAGCGTTGATTGCCAGGGGCATTGGCTGCTTGGAACGGATAGTAGGGGGGGCCGGACGGCGCCCCGTAAGCGAACCTGTAACGATGTAACAGACCTGTTGCAAATCCACAGGTTGTCAAGCGTGACAAACCCCTCACTTGGGGGGGTGGGCTGTCTATGAGCCCCAAAATGCAAGAAACCCCCCTGAATAAGGGGGGTCCGTTACATGATCTTACGCTTTAGACGGCCGCCCAAGCGGCCTCAAGCGGCTTGACGTGGTGTCGGCCGGATGCGCTCAGGCGTCGGTCGCCTGGCGTACGCCTGCCGGATCGATGGCGCGGGCGTGGCGAGGCAACCAGGTGCGCAGGTGATCGGCCAGGCGGGCGGCAGCGCCGCCGTCCCAGTATTCGTCCTGAGCCTGGGGAGACTGCTCGGGGCGACCGTCCACCCCCTCCTGAATCAGCGACACCGCCTGTTCGGCCCCATGGGCTGCAACGGCCCCTGAGCCGTCGTCGATGCGGGCCGCGGTGCTCGGCCCGGTCAGCACCACCACACGGATGCCCAGTGCATCGGCCTCTTCGGCCCAGGCGCCTTCGGGGGTGGTCACCAGACAGGCGGCAGCCTGCACCAGACCCAGCATTTCCAGCGGGCCGGGGTCGGGCAGCACGGTCACCATTGCCGAGCGCAACCGGGCCTCGAGGCCGCTGGTGCGCATCGCCACCGAGGTCGCCTCGGACATGGCCCAGATCACCGGCGCCACGCCCCGCAACAGGCCGGTGCTGCCGGCAAATTCGGCCACGCCCGCCGGCAGTTGCCCGTCGGCATCGCACTGTGCCGTGACCAGCACATAGGTGGGCTGCGGCCCGAGCAGCGCACGCGGCGCGGCCATGCTCACCAGCGTGTTGCGCGCGGGCACCGCCAGCGGCCGAACAACATGCAGCACATTGAGCACCAACCCACCGATGCAATGCACCCGGTCGGACGCGATGCCTTCACGGTAGAGCGTGTAATGGGCCGTCAGCCGGCTCGTGTAGAGCACTTCGCACAGCCGATCCAGCAGGCCTTCGTTGGTGGCTTCGGCCGCCGGGGCATCCGCATGGCGCCGGCCCGCCTCGAGCCGCAGGACAGGCACCGACGATTTCACCGCCCCCAGCACGCAGCTCAGGATGGCATCGGACTGCCCCAGGGCCAGCGCGGCCACCGGATTCAGCTCCTGGAGCACCTCGTGCAGCCGGCGGCCCAGGTCGGCGCTCATCGGCAGGAACCCGGCCGATGCCTGGGCCCCGAGGTGGAACTCCATCACCGCCGACAGCCCCGCCTTCTGCGGTGACCAGGGCGTCATGACCTGGGCCTCGGCCCCTGGATTGATCACCACCACCGGCGGGATCTCGGGATAGGCCGCCAGTGTCTGCGCCACGACCAGGCCCTTCAGGTAGGCCGACGGGCTGTCGACAAAACACGCGATGCAGGCGGCCCCCTTGCCGAGCGGGCTGGTGGCACGGCGCACGATGCCGCCGGCCTCCCCTGCCGGCCAGCCGGTACGGCCTGCCCCGGGTGGGCGTGGCGCAGGGGCAGCGGAGGCCTCCGCAGTCGTGTCGGCGCGGCCTCGCCCGGCCGGCAGCGGCGCCAGTTTGGATTCACCCACCTCCCCACGCATCTCCTGCGCGACGCGTTCGACGTCGTCGCGGGTGATGACAGTGGCATTGGCCAGGTAGGCGGCCAGCAGCAGGCGGTTGCACAACAGGTTGATGCGTCGAGGCACGCCGCCGGTCCACTCGTGGACCTCGGCATAGGCCGGCTCCTCGATGCGCGGGAGGTCCTTCCAGCCCACACGGCGCAGCCGGTGCTGGATGTAGGCACGGGTTTCCTGCGGGTCGAGCGGCCCCAGGTGGCAGGAGGCGATCACGCGCTGGCGGAACTGCTCCATCGACTTGGACTCGAGCACCTTGCGCAGCTCGGGCTGCCCCACCAGAAAACTCTGCAGCAGGGCCTGCTTGCCCAACTGGAAGTTCGACAGCATGCGCAGTTCCTCGATCGCCTCGCGATTGAGGTTCTGGGCTTCGTCGACCACCAGCAGCGCCCGCCTGCCGCGCGCGGCCAGCGCCGTCAGGAAGGCCTCGATCGTGGCGATCAGGTGCGCCTTGCTGGCGCCCATCGGCGGCACACCGAAGGCGGTGATGATGGAGCGCAGCAGATCACCGGACTCCAGTTGCGTGCTGACCACCTGGGCCGCCACGACCTGCTCGGGGTTGAGCCCCCCCAGCAGTGTGCGCACCAGCGTGGTCTTGCCCGCCCCGATGTCGCCGGTGACCACGATGAAACCTTCGCCCTGGTACACACCGAACTTCAGGTAGGCCAGCGCATTGCTGTGCCCCCGGCTGTCGAAGTAGAAGGCTGGATCGGGATTGAGCTGAAAGGGTGGCCCGCTGAGGCCGAAATGGGTTTCGTACATGCAGACGGGTCAGAAACGGTGCCCAATGCCGATCAGGCCACCGGTTTCACGGCCGGCGTCCCTGACATTGGAATCGAGCAGCTGCCTGCGCAGCCCGAAGGTCATGGTGGTGTCGGGCGACAGGGCGTAGGTCACCGTCGCTCGCAGGGATTTCTCGCGCGTGTAGTCGCCCTCGCGCGCGGCCAGCCCGGCGATGCGCGCCCAGCGCAGGCCGACGTTGAACGCCAGGCGCTGGGTGAGTCGCCGGTTCAGCTCGACCTCCAGGCCGCTCTGGCGGTTGTCCGAGGTGGACAGCCCCGGCGCACCCAGCGGATCGTCCTCGAAGCGCAGCCGCTCGAACTTGCTCTCGTACAGCGTCACGGCCACGGTGGTCAGACGCCCCATGAAGATCACGCTGGCAGTGCCGCCCTGCTGGAGCTGGGCATAGTCGGAAAACAACTCCACCGGACTGATCAGCTCGCCCGGGATGCCCAGACGGTTGATGAGGTCGGACACCATCACGCTGCGCTGCGCCGGGTCAGGCACGCGGGTGGTCAGCAGGGCATCGAGCAGGGAGCCGACCGTCGCACCGGGCGCCCCGAGCACCTGCGAGGCCGGCTGGGTCGTCGGCTGGCGCAGCAGCCGGACCTGGAAGGCAAAAAACGGCGAGCGGTGGTTCCATTGCAGGTCCCACCCCGTACCGAAAAATCGATGTTCCAGCGCCGCCGACAGCAACGTGCGTTCGGTCGGTGTCCAGCGCACGCGTGCGCCGTACAAGGTCTCGCTGCGATCGGTGAGCGAAAACTTGCTGTTTTCATGGCCCACGACGGCGCCAAGCGTCAGCTCAGGCGTCAGCCGGTAGGTGCCGACACCGCGCAGGGTCTGCAGGCTCAGCACCGAACCGATGGGGGCGGACGTGTATTCGGTCTTCTCGCGGTTGTACTCGAGCGAATAGCCCAGCGGCAAGGGCTGTTGTTCGAGGCGCACGACCTGTTGCTCGACATAGGTGTCACGCAGCGGATCGTCGGGATTCGGACCGCCGGAGCGCTTTGTCCAGCTGTGATCGGAGCGCGCCAGCAACGCCAGCGAGGGCGAAAACGCATGGTCGATCGTCGGCGCGATGCGGTAACGCACCAGCGAGTAGTCGTTGAAGCTCAGGTCGCCGCCCGGCGAACCGGCAAACGGGTCGACCGGCGACCGGTCGGCCACGACGGAGGTATCGAGCAACAGCCAGCGATCGATCAGGTTGGAGCGCCAGCGCAGGCTGCCGCGCGGCAGCACCCGGTCTTTCTGGGTGTTGTTGGTGTAGGTGAGGCTCTCGAAGCCGAAGTCGCCTTCGACGGTGTTGCGCGCCCCGCGCAGGTTCACCGACAGGCGGGGCGTGACGCTCAGGATGGTGTCGCTGCGCGCCTCGCCGGCCCGGGCATAGTTGCCGTTGTCGGTGAAGGTCAGCGTGGCGTTGATCTCGGGCGTGAAGACTGGCGGCATATCCTGCGCCACGGCCGCCGGCCCGGCTGCCAGCACACATGCACCGACCAGCTTGCGCCGCAGGCTGGTTGCCAGGCGGACAGTCTTGCGCTTCATCACACCCCTCCCTTGGACGGCCGCCGGCGCCGGCCAGCCGCCGGGGCCACGCTGGCGTCAGTAGCCGTAGTAGCCATAGCGATAGCTCGCTCCCTGGCCGTGAAACTTGTTGAGCACCGACATCACCACCGGGCAGTGCTCGACGGTGGCAAACGCCTGGGCCACGGCGCCCTGGGTCGTCTTGCCCGACTCGACCACCATCACCACCTGTCCGACACGCGCGGCGAGCACCCGCGACTCGGTCGTGGCCAGCAGCGGCGGGCCATCGAACACGATGATGCGGTCGGCATACTTGGTGGCCAGTTCGTCGAGCAGCAGCTCCATGGCCGCGCTGGCCAGCAGTTCGGTCGAATTGGACACCGGCGTCCCCGAGGGCAGCAGCGACAGCTTGGGCACGTTGGTGCGCAGCAGCACGTCGGGCAGCTTGACGTCGGGATCGGTCAGCAGGTCGAGCAGCCCGCGGCCAGGGTCAAGCCCCAGGCGCTGCATCACGCTGGGTCGCACGACGTCGGCATCGACCAGCAGCACGGTCTTGTCGACCTCCATCGCGATGCTCAGCGCGAGGTTGATGGCACAAAAGGTCTTGCCTTCGCCCGGCAGTGCACTCGTCACGCAGATCAGGTTGCCACGTGCGACGGGTGCGGCGCCTTCGCCCTGCGCGTTCTTGATCAGCGGGCGCTTGATGACACGGAACTCGTCGGCCAGGGCCGAGCGGCCAGCGTCGGGCACGAGGAAGTTGGTGGCCGCCAGGTAGGGCAGATCCAGCATCACGCGCCGCGAGCGGCGGCCCGTCAGCGCGGGGTCCGGCGCCACGCCGGTGGCGGCGTCAGGAGCGAACAGGCTGTCCGGCGCAAACATGCTGTCCGGTGCAAACGCACTGTCGGTATCCGGGCTGCTTGCCACACCCGCCGTGCTGACCAGGCGAGGCGTGCGCGGCGCAAGCGCCGCAGGGGCCCCAGGCTGAGGCGATGCGGCCCGCTGAACCGGGGCCGCGGCGCCTGGGGCAGTCGGCTGGGATGGCGCGGCAGAGGCCGGCCGGGCTGGTGCTGCGCCGGCCGCCTCGGCCCCGGCTGCACCCTTGCCCCCTGTGAGGTTCTCGTATTCGGACTCCGTCAGCCCGGCCGCAGCCCATGGAACGTCCACCCCGGCACGGCGCAGTTCCTCGAGTCGCTTGGCGGCTTGTTCGATGATGCTCATGGCGTGTCCCGGATCAGATCCTGCCCTGCAGGGCGATCCACGCCACCCAGGCAATGCTTGCAATGAAGAACAGCCCCGTGACACCGGCAAACTGCACCGTCCCGCGGCGATAGGCCGCACGGGCCGTGTCGGTCATCACCATCGAGACACTTCCCAGCACCGGTCGGCCTGTGAGCGAGTGCAGCATCTTTTCGTCGTCGACCACATGCCGCAGGCGGGTCATCGCAAAGGTGGCGGCCACGCCGGCCACGATGGCACCCAGCACCGCCAGCGCGGCCAGCACCTTGCGACCGGGGAACACCGGAGTGGACGACACACGGGCGGGCTCGACGAGTCGGAACTCGGCGAGTTGCGACGACTGGTCGATCTTGACGCCCAGCGACGCCGCCTCGCGGCGTGCCACGAGCTGCTCATAGTTGCGCCGGATCACTTCATAGTCGCGGTTGAGCTGGGCAAACTCGGCCTCGACCTGAGGCACCCGGCCGGCCTGGGCACGGATCTGATCCAGCCGGCCCTGCTGCACACCCAGCTGGCTGCGCAGCGACGCAGCCTTGGCCTCGGCCTCGGCCAGCGACACGCGGATGCGCTGGAACACCGGGTTGGTGGCCGCCGCACCGCCCTTGCCACCCTCACGGGCGCGGGCCAGATCCTCCTGGCGCTTCTGCTGCTCCAGCATGCCGATGGTGCGACGCGCAGCGATCACGTCGGGATGTTCGTCGGTGTAGCGCCGAAGCAGGTCGTCAAGCTGGCGCTTCTGTGCGTCCAGGCGGGATTCAACCTCGGACATGACCGCCGGCGCGGCGCCCGGCATGGCCGATGAGGGCAGTTGCGGGTCTTCACCGGCCAGCTCGCGCTTGAGGGTGTCACGCGTCTGTTCGGCGGCGATCAGTTCGAGGCGCAGTCGGTTGACCTCGTCGGACAACGCGGCGATGCGGCCGAAATAGTCCTGGTTGGACGTTCCAGCCACGCCGAAATTGCGGACCTTGAACTCCTTCAGCCGGTTCTCGGACTCCACGAGCTTGGACTCGTACGAGGCGATCTGTTCGTCGATGAAACGGCTCGCTTCCTCGGAGTCCTTGCTCTTGGAGCCCACGCTGGACCGCACGAAGATGTTCACCAGTTCCTCGACCAGGCGCTGGGCGCGCGGTGCGTTCACGTCGCGGTAGCTGATCTGGTACAGGTTGCCACCGCCATAGGGCACCACGCGGATCTTTTCGGTCAGCATGTTCAGTTCGCGATCGCGAAAACTCGGCCCCTTCGTGGGCAGGCCGATCTCGGGCGAATCCATCAGCTTCTCGACGTTCGGGCGCGACACCAGCGTGCGGGCGAGCATGCGCACCTGCTGATCGATGTCCGGTTGGAAGGCAAGGCCGGCCATCAGCGGCTTGAGCACGGTCTGGGTATCGACATACACCCTGGCCGTGGCTTCATAGCGGTCCGGAATGCGCGTGAGCAGCGCGGCCGCGCCGAGGGCGCAAACCCAGGCCACGGCCAGACCGATCCAGCGGTACCGCCACATCTGCCGTAGCGTCGCAGTCACGAGGCGCACGATGTCGTTCATTGGAAGAATCCACTCACAAAACAGTCAGGTCGCCCACCCGCCACGCCCTGACCCGGCAGGACGGGCCCGCCAACACGAATGCCCGGGGCCCTTGCAGGCACTCCCGGGCCACAGGGTCGCTCATGGCGGCCCCGACGTCCATCGCTGCGTCCGGCAAGCCGGCCGTCTGGATCAGAACCAGCTTTGCGGGACGATGATGATGTCACCTGGCTTGACACCTACGTTGGCGGAGATGTCTCCGCGCTTGAGCAGGTCACCCAGTCGCACGCTGTACTGCTTGCCGCCTTCGGAGCCCCGCACCAGCACGGCCCCGTTTCCATCGGCAAAGTCGGTCAGCCCACCCACCTGGATCATCACGTCCAGCACGGTCATGTTCTGGCGGTAGGGCACGGCCTGGGGCCGCGCCGCCTCGCCGACGATGCGGATCTGCTCGGAGAACGTGCCCTGGAAGCCGGTGACCAGCACCGTGACGACCGGGTCGCGAATGAACTTGGACAGTGCCTTCTCGACTTCACGCGCCAGGTCGGCCGGATCGCGGCCTGCGGCCACGACATCTTCGACCAGCGGGGTCGAGATGCGCCCGTCGGGGCGCACCGTCACGGTGGTCGAGAGTTCCGGGTTGCGCCACACGACGATGTTCAGCGTGTCAAGCGCGCCGATCTTGTATCGGTGATCCGGGGTGTCGGCTGCCGCCGGGGCCGGCGGGTAGTTGCCGAGCGACCCGCAACCTGCCACCAGGGCAAGCCACAGGCCGGACAGCACCATCAGGGCGCCACGCCAGGACCAGATTGCTTGTGCTCGATTCATTCGACCTCCTCGCCCGGCCTTGTGGCAGGCACCCGGCTCATTCAAGTGCATTGCAAACGCAGTGTCACTGCGCACCCTCGCGGAACAGCACCACGCTCACGGTCTCGATCAGGACCAGCAGGTCGAGGAAAAGCGTGTTGTTCTTCACGTAGTACAGATCGTACTGGTGCTTGCGTCGCGCGTCATCCACCGACGCACCATAGCTGTAACGGACCTGGGCCCAGCCGGTCACGCCGGGCTTGACACTGTGGCGAAGGTCGTAGAAGGGAATCTGCTCACGCAACTGGGCCACGAAGCTCGGACGCTCGGGGCGCGGCCCGACCATGCTCATCTCGCCGCGCAGCACGCTCAGCAGCTGCGGCAGCTCGTCGATGCGCGTCTTGCGGATGAACGAACCCACGCGGGTCACGCGCGAATCGTTCTTGGTGGCCCAGCGTGCAACACCGTCCTTCTCGGCATCAGTGCGCATGCTGCGGAACTTCAGGCACATGAACGAACGGCCACCCAGGCCCACACGCTCCTGGCGATAGATGATCGGGCCGGGGCTGTCCAGGCGGATCGCCAGCGCCGTCAGCAGCATGATCGGCGACGCCAGCACCAGCAGCGTGGCCGACGAGGCGATGTCGAACGCCCGCTTGGCCGCGCGACGCATCGGACCCTGCACAAAACCGTGGCCGTACACGAGCCAGCTGGCCTTCAGGCTGTCGATCGGCACTTCGGCGTTCGAGCGCTCGTAGAAACCGGCCATGTCGAGGATGGGGATGCCGCGGATGCGACAGGCCAGCAACTGGTCCATCGGCACGCCGCCGCCGCGTTGCTCGCGGGCCGCCACGATGATCTCGTCGATGCCATGCTCGCGTGCGACGTCCAGGATGGTGGCCTCGCGCGAGAAGATGCGGTAGCCATGCAGCGCGGGATCGGGGCCGTCGGCCGTCGGGTAGAAACCCACCACGCTGCGTTCGACCCGCCCGGCACCCGAGGCCAGGTCGCTGGCGACACGGCGTGCGTCCGCACCACCGCCGACGATCAGCACGCGGGGCACGCCCACCGAGCGGCGCAGCATGAACACGGCACCCCGCACGATCACCAGGCCCACCAGCAGGTAGAGCACGGCGTAGCCGACCAGGTGGCTGGCATAGCTGTCATCAGAGATCGTGCCCAGCCCGACATAGGTGATGTACGCCCCCACCAGCAGCGCCATCAGCATGCGCCGTACGGTGCCACCGAGCGTGACCTGCGTGGCGCCGCGGCGATACACGCCGACGAACGAATACAGGATCATCATGACCAGTGCAAAACCGAGCGCAGGCAGCAGCATGCGCGACGTCGGCAGCGCCCCCGACTGGTCCGGGACCATGTGGAGGGTCGATGCCGCCAGCAGCACGGCAAAGAAACACAGCAAGGTGTCGGCCAACAGCTCGAGGAACGTCGACACGGCTACGTGATGCTGAAAAACCCTGAACATTTCGGTTACCTCTCCCACCTGGGGTCAAACGGTTGCGCAGATGCGTCCGTCAACTCCTCCGGGTGATTGCGTAATTGAGTGCAACGGCTGAAACGGATTCTCGGCAGCCCGTATGACGGGACAACCCTCCATCCGGGGGTTCCCCCCGTGATTGAGGGGGCCAAATCAACGCATCAGGGGCTGGATTCGCGCGGCTGTTACGAGTACAGCCACACTCGCACGACGCAGGCTTGACACCGGCACAGCGGCATGGCATGCGCCCAGCACCGATCTGGCGGGTGTCTCGATGGATGTGGCCGGGGCTTCAGAAGGGCGCCGGAAAGAGGCGCGGGGGCCGCCCAGGCCCGAAGGGAGCGCGCCGGGTGGGCAGGGAGCAGCACCGCCGTTGAATCGGGCGGCCGGTCTCAATCGCCGGTCATTGCAGCGCCTGCACGCTGGCCAGCAGCCAGCCGGACGAGCCGTCGCAGGGCTTGGTCAGGCTCCAGATCTCGCGGAAGGGCGAGGCCCCGGCGCTGATCTCCTCGCGGATCATCCCGGAAAACTCGACGTTGGCGAGGTAGTTGCCGGCCACGACCTCCACACCGAGCAGCTCGGCATGCAGCGTGACCACGTCGGTGCGGTTCGGTCGATTGCCGCGCTCCTGGAGCTGCGCCTGGATGTTGGCCAGCAGTTCGTCGGTCATGAGCGCACGAAGCCGCGCGATGTCAGAGGCATCCCAGGCTTCCTGCAACACGACGAAATTGCGTTTGGCCTCCTGGACGAAGCCGGTGGCATCGAATCCGGCAGGCACCCCCCAGCGGAACTCGCCGGTCCTTGCAGCCAGCTCCTCGATGCCGCCCTGACCATAGTGGACGCTGGATTCGGGTGCCAGGGACATCGGCTCGTAGCCGCTGGCGGCAAACGAGGAGCGGCCAAGCGGCTGGCGCCGTGCGGTCGTCATGCCCGCCGCTGCAGCCGCAGGACCTGCCGTCAGACGACGCACGAGCCGCCATGAGCCCCACGCCAGCAGACCGACCAGCAGCGCGAGCACGGCGGCCGTGGCCAGGTCGGCCGTGGGCGCCGCCAGCCCCAGTTGATCGAAGATCACGCCCAGGCCCACCGCTGCGGCCACGCTGGCCAGCACGCCGCCGCCGAGCGCCATGGCGCCCGCCCCGGCCGCAGGCGCCATCGGCGCGGCCGCCAGCACCTGCTCCCTGGAAGCCGACGGACGGGGCGAACCGGCCGACTTGCGGCCCGATGCCTGGTCCGCCCGCGCGCCCTGCGTCGAGCGCCCTGTGCGCTCGCCTTCGGCCTGCTGCGCCACGACGGGCGGCACCGTCGCGGCACGGCCTCGCGGCAGATCCAGGCGCGGGTTCTGTGCCTGCGCCACCGTCAGGCTCGCGCCAAGCAATGCGGCCGCGGTGGCAGGCAGCAGACGCATCAGCGCAAAAGCCTTGACGTACATCATGTCGAACACTTCTTCCGCCCGGCGTGCGGGCTCAGCACTTGATTCCCACGTGCAGCGCCACGACCCCCGCGGCCATGTTGTGCACGTCGACATGGCCGAAACCGGCCTGTTTCATCATGGCCTTGAGTTCCGCCTGACCAGGATGCATGCGAATGGACTCTGCCAGATACTGGTAGCTGTGGGCGTCGCCGGCAATCCAGCCCCCAAGGCGAGGCAGGACATTGAACGAATACCAGTCGTAGGCCTTCTCCAGCGGCGCAGCCACCTTCGAAAATTCGAGCACGAGCAGCTTGCCGCCCGGCTTGAGCACCCGGCACATCTCGGCCAGGGCCCGGTCCTTGTGGGTCATGTTGCGCAGGCCGAAGGCTACACACACGATGTCGAAGCGCCCACTCGCAAACGGCAGGCCCTCGGCGTCACACAGCGCTGTCGGCAGGTTCAGGCCCTCGTCGATCAGACGATCACGGCCCACACCCAGCATGGATTCGTTGATGTCGGTGTGCACCACCAGCCCCGACGGGCCCACCCTGCGGGCAAACGCGCGCGACATGTCGCCGGTGCCTCCAGCGATGTCGAGCACCGCCTGGCCCTCGCGCACGCCGGAGGCGGCGACGGTATAGGCCTTCCAGGCGCGGTGCAGGCCGGCCGACATCAGGTCGTTCATGACGTCGTAGCGGCGCGCGACGGAGTCGAACACGCCACGCACATGCTGCGCCTTTTCGCCCTCGTCGACGGTCTTGAATCCGAAATGGGTGGTGCTCATGAAGACATCGTAAGTTCGGTGTTGCACGTCAGGCCCGACAACCCCGTGCGAGGGCAGGACATGTGGCACACAAAGTGCCCGCGCCGGCCTGCCTTTGATGGGAAAAACCGACAGACGCCGGCTCGGCGAGTCGGGCCGGCACTCAAGGAAACGTCGGGCCGCCCCAAGTTTCCTTGACCCCCGCGGGGGGCGCTCTCAAGCCCGCGGCCTGTGCGCGCGGGTGTCAGTGATGGTGGCCGCAGGCCGACCCCGAACGCTCGGGCATCGGCGCATCGCGATCGACGCCAGCGGCCGTCAGGCGCTGCTCGTACTCCTGCCAGAGCGCCTCTTGCCGGGAGCCCAGCAGGTAGAGGTAGTCCCAGGAGAAGATGCCCGACTCGTGCCCGTCACTGAACGTGGGCTGCACGGCGTAGTTGCCCACTGGCTCCAGGGCCACCACGTCGACTTCGCGCTTGCCGGTCTGCAGCACTTCCTGGCCCGGGCCGTGGCCCTGCACCTCGGCCGATGGCGAGTAGACGCGCATCAGCTCGAAAGGAATGCGAAAGTGCGCCCCGTCGCTGAACTGAACCTCCAGCACACGCGACTGCTGGTGCACGGTGAGGGCAACGGGGGTGGGGGAATGCTTGTCGAGTCCGGCCATGGGAGCCCAAGGTGAACCGGCGCCTTGCGGCGCCGGTCGGTCAATCGAAATCGATGCCGATCAGATCAGGAATCAGAAAAGGATCGAGAAATTGACATGCAGTTTATCGTCACCCTTGCCCGGCACAGAAGGGTTCTCCACGGGGTCGGCGCGGCTTCCGGTGACCACCCGGCCGTAGTCGGCCGTCAGGCTCGCCCCGCTGGGGTGGGCATAGCGCAGTCCCAGGCCGACGCTGGCAAGGCGATCGCGGGCGCGACGTGCCGGCCGGTCGGTCACATGGCTGGACACCGTTCCGCCGTCGGCAAAGGCCAGCACCCTCAGGCCCGGCGCCAGTTCCGGCGTCGTCGCCTCCAGGGTGAGCAGGTAGCCCGAGTCACCGTAGAGCACCCTGTCCGCGACACCTCGCACTGAGCCCACGCCGCCCAGACCAAAGGCCTCGCCGGCAATCAGCAGGTCCGGGCTGTACTGGGCTTGCGCTCGGGCGAGAAACTGCCAGTTCGAGGGCAGCACCTGGACAAAGGAGGCTGCAGCACGAAGGGCCTTCCAGCGCGAGGTGCGGATGTCGCTGTTTTCGCTCTGGTAGGCGAGCAGGCTGTTGCCGCGCCCGCCACCGAGATTGCCCGCGAGTTCAAGGTGGTAGGTGGCCAGTCGACGGTCTGCCTCAAGGCGCCCCGTGTAGCCCAGCGAGATGGAACGAGAGCGCCGATCCGACTGCGTGACGGGGAGTCCCTCCACTTCCGTGGCGCGATAGAGCTTGTCGTCGAGACTCAGGCTGACATAGGCGCGATAGCCACCTTGGGGCTCAAGATAGTGGGAATAACCCAATCTCATGGCGGTGCCGGCCGCCGTGCTGGTGAATGTTCCGAACTCGGAAGAGCCCGCATTGAGACCGAACGTGCCGACGACATCACTGTCGGTGTAGCTTGCATACACCACGCCGCCCCATGTGTACAACGGCGCACGGTAGCTCAGCCCGTACTGCTTGACGCGAGACGGCTTTTCGAGCGACGTGGTGTAGGCGGCGCCCACGACATGGTCGCGATCGAAGAGATTGTTGTAGCTTCCGCTGAGCGTAACGCGATCACGGCCGGTTTCCCTGGTGCCCGCATTGCTCAACGACGCTCCGACCGTCCACGGCGCGCGTTCGCTGACCCTCACGGTGGCATCGATCGTCTCGCCTGCCTCCGCTTGCTTGAGCGCCACGACCAGCTTGCGCGAGGGGTTCTCATTCGCGACCGACGTTTCCCTCGCCAACCGACGCAGGTTGGGTGATCCGCCCTCGGTCAGCTCCGGGACCGCTCGACGCACGTTGTCCGTCGAGAAATGCCGGTCGTTGCCCTGCACCTCGACCTTGCCAATCGAGAACCGCACCATGTTGAGCGTCACCGTATCGCCCACCGGCTGCGGCGGAAGGACCACCCGATACAGCGAGAAGCCTCGATCCTGCAGGGCCTGCTCCAGCGCAGACGTCGCCTGCTGCAACACCTCGAGTGTCGCGTCGGCCCGAAGGTAGGGGGCAAGTACCGCGCTGGTCACACTGCTGGACAGAGGGTTCTCGCCGATGATTGCAAAACCCTTGATCGGGAATACGGCAGCGGGAGGCGCGACGAGTGCATTGGGTTGCGCCCACACGTCACCCGTGATCACGCCGGACAAGGTACCGACTGCGGCGATGACGGCGCACAGGGGGCGCAGGCGGCTCGTGCGAATTGAAGACATCTTCATCAGCCTCGTTCCTTCATGCTGCAGGTCGGCGCTCACCGGCACACCTCCGCACCCCGTGGCAGGAGGTCGCCCAGAATGCTCGAAAGCGTCGGGTTCTCGACATCGGGCATGGGCGTCCGGTCAAACTCGATGAACAACGGGAGCTGGTCCGGCCGAGTGGTTTCGCCCTGTCCGGTGACATAGCCCGCCTCGCCACGCGCCAGATGCAGGACGTCGGTCGCCGTGCGGATCTCCACGTGCCCGTCCCGCACGAACACATACAAGCCCTCTGGATCGTCCCCGATCGGCGCGGCCCCGAACAACGCCTCCTCGTCAATCGGAACGTCATCTGGACGCGGGGCATCGATTTCCGGCCCGGACGTCAGACGACGCACCAGTTCCGCGCTGACGAATATGCCTTGCCCCTGCCCGACCAGTTCTTCCCCACGCCCCTCGGGGGTGACTGCGACCGTGCCGTCCCAGGTGAACAGAGAGAAGCCGCTGTCAGGCGGCCCTTCCTCGCCAGCACACGGCCCCGTGCACGTCACGTCAAACCCGGTGCCACGGATCCCGATGGTCGCCGTCGCCGTGCCGACGGCAACACGCGATGGATTGGCCTTGCCGATCAAGCCGGTCACGGCCCGCATGGATCCACGCGCCAGCCGAACCAGGAACGAGCCTTCAGACGCGTTGTTCGCGTCATAGACGAAGTTCTGTATCTGCAGGCGCGAATTGGATCCCAGTGCTGCGCGCGTCTGGTCGCGGAAGGCAAGCAATGCGAACGTTCGCACGCCTGTCTCGACGGTATCGCCCGGAAACACTGCACCACCGGACACCAGTCGACGACGACTACCCGCCGTGTCGGTCGCGAACACGTCACCCTGCATGACGGCAACCTTCGCGCTGGCCTGCACGCTGTTCGGCTTGGTGACCTGGGCCACAACGCGGGACTCGTCAGCGCAGTCACGACCGCACAACCGGGCATCGAAATCCGTGCCGCGAATCCCGATGGTCGCGGTTGCGGTCTGCACCTGCGCGGCGTTGGGAGCGTTCTTGTTGATCAGGCCCGTGATGGCACGAAAGCCGCCACGGAACAACTGCATCACCATGGAGTTGTCCGGCGCAGCCTCACGGAAGCGGTAGGTCTGAAGCACAAGATCCGTGTTTGGCCGCAGCGTCATGCGCGTTCCATCGTTCAGTTTGACGATGGCAAAAGACGCCACGCCGGTACTGAGCCGGTCACCCTCGACAAGCGGCAGGCCCTTCCCGAGCGTTCTGGGCGTCTGGCCCGGCTGCTGGGCGAATCCGGCCCCGCGGGCGAAGTCAACCTCACCGGCGCGCTGCTGAGCGCTGGCAGGTGAAAGTGCGCCGAGCGCGACCATCCCTGCGAAGACATACGCGCCCGCAACCGACAGCCAGGGACATCGCGCCAGTTTCTTCGTAGGTTGATCAACGACAGACATTCTCAGCCTCCAGGCCAACTTCGCCAAAACGCTCTTGTTCCAGGACTCGCTGCAGTGTCACCAGCACTTGCAGCGCAGGGGGTTCGCGGGTGCTGACCGGTGCGGGTGCGGGTGCGGGTGCGGGTGCGGGTGCGGGTGCGGGTGCAGGTGCAGGTGCAGGTGCAGGTGCAGGTGCAGGTGCAGGTGCAGGTGCAGGTGCGGGTGCAGGTGCAGGTGCAGGTGCAGGTGCAGGTGCCGGTGCCGGTGCCGGTGCAGGTGCGGGTGCGGGTGCGGGTGCAGGTGCAGGTGCAGGTGCAGGTGCAG